>JBHHXL010000285.1:0-6262 GCA_046757065.1 Anaerolineae bacterium
AACGCAACCCCGACGCCTTCCTCCCCCACCTGGCCACCAGCCTCAACAACCTGGGCGATCGTCTCTCCGAAGGGGGCTCGCCGGAGGAAGCCTTGGGGGCCTACGAGGAAGCGGTGCGTACTCTGGCGCCTTTCTTTTTGCGCCTTCCCGCGGCCTTTGCCGGTCGTATCGAGTACATGGCCCGCGACTACCTCGAGGCTTGCCAGACGTTGAGCCAGGAGCCGGACGGGGAGCTGCTGGGGCCGGTGGTGGAGGTGTTGCAGGAACTGGCGGAGGCGGAGGGTGAGTAAGCCGTTCGCAGCGAGCAATGAATGATACTGTTGGCAAATGTATGTGAAGTTCGAGAATCTCGCCCCCGGCGGCCAGCGAATGGGCCGCCGGCCCGGTCGGACATGAAGTGTCCGACCTACCAAGCAGCGCCGGATCATGAAGTTTGAGTAACTACTTTGACAATGTCACATTACAACCGCTCTCGCCGGATCGCCAGATCCGGCGGCTGGGCAGCACGAACGCACGGTGATTTCGCCGCCTTTGGCCTGGATTTGGCAATCCAGGCCGAGCAGGGTCTGTAATGTGACATTGTCAAACTACCCAGCCCGCCGTGACGAGCAATGAATTGCCCCCTTCGGCAGGCTCAGGACGTCGCGTCTGACACTGCGAAACCCGTTGAAACGGGTTAAGGCTTGAACGCGTTTCAACGCGTTTTTCGTATCAGGCCGTGAATTCATTCATGGACTGAGGGCAGGCTGGGTAGTTACAAGTTTGAGAAAATAATCCGGTAATAACGCGTTGCTTCTCGGCCGGCGCCCGCACGGGCATGAAGTGCCCGCGCGTCCATCTTCGCCCAGATCCACAGCTTCGAGCCGCTGGGTGAAGGCTCGCGGGCCGAGTTTGCCCTGGGGTTTGGCCCGCTCCCCCTGCCCGGTTCGCTTTCGGCCCACGCCTGCCCCTGGTGGGCCTCCACAATCTGCCTGACGATAGCCAGGCCCAGGCCGCGGCCCGGCTACTCCTCGCGACGAATCTCTGCCCGACCAGTCATACCTGGACGAATGACCAGATAGGTTTCACCGAGATCCAGCACAACGGAGAAGGTGGCCGCATCACCGACAGGGGGACCCGCCTGCACATCAATCCGCACCACCTCTGCTGCTATGGGGTCGTTGGGATAGGCTTTCAACGTGACAACGGCCGTCTGCCCGGGTGAGATTTGCGCCAGGTCGCGCTCGCTCACATTGGTGGTGCGGAACTCCAGTCGCGTCGTATCAATCAATAGTACAACCGGTGTGCCGCTGCCCACCAGGGCGCCGGGTGCAGCCTCGACGGCGACCACCGTGCCGGCTGCAGGGGCGACGAGTTTGGTGTTGTCAACCTGGCGTTGGGCACTCTCCAGCACCAGGCGCGCCTGGGCGATGTTGATCTCGGCCGTGATCAGGTCGTTAGCCGACGCGCCGGCCAGCAGTGCATCCAGCTCAGCCTGCGCTTGTTCCACCTGGGCCTTGGCAGCCGCCAATGCATCAGGATCGGGACCTGCGAGCAGTGCATCCAGGTTTGCCTGGGCTTGAGCGACCTGCGCATTAGCGCTGGCGATTTCGCCAGCGCCGGGGCCACTGGTGAGCTTCTCCAGGTTGAGCTCCACGATGCGAACCGATTCCTCGTTCTGCTGGACTGCAGCGTTGGCTGCATCGCAGGCGGCTCCCGATCCGCCCCCGCAAACGGCATCCCGCTGGCTCTGCGCCCCCCAGAGAGCGTTCTTAGCCTGCTCCACCTGATGCTCAGCGATGGCGATGTCGATGCCAGACAGATCAAGCAGGTCCCGGAGTGCCTGTTGTGCGGCGTTGAGAGTTTGTCGGGCAGCCTGGATTTGCTCGTCGCTGGGCGGTGAGGTCAGGGCTGTCAGATTGGCCCTGGCTGAAGCCAGCTTGACTCGGGCCGCGGCCACGGCCGCGGGCGTGGGGTCACGGTTCAAGTCCTCTAGCGCCAGTTCGGCCAGTTGCAGGTTGAGCTGGGCCTGCGCCACTTGGTCCTGGGTGTTGGTGTCGTCCAGCGTGGCGATGAGATCGCCGGCCTGTACCAGGTCGCCGGCTTGCACGTGCACGGCGAGCAGCTTGCCTCCGGTCTCAAAAGCCAGGGGCAAGGCCGGCTGCACAGTTTGAACAACACCATCGGCCAGAATCGTCAGGCCTGTACGCGCCGGTGACGGCGATGGCGACGTTGTCTTATCTGGAATTGGTGTGGCGCTGGGCTCAACCGTCGCCGGCTCACGCGTACAGCCCACCATCAACACCAGGATTGCTGCCAGTACCATACAACTCTTTGTGTTCACACCTTTCCTCACCATCAACTCATTCTCAAGATCTCGACCGCTTTGCGCTTGACAATGCGCCGCGCCGAGAGCACGGTGCCCAAAATGGAGGCCAGCGTTACCATAACGACGATAAAGGGCATCACCGTGGTGTCGATCACAAACTGCTGCGGGCGCTGTTCTGCTACATTCAAAGCATAAGCGAGCAGATAGCCCGTCGTCGATCCGGCCAGGATGCCGGCCAGGGCCGCACTCAACGTCATGGCAATCGCTTCCACGCTGAGTATACCATTCAACTCCCAATTGCGCGTGCCGACCGCTTTCATCATGCCAATCTCCCGCCGCCGCGCATAAATCGTCACATAGATGACGGCAAAGACGCCGAACACGGCCGTGATAAAGCTGATCAGGGTCAATACGAGCAGAAAAACCTGTCCCTGCACCCGATTGTCGCGGGCCAACTTGAGCTGGACGTCCGCCAGTTGCGTCCAGATGTCGTATTTCCGGTTGAACGCCTCGTGCAGGGCAATATCCACAGTAGAGGGTTCTGCATCGGCTGATATTGTCGCCAGTACACGGTCCAAAATCGGGTCGTCTGCGTCGGGCAGCGCTTCTTGGGGGTTGGTGGTCATGCGGCGAAAGCCATCCAGGGAGATAAACACCGTGCCGCCGGCCAGCGCCAGAGTAGGAATGCGCCCCACGTTGCCAAAACCGGGCAGGCGCTGGGCAATTCCCACGACGGTCAGCTCTTCTTTGTGATCCAACCCCTCGCCCTGCACTATGATGGTGCCTCCCAGATGAACCGCCAGACCCTCCGCCATGCCCTGGCTGATGACGACGGCCGTGGGATCGGTCAGAATCTGCGTCAAAGCAGTTGGCCCGCCCGCCGTGAAGATCGTCAAATCATCGTACAACACGTCATTCAGATCACCGGTTACACCCACCAGCGTCAGCGTCCCGGTCCTCATCCCCACGGCATCAGACACCTGCGTAACGTAATCGTAGGTCAAACCGACCGCCTTGTCGATGCCCGGTACAGCCTGTACCTCCTCCGACACAAAGCTCGGCCGCAGGCGTGACAGAGCGGCGAGCTCAGGCGCTTCAAACCCGGACAAGCTTTGTATCTCCACGGGCGCTCCCATACTAAGGTGCACGTCTGTCTCGATATTGGCATTGCCCATGGCGCTTTGCGTCGCCAAAAAGCTGGGCAAGACACCGCTGAACAGTACCAGTAAGGAAATGAGGGTATTGCGCTCCGCACTGCGCCCGACGTTTCGTTTGGCAAAATAAGTCAGCCGGGGCGAGACGAGGCCGGTTATGAAAAGAATGAGCTTTTCCAATGGCCGGGTAAGAATGAAAAAGACAAAGACAATGCCCACCACCATCAATATCAGAATGGCCAGGACCATGGCAGCCAACGCCGCCGCATTGTCGAATATCCCCGCCGCAACCAGGCCGGCGGCCATCAGCACGACAAACATCATCCCCAGGCCAATGATAAACAGTTTCATCGTGGGGCGGCGTTCGCGCAACTCGTCCAAATCTTCCAGTTGGATATTATCTGCCACGCCGGGGTTGATGGCATGCACCACTTTTGTTTTGGCCGCATCCTGGGCCGGTTTGATGGCGCTGAGCAAGAGCACCACCAGGGCGGATACAATCGCCGGTAGAATCGCTGTCAAGCTGACCGCCGGTTGAATTGTGGTTGCCAGCCCCGCTTGGTTCATCTGGGACTCGATATAAGGCACCACCAAAAAGGCCGTGATGGCCTGTCCCAGCAGGATGCCCAGGCCGACCCCCAGCAGGCCAATCACAAACACCTCGACCACGACAATGCCAAACAGCAAGTTCCGCTGGCTGCCCAGGATGCGCAAGATAGCCATCTCGCGCCGCTGTTCCTGCACATTGGTCATGACGAGGGTATAGACCAGCAAACCTACCACGCCCAGCGACATCAAGCCATAGGTGGAAATAAGCGCCTGTATGACCAGAAACGCCTGGGCTGATTCATCCAATGCCTGTGCTTTGTCCAGACGATAGACATATTGGTCGCCCAGCGCCGCCTGCACGTTGACGGCCACATCGCGCACGCTCAGCGCTGCCTCTTCGGCATTGCCCGCTTCATACAGAGCCGGTTCCACCAGAACTATGAGCTCTTCCGCCCGATCCGGCAGCCCCAGCAATGCCTGGACGTCCTCGATGTGAACGATGACGCCGCTGTTGACGCCGGCATTGGTCACCCCATTCTGGCGCACGATAGCGCTGATGGTGAATCGCCCCACGGCGCGGCGCCGGCTGCTGCCAACAGGGGCGACCGAGCCCTTTTCGCGCGGCTGGGGGAAACTGTAGGCCACCTCGATGGTGTCGCCTACTTGCAGATTGCCCAGACTCAAAGCTGTGGATTGCAGGACGGCGGCCTGCATGTCGCCCAACTGGTAGGTACCGGAAATGACCTCAATCTGGCCGATGTTCTCTGCCGGATCAAGGGCGAGCAGGGCGCCGGTGTTCAGCTCGCCGGCGGCATTCAGTTCTGCCTGGCTGAGAAAGCGGGGATATACGGCCGTGATCCGTTTGTCGGCGGCAAGAATGCGCCGGCTCGTCTCGGCCACAGCGATGAACGGCTCCGGGCTGGTCTCGGCGCGACGCACGGCCAGATCGTAGCGCCCGGTCGCCGAGGCGATCAGGTTCACATTGGAGCGGCGTATCGTCTCCACGGTGGCGCTCATGGCGACAATCAGACCTGTGCTGACGAGTAACGAAAGCACCATCAAGATGGTGCGCACCTTGCGCCGCCGAAAGTTCTTGAGAACGTACTTGAGGATCATGTGGAGGCCTTGGTCGTTTGGTGGCGGCCGGCGGCTGCGTCTGCCGGCGCGTCCGCCCCGTTTCCTTCAGCATCGTTCCAGATCTTGCCATCCCGTATATGGATCAACCGCCGGGCAAATTCCGCCATGCGCGGGTCGTGAGTCACAAAGATGATGGTCATGCCCTCATCATTGAGCGTTGCCAGTAAACGCATGATGGCAAAGCCCGATTCGCTGTCGAGATCTCCGGTCACCTCGTCGGCGATGAGGATGAGTGGGTTATTGGCCAAGGCGCGGGCAATAGCCACACGCTGCTGTTGGCCGCCGGACAGTTCGCCGGGGTAATGGTGGGCCCTGTCGGCCAGACCCACTTTTTCGAGCAAGCTGATGGTGCGCTGTTTGCGTTCTTTGCGGCCGATTTTCGCCAGCACCATGGGCGCATCCACGTTTTCCTGAGCGGTGAAGTTGGCTAACAGATTGTAGTTCTGGAAAACGAACCCCATCTTTTGCAGGCGTAGCCTGGCCAGTTCGTTCTCCGACAACGCCACCAGGTTTTCACCGTCGATGATGACATGTCCCCGGCCAGGTTCGTCCAGCCCGCCGATGATGTTGAGCAGGGTCGTTTTGCCGGAACCGCTGGGCCCCATCAGGCACACGAAGTCGCCCTGCTCGATCTCCAGAGACACACCGCGCAGGGCAGGGACGGCTTCTTTGCCCATCAGGTATGACTTGTGGATGTTGTCTACGCGGATGATTGGCTTGGTCATAAGATTCCAGTTGGCTCTCCTGCATTGAAGTCCGACAAACCTAATATGGCTCTACGCAGAATAGTGGGGTTAACCCGCTCGAAGGGGACAACAGTCCCCGTATCTAGTGGAATCAACGCTGCAGACCCAAGACATCTAGTGTCGCGGACTGTTGTCCGCTCGGAGCGCCCCACTAATTTGTGTAGACCCCCTAATATTAGCATAGTTGCCAGCAATAGCAACTCCTGGCAGCCATGATTGTCATTGCTTCACCCCCTTCACCTTCATGTCAGACCACCGTGCTCAACGCGGCGTGTAGGACAGGCTTGCTAGCCTGTCGAGACAAGGACGGCGCGGGGCGCATACAGAACTTGGGGGAGCGAGCCCTTCGATACGCTTCGCTACTCAGG
>JBHHXL010000286.1:0-6254 GCA_046757065.1 Anaerolineae bacterium
CCATCTCACGGCTGGCCGCGCCGGCGAGATTGTAACAACGCCAGCAACGCGCCCGCCTCTGGCACGCGCAGAGCCAGGAGCAGCAGGCCGTAGATGACCAACCCGGCCAACCCGGCCAGCCCGACGAGCAGGATTTCGTTGAGGACGGCGCCGGGGGGCAGGAGCGGTTGCAGGAAACGCAGGAGGCCGGCCAGCGCAGCACCCATCGCGCCAGCGGCCAGGAGCGCCTTCAGCGCCGTCGGCAGCAGGCCCCGCCCCCGGAGCCACCCCCCCCGCCCGATGAGCCACAGCATCACCAGGGCGTGCCCGCTCAGCTTGATGCTGTTGGCCAGCACCAGATCGGTCATCCGCAGGGGATGGAACAGCGTTGGCGTCAGGGCCGATGCCAGGTACAGACCCACCGCCAGCAAGCCGACCAGCGCCGGAGTCAGGGTGTTCTGCCGGGCGTAGTAGGCGAAGATGAGCGGCTGGTCGATGGCGGCAAAGGTCAGCCCCAGCAAATAAAAGCGCAGGGCCAGGGCCGTTTGCTGCGTGTCGAAGGGGGTGAAATCGCCGTGCTCAAACAGCAGGGCGATGACCGGCCCGGCCAGCACGAACAAGCCCACGGTGGCCGGGATGATCAGGATCAGGACCATTTTCAGGCCGCGGACCAGGATGTCCATAAATGGGGATTGGGAGATTGGGACGCGAAGCGTGGGAGATTGGGGTGTGGGGGTTTGCGAGCCGGGTGGTGAGTTTTGATCTCCAATCTCCAATCTCCTATCTCTAATCTCTAATCTCCGGTCTCCATTCTCCATCGCTGCATAACGAGACAGGGTGGGCAGGATGGCCAGGGAGATTGCCGCCGAAACCAGCCCCAGTGGAAACTGGATGAGCGTCGTGGCGAACTGCATCCAGGCGATGGTTTGCGGCTCGGGGATACGGGAGGCCAGATTGCGGTCGAGGACGTTGGCCCCCTGGTCGATCACCAGGCCCAGGATGACCGGCAGGTAGAGCACGGCGATGCGGCGCAGCCCCGGATGGTTCCAGTTGAAGGACGGACGAAGTCGGGCGCCTCTCAGGCCGGGCAGTTGCAGCCCCACCTGGACCGCCGCCCCGCCCAGTAACCCGACGGCCACAATCTCGATGCCCCAGCCGAAAGCCAGCGCCCCCACCAGGGTGACGGCGACCATCGTGGCGTTGAAGGCGGCGGCGGTGAAGGCGGGGAAGGCGAAGCGCTTGAGGGCGTAGAGCAGGCCGGTGATGATGCCCGACAGGCTCAAAAAGAGCATCGCCGGGGCAACGATGCGCAGCAGACGGACCAGGGCCTGCATCAGCTCCGGATCGGAGCGGTAGCCGGGGGCCAGGAGCAGGGCCAGGCCGGGGGCGGCCAGTTCGATGAGCAGGACGGCCACGGCCAGCACGGCCACCGCCAGGCTGAGCATCAGGCTGGCCAGCCGCCACAGCTCGTCCCGATCCTTTTCGGCGTACTCGCTGAAGACCGGCACCAGGGCGCTGCTGACCATCCCGCCCACCAGCAGATCGTAGAAAATGGTGGGCACCAGGGCCGCCACCCGAAAGGCCGAGACGAAGCCCGTCGCGCCGAACAGGTCGGCGATAACCGTTTCCCGGGCCAGACCTAAGACCCGGCTGGCGACGTTGCCCAGGGAGATCAGGGAAGCGGCCCCGGCCAGGCCCCGGCCCGTCTGGGCGGCAGGGGGAGATGTGGATTCCGGTCTCTCGGCGAGGGGGAGTTCAGTCAATCTCGCTCACCGGCCGGGGGCGTATCGCGCCAGAATGTGCTCGATTATCCCCGAGGTCGAATACCCCGCCAGAAAAGGGATGATCTCCACCCGCCCCCCGTACGCCCGCACCACCGCCGCCTCCGGCGGAATCTTTCCTTTGTCCATTGTGTTTCGCGATTGTTCGTTGCCGATCTGCCAGTCACCGCCTTTGACGTAGATATCCGGCTGCAACCTTGCCACCAACTCCTCGGCGGTCGGTTCCTCAAAGAGGATTACGGCATCGACGCAGGCCAGCGCGGCCAGCAGACAGGCGCGGTCCGCCTGGGGCACGATGGGCCGTTGTGGGCCTTTCAGGGCGGCTGTGCTGGCGTCGCTGTTCAACCCGACGAACAGGGCCTCGCCCAGGGCGCGGGCTTTTTGCAGGTAGTCCACGTGCCCGGCGTGCAGCAGGTCAAAGATGCCGTTGGTGAAAACCAGACGTTGGCTCGCCGCCCGCAATCGTTCGCGGTGGGCGGCGGCCTGGGCTTCGGAGGTGAGGTAGCTCACTCGTTCCGCTTCGCGGTCGGCTTCGGCGTAGGAAATAAACAGGTCGTAGGTGCGTTCAGGCTCAGTCATCGGCGGCGTTATTGTACGACGGAAGGCACGGCGGGGCAAGCTCACCAGTGCTCGATAGCCCAGCGCAGCTCTTCGCGGCTGGGGGTGGCGTTGCCCAGCCGGCGCACCACCAGCCCTCCGGCGTAGTTGGCCAGGCCGGCCGCTTCGGCCAGATTCAGCCCGGCGCTGATGCCGAGGGCCAGGGTGGCGGTGCTGGCGTCGCCGGCCCCGGTCACGTCGAAGACCTCGCTGCGGTTGGCGGCGGGGTAGTGGGTGTAAGGCGTGTTATGCCCGCGCAGGCTGACCCCGTCCGCGCCCCGGCTGATGACCACGGCTCGCGCTTGCAGGCGAGCCAGCAATTCAGCGGTGGCCGCTTCAAAGTTGGCCTCGGTTTCAAGCGGCCGGCCCAGGAAACGGGCGGTGTCGGGGCGATTGGCCCGGATCACGTCGAAGCCGCGATACTTGTCCAGCTCGCCCTGGCTATCGACCACGAGCAGAAAGCCGTGTCTGGCGGAGAGGTCCAGCGCAGTCTGCACCAGCGGCTTTGCCAGCATCCCCAGGCGATAATCGCTGACGACGAAGGCGTCCATCAGCGGGGCGGCGATGGTCATTTTTTCGATGAGGGCTGCTTCGTCGTCCGGGGCGGGCGGGCGGCGGTCCAGGCGATCCAGCCGGGCCAGTTGTTGGGGAAAACGCAGGCTGCCCTGGGAGACGATGCGCGTTTTTTGCGTGGTTTGCCGCGCCGGGTTGGTGACAATGCCGCTGGCATCCACGTTGGCGGCGCGAAGAGCGGCCACCAGTTCCCGCCCGGCGTCGTCCGCGCCGATCAGGCCGACCATCGTCGCCCGCGCCTCCAAAGCGGCGACGACCATCGCCGGGTTGGCCGCGCCGCCCGGCAGCGTGCGCCGCTCCTCAAATTCCAGGATCGGGATCGGGGCTTCCCGACTGAGCCGCCGGGCCTGGCCGATCAGGTATTCATCCAGCAGCACATCGCCCAGAACGAGCACTCGCCGGGCGGGGATGGCTTCAAGGGCCTGGAGCAGGGTCTGCTTGTTGACCATAGAAGAAAATACGTAAATAGCCTCCATCTGAATTGTATGCCAAAATGAGGCAGAAGGCGAGTCGTGCCACCCCCCTTTTGTCTGCCCTGGCCGGGCGTGTTACAATCGACATCATTTTCGTTGAGGTTAAAAACCGCGATGAACGTCGCGCAAGCTGGCGATTTGGTGATGCTGATCACCTCGAAAGGCAAGCGATTCCTGGTGTCCCTGGAACCGGGCGCTCAGTTTCATACCCATCGAGGCGTAGTCTTGCACGATGATCTGCTGGGCCAACCGTTGGGCCGGCAGGTCAAGTCGCAATTGGGCGAGGTCTTTCTGGCCCTGGAGCCCTCCACGGCGGACCTGATCAAAGAGATCGAGCGCAGCACCCAGATTGTTTATCCCAAGGAAGCGGCCCAGATCATCTTGAGGATGAATATCTATCCGGGCCGCCGGGTGATCGAGGCCGGCAGCGGCAGCGGCGGGCTGACGCTGGCTCTGGCCCGGGCGCTCGGCCCCGGCGGGCGGGTTTACAGCTACGAAGCCCGCCCGGAGATGCAGCTCAAGGCCCGGCGCAATCTGGAGCGGGTCGGGCTGGCCGGCGTGGTTGAATTCAAGCTGCGCCACATCGGCCAGGGCTTCGATGAAACCGACGCCGACGCCCTCTTTTTAGACGTGCGGGAGCCCTGGCGATTTCTGGAGCAGGCCCGGGCCGCGCTGAAAGGCGGCGGCTTTTTCGGGGCGTTGGTGCCCACCACGAACCAGATCAGCCGCCTGGTAGCTGCCCTGGAAGGGCATCATTTTGGCGACCTTGAAGTGGAAGAGGTCTTGATCCGCCGCTACAAGCCGGTCCCTGACCGCATACGCCCCGAAGACCGGCTGACGATGCACACCGGCTATCTGATCTTCGCCCGCTGTATTTTGCCCGGCCACGCCCTCGCTGCGAAGCCACGCAAGCGGGTGCGCGTCGTCGAGGCGATGGAAGCGGGGGAATCGGAGCCGCCCGCCGGGCGGGAATCGGCTCCTTAACATTGGCTTTGGATTGACGGGCTGTGGCCTTGCCGGTATAATGGAGCCAGACTTACCGCATAGTATCTGGGGGATACCAACGGATCTTCATAGCAGCATCGAGGGGGGACGGGCCAACCATCCGCTTAATGCCTCACACCGGTAACTCCGGGTTGCCGATCTCTGCATCCTTTTTCCCGTAAGTGTTTCCCCTGACAATTGTGAATTGAGCCTCGTTTGGCGCAGATGTTATCGATTACATCTTGGGCCATCAGCCTGATTCAGACCCAGGAGGGACTTCATGATCAACTTGCGTGGGACAATGTTTCGGATGCGCTTCACGGGAATGGCCTTGTTGCTGGCCGTGTTGTTGGTGGTTGGCAGCCTGGCTTTGCTGCCGGTGGGTACCCAGGCCAAATTCAGGGCCAGCGGCGCCGGAGGATGTGACATCTTCATCGATGCTTTGAACAGCCCTGACGTGGTGGGGGGCGACGTTATTATGCAGATGTTGGGGGAGAAAACGTCCGACGGGGCAGTCATTACTAAAAACGTCATTATCCAGGGGGGCTGGATTCATACCACAAGCGACTGCGTCGGCCAGTTCGGGCAGGTTTTCACCGATGCCTCCGGCTTTGAGTTTCAGGGCCCGATGACACGCTCGACCTTGTTCTACGGGGCCGGGCCGGTCATCACCATCGACCCCAGCGTGATCTCGCTCACGGTCCAGCACATCATCTTCGATCATCAAGGGATGGCTACGACCAAGGGCGGCGGCATCTCCGGGGTGATCTCCAATGGAGCCAGGGTTCGCCTGGAGAACATAGCCATTACCAACAGCGAAACCCTCAGCAACGGCGGCGGGTTATACCTGGAAGTGCGCGGGGGGTCGAGCCTGGTCATTTCGGATAGCCAGTTCATCTCGAACACCTCGGCCGCGGGCGGCGGCTTTGAAATTCACGTTTACGACAACAGCCAGGTGCTCATCCACAACACCCAGGTTTCCAGCAACACGGCCAACAGCGGCAACGGCGGCGGCGGGCGGATCGTCATCGAGAGCGGGGCCGTGACCGTGACCAACGGTTCCTTCTTCGGCAACCGGGCGCTCGCTGGCAGCGGCGGGGGTCTGTCCATCGAGAAGAGCAGCGGCGGAAGCCTGCTGGCGGCGGAGGGCGCGGCCAGCCTGACCACGACCGTGTGGCTCATCAACACCAGCTTCAACAACAACAGCGCCGCCAGCAACCCGGATGTGCACGAAAGCGGGGCCGGCCTGACGGTCTTCGACGAGCGGATCTACGTGCCGTTGGTGCAAAAGAATTGGCCGCCGGCGGTGATCACCAACATCACCCTCAACGGCAGCACCTACTCGGTTGACTTTCAAACGTCTGGCTTCACGCCGCAGATCCCCGGCCAGCACGTGCATTTCTTCTTCAACACCGTCCCGCCCTCGGAGGCGGGCGTGCCCGGCTCGGGTCCGTGGATTGCCTACGGCGGCGCAAGCCCCTTCACCCAATACGGCGTCAGCGACCGCCCGTCGGGGGCCACGCAGATGTGCATTTTGGTGGCGAACTCCGATCATTCCGTTCAGGCCAACAGCGGCAACTGCTTCGACCTGCCGAATTAAACGGGCGCGTTGATCAGGCTGAACAAGATCGGCTGGGAAAGGAAATAAAAAAACCTCTGGTTCTAACGGATTCTGTGGTAGAAGGATTTGAGGAGAATGTAGAACTGGTGATTGAGACGCAGTTCGGGTAGTCCCCCCCTTGGGTGTTGTTATGCGATGGAGGCTTTGTTGAACCGCCAAGACGCCAAGTAGACCAAGAAAAAAAAAGCAAAATTCGGGAAAACTTGTAGTGGTCAAGAACATGTTGAACAAAGGGAGATGCCTTAG
>JBHHXL010000287.1:0-6250 GCA_046757065.1 Anaerolineae bacterium
CACAGTAAGAAAGGAGAAATAACGAGATGGCGCAAGAACAAGCAACGGTGGAACTTGGGTTTGATATAGCCCAATTGCAGGGACTTATGGGCGCGGTTCAGGGTAAACCGGAGGCAGGCCAGACAGTCTGGAAGGCCAACACGACCTGGGCGAAGGGCAGCGGCTTCCGCAGCGAGGCGCAGATCCGCGATTTTAGCGTTCCGATGGACGAGCCGGACGTCCTGGGCGGCTCGAACACGGCGCCCAACATGGTCGAAATGGTCCTGGGCGCTTACGGCTGCTGCCTGACCACCGGCTACGTGATGAACGCGGGTTTGCGGGGTATCGAGCTGGAGGATGTCAAGATCGACCTTGAGGCCGACCTCGACTTGAACGGGTTTTTCGATCTGAAGGACGGGGTCTGGCCCGGCTACACCGACGTCCGGGCCAAGGTACATCTGACCGCCCCGGCGGCCAGCCCGGAGCAATTGCGGGAACTCCACGAGCACGTCACCCGCACCTCGCCGGTCGGTTGCATTTTAAGCCGACCCGTAAACGTTTCGGCGGAACTTCAAGAGTAGGCCGGTCAGGTATTACCCCCGGACCCCTATCCCCCCGGCCGATTGAAGCGTGGCTTTTGGGTTTGGTAGTTGTCCAGAAATAACTTGGCGTTTTTGCAGGGTGTTTCTTGGGGAAAAGTGAAAAGTTATTTACGGACAGTTACTTGGTTATTTGCTGGCCTCGTCAGCGAGCGACGCTATGGGAGATGGCGATCACCGGCGGCCGGCGCAGCGTTTGATAGACAACGCAATAACGCTCCGTCAGCCGGATCAGGGAGGCCAGTTGCTCCTCGTCCGCGTCGGTTTCCAGTTGGAAGCGGAGGCGGATGTCCTTGAAGCCGACCGGCGCTTCTTTGGAGACGGCTAGCGTGCCCCGGAAATCCAGGTCACCCTCGGCGGTGACCGTTCCGTCCCGGACCTCCACCCCGATGGCCGTGGCCACCGCCCGCAAGGTGACCCCGGCGCAGGCGGCCAGCGCCTCCAGCAACATATCGCCGGAGCAAGCGGCCAGCCCGTCGCCGCCGGTGGCCGGATGGAGTCCGGCCTCCACCAGGGCCCGGCCGGTATCCACCTTGCAGGTAATCCCCTCGCCGAGACGCCCCTCGGCCTTGAGGGTGACTGTGGCCGCCTCCGGCTCCGCTCGATATTTCTCCTTTAACGGCGCTTGGAGCGCCCGCAAATCATCCGCGTTCATAATCTACCTCGTTCTAAAGATTCACCGGCTCCCGGAACTCGCCCAGGGTGTCTTTCATCACCCCGATGATCTCTCCCAGGCTGCAATAGGCCTGCACGGCCCGCATCATCGACGGCATGACATTTTCGCCGCGCTGGCAAACCTCCCGCACCTGGTTCAGAGCCGACTCCACCTCGGCCGCATCCCGCTCCTGTTTGACCGCCTCCAGGCGTTGCAACTGCTCGGCCATCGCTTCCGGGCGGTAGGGGTGTAGGGCCACTTCGGGGATGTTTTCTTCTTCCTCCTCGACCCGGTACTTGTTCATGCCGACCTTGACCATCTCCCCATTCTGCAACTTGCGCTCGTACTCGTAAGCCTGCCGGGCCACCTGCTGTTGGACCAGGCCGTTGCTGACGGCGTTGACAATGCCGCCCCACTCCTCATCGACGCGGCGCATCTCGGCCACGATCCGCTTCTCCATCTCCGACGTCAGCCATTCGATGTAGTACGACCCGGCCAGGGGGTCTACCGTGTCGGACAGCCCGATCTCATCGGCCAGAATCTGCATCGTCCGCAGCGAAATGAGCTGCGCTTTGGGGGTGGGGATGGTGTAGGCTTCGTCGTAGCAGCACAGGGCGCTGGTTTGCGTGCCCGACAGGGCGGCGATCAGGGCGTAGTAGGCCCCGCGCACAATGTTGTTCTCCGGCTCCTCGATGGTCAGGCCGCTGCCGCCGCCCCCGGCGATCATCTTCATCTGCATCGTGCCCGGCTTCTGCGCCCCGAACTCCTCCTTCATTATTCTGGCCCACAAGCGGCGTCCGGCCCGGAACTTGGCGATCTGCTCCCACAGGTTGCCGAAGATGTTGAAGTTGAAGGAGATGCGCCCGGCGAAATCATCGGCGGACAGCCCCCGGCCCACCACCTCCTGGATGTAGGCTCTGGCGATGCAATAGGCGTAGGCGATTTCCTGGGCCGGCGTCGCCCCCGACTCGCGGATGTGGTAGCCGCAGACGCTGACCGGGTAGTAGCGCGGGGCCTCTCTGGCGCAAAATTCCAGGGTGTCGCCGGTCATCCGCAGCGAGGGCTCGACGGGGAAGATCCAGGCCCCCCGGCCGATGTACTCCTTGAGGATGTCGTTCTGGGTGGTGCCGCGCACCTGGTCGCGGGGCACGCCGTACTTCTCGGCCGTGGTCAGGTACATAGCCAGGATGACCGGCGTCACCGCGTTGACGGTCAGGGAGACGCTGATCTGGTCGATGGGGATGTCTTTGAAAGCGACCTCCATATCCTTCAAAGTGTCAACGGCCATCCCAACCCGGCCTACTTCGCCCTCGGCCAGGGGGTCGTCCGAATCGAGCCCCATTTGCGAGGGCAGGTCGAAGGCGACGTTGAGGGCGTTCTGGCCGTGCTCGATCAGGAATTTGAAGCGTTCGTTGGTTTCATAGGGCGTGCCGAAGCCGGTGTACTGGCGCATCGTCCAGGGCCGGTAGCGGTACATAAAGCGATGGATGCCCCGGGTGAAGGGGTACTCGCCCGGCTGGCCGATGTCCTGCTCAAGATCGAGGCCGGCCACATCCTCCGGGCCGTAGATGGGTTTCACTTCGATGCCCGATTCCAGGACCACCGGGCGCAGGTCGCTTTCTTTAACAGCCATTCTCAGCACCTCCTTGCTGGCCGTTCAAATAATTAGGGATTGGGGATTGGTTATTGGAGATTAGGTCCAATCTCCAATCCCCTAATCTCCTGGTCTCCAAATCTCCAAATCCCCTAATCTCCAATCTCAATTTTCTTCACAAAAGCCACGATGTCGTCCAACTTCGAGGCGGTGGGAAAGACGGCGTGGGCGCCCAGTTCCAGCAGCCGGGGCCGGTCTCGATGGGGGATGTTGCCGCCGATGATGATGGTGACATCATCTAGCCCTTCCGCCTGCAAACGTTCCACCAGCTTTTGGGTCAGTTCCAGGTGCGCGCCGGACAGGATGGACAGGCCGATGACATCTACGTCCTCTTGCAGGGCCGCCTCGACGATCTGGTCGATGGTCTTGTGCAGGCCGGTGTAGATGACCTCGCAGCCGGCGTTGCGCAGAGCCTGGGCGACGACCTTGGCGCCCTTGTCGTGGCCGTCCAACCCCGGTTTGCCCACCAGGACTCGGAGGGGTCGTTGTTGGGTCATGTTGCTCCTCTCTGGCCTGCCTAGCCTGAAACCTTAACCACGATGGCTCCGGCCGTGTCGCCGGCGGCGCAGCCGGTGAACAGGCCGTAGCCGCCGCCTTTGAGCACCAGCTCCTCGATCAGTTCCATCAGCAGGCGCATCCCCGTTGGCCCCTGGGGATGGCCCCAAATGAGCGAGCAGCCGTAGTTGTTCATAGCCTCCGCCGCGACCCCCGTCTCGCGGCAGAAGTAGATGTCGTTGACGGCGAAGGGGTTGTGGGTTTTGATGGCCTGGACCTCGTCCAGGGAGACGCCGGCGGCGTCGAGGGCCTGCCGGGCCGCCGGAACCGGGGCCTGGGCCATATAGCCCGGCCTGGCCCGCGCCTGGCCGAAGCTCAGTATCTGGATTTCGATCCCGTCGTCCCGGCTCAGGGCTTTGGCCCGCTCCCGGCCAGCCACGATCAACCCGCAGTTGCCGTCCGCCGGGTGCGTCTGCCCGCCGAAGGTGACCGTGCCCCCTTCCTGGACCGGCTTCAGACGGGCCAGACCGTCTTTGGTGGTCGGATAGATGCCCTCGTCGCCCTCGACCGTTTTCACCACCTTGCGCCCGGAGCGGTCTTTGACCTCCAGCGGCAGGACCATAAAGCGCCGCAGGAAGGCGCTGTCATCCTCCAGGGCCATCCGGTACTGTTCGTAGCGCAGCAGGGTGATCGTATCCTGCTCTTCGCGCCCGATCTCGCTTTCGCGGGCCACGTTCTCGGCGGTGTCGATCATAGCGTTGTTGGCGAAAGGATCGCAACTGAAGTTATCCCAAACCCAATCCTCCGTGTCGCCTTTGCCGCCCGGGCCGAGGGGGTTGGGGTAGTAAATGTGCGGGCCGTTGCTGGTCCGGTCGGCGGTGATGGTCAGGACGGTTTCGGCCTCGCCCATTTCGACGGCGGCGGCGGCGCTGGCCAGGGTGCGGGCCGAGGTGGCGCAGGCCTGGCCCAGAGTCGGGCCGGTGATGCCCGCCGCGCCGATCAGGCCGGCCACCCACGGCGCGCCGTAGAAGCTGTGCTGCTGCGGCACGGTCATCCCCAAATGGAGGGCGTCGAACTCGCCGGGGTCGATCTGGCGCTCGGCCAGGGCCTGCCGGGCCACGTCGGCGGCGAAGGTCAGGGCGTGTAGATGGGCGAAACTCCCTTGCCAGCGGCAGAAAGGGGTGCTCCAGTAACCGCCGTAGGGGATGAAGGCTTGTTCAAATCTCATGCTCAGGCTCCTTTTATCATATCAGGTCACGGGCGATCATATTTTTGAGAATCTCCGAGGTTCCGCCGCCGTAGAGCAGGAAGCGGGCGTCGCGGAAATAGCGTTGGGCCTCGTACTCCATCGCAAAGCCGTATGCGCCGAAGATGCGGGTCGTCTCATCGACGACGTGCGCGGCCATCTCCGAGGCAAACAGCTTGGCCATCGCCGACAGTTTGGTATCGGGCGCGCCCTCGTCGATCAGCCAGGTGGCCCGGTAGACCAGGGTGCGCGCCGCCTCCAGGCGGGTAGCCATCTCGGCCAGCTTGTGCTGGATGGCCTGGAATTTGCTGATCGGGCGGCCAAATGCCTGCCGCTCCCCGGCGTAGCGCAGGGCCGAGTCCAGCGCGGCCCGGGCCAGGCCCAGGCTCAGCGCGCCGGTCATGACCCGAATCTGGTTGAGGATGCCCCGCAGCAGCAGCATGCCCTGGCCCTCCGCCTCGCTAAGCAGGTTATCGGCCGGAATCCACACATTTTCCAGGATGACCTCGGACGTTTCGGAGGCGCGGGTGCCCAGCTTCTTGATCTGGCGGCCCACGCTCAGGCCCTCGCGGTGTTTCTCCACCAGGAACAGGTCCACCCCGCGAAAGCCGGCCTCCGGGTCGGTCTTGGCGGCGATGGTGAAGAAATCGGCTACGGTGGCGCTGGTGATCCACATCTTGTTGCCGTTCAGGCGGTAGCCATCGCCATCGCGGACGGCGGTGGTGCGAATCGCGCCCAGATCGGAGCCGGCCCCCGGCTCGGTCATAGCGATGGTGCCGATCTTTTCGCCGCGTAGGGCCGGAACCAGCCATTCCTGCTTTTGGGCCTCGGTCCCAAAGCGGTAGATGAAATCGGTGCCCATCAACGATTGCATGGCCACCGTCGCGGCCAGGGCCAGCGAGCCCCGGGCCAGCTCCTCGCACATCAGGTTATAGGTCATATTATCGGCGGCGGCCCCGCCGTATTCCTCCGGGTAGCGCACGCCCAGCCAGCCCTGCCGCCCGATTTTCCGGAACAAGTCCCAGGGGAACTCCTCGCGCTCGTCCAGCACCCCGGCCACGGGGATGACCTCCCGGTCCACGAACTCGGCCACCACCTGCCGAAACATTTCCTGCTCTTCGCTCAGACGAAAGTCCATCTCGCTCTCCTCGATGTGGCTAGGGTTCTACAAACCATTCCCGCTTGCGGTAGCCCCTGGCCTGAATCTGGGCCACCAGCTCGCCGCGATTGGCCTCGACGACGGTGATCTGGTACAGACCCAGCGGCCCGGCCAGGTGCAGCTCCCGGGCCTCGGCCACCAGGTGATCGCCCGGCGCGGTGGCCTTCAGGAAGCTGATGTGCATATCCAGGGCGACGGCGGTTTGCCCCCGCGAGTTGCCGGCCGCGGAGAAGGCGATGTCGCCCAGGCTGAAGACGATGCCGCCGTGGGTGATGCCGTGAAAGTTGACCATCTCTTCGGTCACGGTCAACGACACCCGGCTGTAGCCCGGCTCGATGGCCTCAATCGTCGCCCCTAATTTGGCCGCGTAAGCATCGGCCTGGATGTATTCGGCAATGGCTGCCCGCCGGTCTTCTTCAGTCACCGCTAACCCTGGTAAAATTGTGAATTGCGAATTGTGAAT
>JBHHXL010000288.1:0-6249 GCA_046757065.1 Anaerolineae bacterium
CAGCGTTTGCAGGCCCAACAGCATCGCCCCCGTGAACCAGGGCAAAGCCAGGCCCCACATCGCCGCCGTTGAGGTTTGCAGCAGGCTGCTCAAGTGCCAGAAGAGCGGCCCCCCGCCGGGCAGATACCAGGTGATGCGCCACCCGGTTTGCCAGTAGGCGAAGATGGCCGGGACCGCCAAACCCAGGGCAGCCAGGCAGGAAAACGTAAACCCGGCGGCAACGCCCTGCCAGAAATCCAGGCGGCGCTGGAAGATCAGGATCAGGCTGAGCAGGCCGGCCCCGGCGATCATCGCCGCTGCAACCTGCCAACGCGTTTCCTCGATAAAGGCCGGCAGGTCGCGGATCAGGCCCAGGGTGTAGTTCCCGTTCTGAAAGCGATACAGGCCGTGAGCGATGCCAACCGCCAGCGCCGCCGCGGCCAGACCGGCCTGCCAGCCGGGTTGGCGCTGCCACCACAAAAACGCGAGGACCAGGATCAAACCGGCCCCCGCCTGCGCCGCGCGCGCTGGCCTTTCCTGCGCGTGGCGGGCTGCCTGGGCCAGCGAAATCTGCCGGCCCAAATCTTCGACCAGCAGCTCGGCCAGCCGGCTTGCGCCGCTGGTGTTTCCTTTCTCAAACGAGGCTTGGGCCGTGGCCAGGTCTTGTTGTTGCCGGGTCAAGGGCTTGGCCAGGCCGGCGGCGGCGAAATAGGCCCGGGTTCGCTCGAACTGCTGCCCCGCCAGGTCGAGGCTGAATTGGGCCTGCCGCGCCTCATCCAGGCGCAGCATTTCCAGCAAAGGGCGGCCCTGCGCGGCGAAGGGCAGGCGCGTTCCCAACAGGGCGGCAGCGGTCGGCGCAATATCGGTGGGCCGGATGCCGCTGTAGCGACCGGGGATGACGCCCCGGCCCGCCATCACATACAGTTCGGACCTCGAGGCAAAGGACCCCGTCTCCAGCACGACGATCAGGGCGGCCCGGTCCAGGTCCACCCGGCGGGCGATGAGGTCCAGGTTTTCATCGACCTGCCGGGCTGCGGCATCGACTTCGGGGCTGGCCAAGCCGTGGCGGCGGATGGCCTGCTCAACCTGGCTCAGTTCAACCAGCACCAGTTGCAGGTCATCGTTCCTCAGCATCGACAGGGCCGCGCCGACGATCACAGCGGCGTCGGTTTCGGCCTCTTCACTAGTGCGGAAATACTCGCCGGGGAACAGCCTCTCCCAGCCTGGTTGCCCGGCCAGGCCGATGCCTCGCCCCCGGTCTTGGGCAGCGGCGAAGAGATTATCGACCCGGAGGGGGCGGCCCTGGCCCAGTTCCTGGTAAAAGGGCGAGGCGTCGTTGAAGCCCGGCTCCGCGCCCGACAGCATCGTGGCCCAGGCCATCACCGGCCCGCCCCGGACCGGGCTGAGGAGCGGCGCGCTGGCCCCGGCGTCGATCAACCGCTCTAGCGTCGGCAGGGGGAGGTCCTGGACGGCCTCCGCGCTCAGGCCGTGAACGACAACCAGGGCCACCCGCTCAACCAGAGGATCGCCGGCGGCGGTCGCCGGGATGGGGGCATCGTTGAGTGGGGAGCGATAGGCCCCGGCGCTATCGAGCAGCGCCGCTGTCCCCAGCGCCGCGCCTCGCGCTGCGACGGCCAACAATATCAGGCTGGCAACAATTCCAACGGCTCTTCGCATACAAACCTGCGCTTTCAAAAGCTGTTTGGTAACTACTCAGCCATACCTAAATCCAGTATTTCATCCTTGAATATTCGGTATTGGTTACTGGTAATTATCGCTAATCACCAATATCTAATACCCGATTACCCGGCCTGGAGCCTCTGGCCTGTGTAGTTACGCTGCCTGGATTATATCGACGAAGGGGCGATTCGCTAAATTGGCCTGGCCCTGCCTTTTGGGTATAATCCTGACACCAACACGAACCCCTTAAACGTTCCGGTCGCATTGCTCTCCCCGAAATCCTCCGCAGGGAAGAGAACAGATGGTATCAACTACGTTCAGAGACGTCAAAGCCGAGCAGGATCTGGCCTTTCGCCTCCTGCTGGGCTACCGCTGGATCAGCCTGCTGCCGCCGCTGATCTGGTTGGCCCTGCTAGACCCGGCGAGTGCGCCCCGGCAGGCCTGGTTGACGCTGGCCCTGGTGGCCGGCCTGACCCTCCTCCTCAGCCTGACGGCAACTGCCGTCAACCGCCTGCTGCTCCGCCAGCCCTGGCTGTTAGTGTTCGATCTCCTCCTGTCCGCCGGGCTGGTCTGGTCTACCGGCGTTGAGCGCAGCCCCTATTATTTCTACAGTCTGGTCCCGATTTTGGCCGCCGCTTTCTTCTTCCGCATCCGGGGCGGGTTGCTGGTGGCGGCCATCTATACCCTGTTTTACGTGCCGCTGGTCTTTCTGGCCCCCCGCCCGGTAGAGCCGGCCCTCAACCTGCCGAATGTGGTCGGCCAGGTGATCAGCTTCTTTCTGATTGGGACCATCTTTGGCTACCCCTCGCTGCTTTTGCAGCGCCTGCGCCAGGCCCACGCCGAGCTGGAGGCCCGCAACCGCGAGCTTTCGCACCGCAACCGTGACCTGGACCTGCTGCACGACCTGGCGCTGATTATGCAATCCTCTGTGGACCCGGCTGAATTGCAGGAGTACATCTTGCAGGGCCTGGTGCAGGAGATGGGCTATCGCCGGGCCGTGATCGGGCTGTACGACGAGCGCCGCAACACGCTGACCGGCTGGATCACTCTGGCCGACTCCGCCGATGCCGGCCAGCGACCGCGCATCGCCCACACGGATACCGTCTCCCTGGACGAGGACGGGGGGCCGTTGGCCCGCGCGCTCCGGAGCCGAGAGATCGTCGAGGTGCTCGATGGGGCCTCGCCTACCGGCTTCCCCGGCATCAACGACGGCCTGCAAGTTGGGCAGCATTACATCGTTTTGCCGCTGAGCCTGCGCGAGCATCTGTTGGGCATCATCCTGGTCGATGGCCTGCCGCCGCAGCGGGCGCTGTCGCCAATCGAGCGCCTGTCGCTGGAGCGATTGGCGGCCCACGCCGGCGTGGCCCTGGGCAGCGTGCGCCTGTGCATCGACCGTGCCCAGCGCGAGGCCATCACCGAGGAGCGCAACCGCATCGCCGTTGAGCTGCACGACAGCATCAGCCAGATTTTGTACGGCCTGGCTTACGGTCTGGATGCCTGCATCCAGTTGCTGCCCGGCAAACCCACGGACGTTCGGCAGGCCCTGACCCAACTCTACCCCAAAGTTGTAGAAGCCCAGGCCCAGATGCGAGAAGCGATCTTCAATATGTGGCTGGACGAGATCACCTCGGATGCCTTTGTAGCCAGGCTGCACCGGCATCTGCGGGCCGTCTGCCCCACCCGGACGATTGCCTTGCAGATCGAGCTGCCGGGCGATTTCGACCGCTGGGAGGCGGCCACGCGGGGTCATCTCTACCGGATCGCCCAGGAAGCGCTGGCCAACGCGGCCAAACACGCCAGCGCCCGCCAGGTGATTGTGGCCGTGAGTCACAGCAACGGCCACATCGAGTTGCACGTAGAAGACGACGGCCGGGGGTTCAACCCGGCGAACGTGGATCGGTCGCAGCATTTGGGGATTCAAGGCATGACCGATTACACCAAATCGGTCGGCGGGCAGCTTGAGGTGTGCAGCCAGCCCGGGCGGGGCACTGTCGTCACGGCTAAAGTTCCATACACCTGCGCGTAGGGCGGTTGATGGTTGTCAACGAAAACCCGGGGACGTCGATCCGTATTTTGATCGTGGACGATCACGCTATGGTGCGGCAGGGGTTGAGTCTGGCGCTAAACCTCCAGCCCGATTTTGAGGTTGTCGGCGAAGCGGGGGGCGGCGCGGAAGGAATCGCCCTGGCCCAGCAGCTTCAGCCGGACCTGGTGCTGCTCGATTTGAATATGCCGGATATGGACGGCATCGAGGTTATGCAGCGCGTGCGTCGCCTGTGCCCCCTGGCCCGGGTGCTCATCCTGTCCGGCATCCAGGCCGATGCCCGCGTCTTTGCCGCCGTCGAAGCCGGCGTCGATGGCTACATCGTCAAAGACGCGACCACCGCCGAGCTGGCCCAGGCCATTCGCACGGTGGCCGGCGGCGATGCCTACTTCCACGCCCTGATCACCCGCACCCTGGTCCGCTACGCGCATAACCTGTCCTCCCAACCGGCCACCCAGCGGGTCCGCTTAACGGCCCGCGAGCTGACCGTGTTGCAGCAGATGGCTACCAGCGCCACGAACCGGGCCATTGCCGAACAGCTCGGCGTCAGCGAAGAAACGATACGCACCCACGTCCGAAACATCCTGCGCAAAATGGACCAACCCAACCGCACCCAGGCCGTCCTCGAAGGCGTGCGCCGGGGGTTGGTTTCGTTGGAATAAAATTCGCCTGTAACCTTTTCGAGATGCCTCCGTCTAAAGAACAGAAAACAGGGCGATAGGACCAACTGGTCACGGGTTTTGTCGGCTTTTGCCCGCTGTACGCGCCCTTCAAATTGTCTACCCGGAGGGAAGGATAAGCAGAGCGGCGCGAGCCGCAGGCTGACCGTAAACCCAATTGGGGTTTTGTGCTGAGGAGGGAGTCTCACTTAAGAGTCTCCTTCCTTTTTTGACCAATGGCAGCTACGCGACATAAATAACAATCGCAACTACTCAGGCTGCGCGACTGAAGTCGCTCCTACAGGGCCTGCGGCCGGTTGTCCACCTGCGTGGACAGGGCGATTTCAACCGCCTGGCCTGAGTAGTTACTAGAGATCTTCGGAGGACCAAGCAATGACCCTTTCTCTCTACGGACGTAAAACCCCGGCGGCGACGCTGGTATTATTTGCCCTGGCCCTGGTCGCCGCCGCGTGTGGGACCTCCGCTCCGGCGGCGGAAGTTCAAGCCACCCAGGAGGTCGCCTCAGACAGCGCCGGCGTTGGGGTCGATGTTGAGATTCGCCCCATCGAAGAGGTTTTCTCCAACGGGCCGCCGGAGTTGATCGACATCACCGATGCCGAGGCGACCCTCATCTTTGTGTCCGATATTCCCCTGGCCTGCTCGGTGGTGTATGGGGAGACCACTGATTACGGCCTGCTGACCCTCGACCAGGATATGGCCGGCAGCGCCCACACCGATCACCATCCCTTGATTTCGGGGTTGAAGCCGGACACGGTTTATCACTATCGCCTGCAGGGGTCGGCGGAGGACGGCACGTTCTACATCAGCCAGGATATGACCTTCCGCACGCCGCCCGCCGAGGCGCAGGTTCAGGTCAACCTGGCCTCCCTTGAGGCGGGGGCGCAGGTGATCGCCGTCAGCAGCAACTACGGCGGCGCCGCCAACGATCAGAACTGGGGGGCCAACAGCGCCCTGGACGGCAGTCGCGGCTCGGCCTGGTCTTCCAACGGCGACGGCAGCGAGGCCTTCATCGAAATCCAACTGGCCCGGCGGGCGCACCTGGAAGCCGTCGAGGCCTGGACTCGCTCGATGAGCAACAACACCGCCCAAATCTTCGAATTCACCCTGACCACCGACGGCGGCGAGGTGCTGGGCCCATTTACCCTGCCCGACGCCAGCCAGCCCTATCGTTTCGAGGTGGACGTGGTGGCCAGCACCCTGCGGCTGGACGTGGTTGACAGTAACGGCGGCAACACCGGCCTGGTGGAATTTGCCGCTTACGGCACGCCCGTTTCAGAGTAAAATGACGGTATCTTCTCAAAAAGTAAGGGCGAGGCAACTCCGAGAGCCGATTGTGTTTGCTCAGAGACACTCAATCCGAGTTGCCTCGCCACTACGCCACCCCGGATTATTGAGATGATACAAATGACCGCAGAAAATCCCCCAATTGGGGGATTCAAATCCCCCGTCTTAGGGATGACGTATCAGTTTGCCCGTGGTAAAATAATGGGTATCATGGCGTTCATTGTAAATATTGAGGCTGGCAGAGACGCCTCCTTGCCCATCTCATCCTGCCCACTGTTCTGAGGTTTGCTTCGCATATCTTTGCCAGCAGCCAGCGCCGAAAGGAGAAACCGTATGGCAGAAGTGAAAGTGGATAAAGTACTCGATTGCTCCGGGATGTTGTGCCCGTTGCCGGTCGTCAAGACCTCGAAGGCGATTAAGCAGATCGAAGTCGGCCAGGTTTTGCAGATGATCGCCACCGACCCCGGCGCTCCTCCTGATATGGAGGCCTGGACTCGCCAGACGGGGCACGAGATGGTAGAGTCGCGTGAAGAGGATGGCAAGTTCGTCTTTCTCTTCCGGCGCACCAAGTAGCCCTATTAG
>JBHHXL010000289.1:0-6223 GCA_046757065.1 Anaerolineae bacterium
CCGCACAAGCTAACAGCTTGTGCTACAAAACCCCATAAAAGCTCAAAGAGCCACATTATCTTACCCTGCCCTGACAGGAAGCGGGTATATCTGGTCGAACTATGCCCCTCCCCCCAGGGGGGGCGCATTAGGGATTATAGACCAGGCAACGGTAAAGGTCAAAGTAAGGTCTGGCTGCCTTATCTCATCTAGGTGGTGTGTAAGTTGACGATTGATCAGGAGGTAAACGATGGGCTCGATTATGCGGGACCTGAAGCAACGACGCAAAAAGATAACGACTTTACTTGGAATTGCGGTCATTGCCCTGTTCGCGTTGGCCGCTTGCGGCGCGCCCGGCCAGCCGGACGCTACAACATCCCCGGCGGCGAATGTAGACAGCAGCGCCCTGGCCGCCGATTTCCCCATCACCGTCTACCAGGGCGGGGATGCTCTCGGCGGGGAGGAGATCCAATTTTCCGAGGTGCTGGCTCAGGGCAAGCCGGTGGTGCTCAACTTTTGGGCCGGGCTATGCCCTCCTTGCCGCCTGGAAATGCCGGACCTGCAGGCCGTCCACGAGCAATACCAGGATGACATCATCCTGATCGGCCTGGACGTGGGAACATTCACCGGTCTGGGCAATCGGGCCGACGCTGAGGCCTTGCTGCAAGAGCTAAACGTCAGCTACCCCACGGGGACCACGCCCAATGGGGAGGTCATGCAGGCTTACCAGGTTATCGGGATGCCGAGCACCTATTTCATTACCCCCAAGGGCGAAATCGTCGAGACCTGGAGCGGGCTGTTAAACGAGCAGAAGCTGGGCGAGTTGGTAGAAAAGTTAATTGAGGCGTCGGGGTAAACTTGGCATAGCAAGAAATGGAGAGTTACGGTGACTAAAGCGATAACTTCTGAACCACAACGGCCCGGAGCGACGCTCGATACGAAAAACGCTTCGCAAACCACCAGACGGTTGGGCATCGTCGCCTCGTTTGCCATCCCGGCTGTGCTGGTAACAGGCATTCTGTTTTTGCTGCTCAACCTGCAATTCGGCGCTGAGGCGGCTATGGCCAACCTGGCCCGCGTCCTGCCGGTTGGCTTCGCCTTTGCAGCGGGGATGGTAGCCAGCGTCAATCCGTGTGGATTTTTTATGCTCCCCTCCTACATCTCCTACCACCTGGGGGCCGAGGAGACAGATTTCTACGAACGGTCAACGGCTCAGCGCGTTGGCCGGGCCTTGCTGTTGGGCATCGTGGCGACGGGCGGTTTCATTGTTGTCTTCGCCATTGCCGGCGGCGCAATTTCCGCCGGTGGCCGGTTGCTCATCACCGTTTTCCCCTATGCCGGGGTGGTCATCGGCGTGGTGATGATCGGTTTGGGCCTGTACCTGCTGGTGACCCGCCGCACGCTGGGGATTATGGCCGCCAGCCGGGTGACCGTCGGCCGCAATCGAAACCTGTCGAACGTGTTCCTGTACGGCATTGCCTACGCCGTCGGCTCGCTGAGCTGCACTTTGCCCATCTTCCTGGTGGTGGTCGGTAGTTCGCTGGCCAGCCAGGGTCTGGCGGGCTCCTTTGGGCAATTTATCAGCTACGCCCTGGGTATGGGCACCATCCTGGTGGCGGTCACCGTCGGCGCGGCTCTGTTCCGGGGAGCCGTGGCCAAATGGCTGAAGAGCGCCATCCCCCACGTCCACCGGGCCAGCTCGATGTTCCTGATCGGGGCCGGTGGCTACCTCATCTACTACTGGGTCTTTTTCGCCGACGCTATTTTCTAGTGCGCCAGATTGGTTCAATCTCCGAGATTGAACCAATCTAAGCCCGAGGGCGAGCGCGACAAGCGTCTCGCCCTTTTTGGTTTCAGGGGAAGCCCTACATTCCTATGAATTTCTAACTGTTTTCAAATGGATTAAACAAGATTTGAACGCTAAACTGGTGAGTGGGAACGGTTATTCGGGGTTTTGAGCTTGCCTGTTGCCGGGCGGGGTCCAGATAACGACATCATACGGTAAAGTTGTGTTCAAATCCTTGTTGGCCTTCGGGCTGTGCCTCTCTTTTGGCCTGTTGCTTGCTGTGCGGCCAGCCGCCGTTGTGGCCGGGCCGCCCGGCTCCATCGCCATCGAAGTGGTTGCCCTCGTCCCCCACCACACCGGGGATGCGCCCCTGGCCCCCTCGACCACCGCTTTCAACTTCAGCGGCGATCTGGGCGAGTTTACCCTGGACTCCAGCAGTTACCGCCAGTTCCAGGGCCTGCCCGCCGGGACGTACACGATTGTTGAACACCCCTCGGAGGGGTGGAGGCTGGCCGGCATCCTTTGCGATGATGGAACCGTTCTTGAAAACCCCAATCCACCGCTGATCACGATTGACCTGCCGGCGGGCGAGACGGTTCATTGCATTTTTCACAACGCGGCGGACGTCGATCCCTCCTCAACTTACTGGTCATTCCTGCCGCTCGTGGTCAGATAGCCCCATCGGGTCTTTCATTCCTCACCCGTAAGGTACGCAATCGATTCAGGGCCGCGGCCAGTTCCTGCGGGCGAAACATCACGGTGTCGCCCACCTGGCGACGGTCCAGGGCGTCCAGACCCCCAGCGGCCAACTCTTCAAAAACAAACCGGATGACCTGGGGGATGGTGCGCCGCCCGTCCATTGCCCGCTGCCGGGCCAGATACAGCGCCTGCCCGATGGCCAGCAGTTGCCCTTCGTCCACCAATTGCTCAACCGCGCTCAGATCGATCTCGTGGCGGCCAAAGAGGATCGTCTTCAACCCCCGGCTTTTGATGCTGACCTCGCGCCTGCCTTTGCTGGCGTCCAGGCTGTCGGCCAGGGGGATGCGCGCCTGCAACGGCCCCAGCGGCCCGACGATCTCCGCCCGCCGCCCGGTGGGGTAGGCGGCCGCGACCTGTCTGGCTTCGGCGGTCACGTCGCGTGGAAGGTAGGCGTCCATACGAATGACCGTGTCGGCCACGTCGAAATAATCGCCGCTGCCGCCCAGGACGAGGATGCTGCTGACGCCGCGTTCTTGGTGCAGTTGGCGCGCGCGGTCGATAAAGGGGGTGATCGGCTCGCCCTCCTTTTCGACCAGGGCCTGCATGCGGGCGTCGCGGATCATCAGGTTGGTGGCGCAGGTGTCTTCGTCGAGGAGGAGGACCCGGCTGCCGGCCTCGAGGGCTTCGATGATGTTGGCCGCCTGGGAGGTGCTGCCGCTGGCGTTGTCTGTACGAAAGGCCCGCACGCTGGCCGGGGCCGCCCCCGGCAGATGGGCGATGAAGGGCCGGATGTCCACGCCCTCGACGCGGCGGCCGTCCTCGGCCCGAATCTTGACCGCCGTGGGGTGGGTGACGACCCGCTCGCGCCCGTCGCCGGGGATGTGGTTGTAGACGCCTCGCTCCAGCGCGCTGAGAAGCGTCGATTTGCCGTGGTAGCCCCCGCCCACGATCAGGGTTACGCCGCGCGGCAGGCCCATCCCCGACACCTGGCCCGCGTCTGGCAGGGTCAACGTCACCCGCAGCGATTCAGGGCTGCGAAACCTGACCACGCCCTCGCCCTGCAACGGTCGCTCATCCACCCCGGAGCGGCGGGGCAAAACGCTCCCGTCGGCCACGAAGGCGACCAGACCGGCCTCGTCCAACTGCTGCCGCAAAGCGTCGGCGGCCTCGGCGGCGTTGAGATGGGCCTCCAGGGCCTGCTGGTGGAGGTTTTTGTAAAACAGGGCGCTGCGGACGATACGGGGCAGATCGTCGCAAAGCATCGTCGCTGCCTGCCGGCCCAGCACCCGCCGTCCGGCGGCGGGCAGCCCGGCCACAAAGCGGGCCTCCAGGTATCCGTCCAGCAGCATCACCGAGGACCGCTCCAGAATCTCCTGGCCGGGCCGGGGCATAGCCAGCAGCCCGCTCTTGCCGGAGCCGCGCCGCTCGGTGGCTTTGCGGCAGGCGGCGACGAAGGTTCGGGCCAAGAAATCCCGCCAGGCGATGCGGCGGCTGCGGTTGGTCGCAAGGTCCAGCGTCTCCGGAAACCCGGCCTGCTCCAACGGCAGCCGGACGCGCAGGCGGCTGGGGGCGGCGAAGGGATCGCCCTGGACGTGATCGACCCTCAATTCAAAATCGGGGAAGCGGTAGCTGCCGCGAATGTCTTTGTAGGCCGGATAGCCGCGCCCGTCGATTTTGTGCAAAAGCCGGCGCAGATCGCCGTCGGTTCGAGGCATCGGTTGATCCTTTTGGGGCAGGCAGAAACCCTCCTCGTTTTTGAGAATACATCAGGATGGAAAAAAATGAAAGTGGGATCATTTCGCGATTTTGGCCGGTTGTGGTAAACTAATCGCTCTGCCAACGCCTGGTTGAAATATCGTGGAGCCGGTTATGTTCCATCTTGAACAGGTCTTTGTCTACGGAACCTTGCGCCCGCCTCGATCCGATACGCCCCCGGCCGATAGCTATTACCATCCCTATATTGCTGCCCACGTTCTTCAGGCTGCCCCGGCCTATCTGCCGCAGGCCGATCTGTACGATCTGGGCCCCTACCCTGCTGCCCGGCCCGGAACGGGCCTGGTCTGCGGCGATCTGCTTACCGTTGCGCCGGAGGCTCTGGCCGTTATGGACCGCATCGAGGGCCATCCGGCCTGCTTCTATCGCCGCCGGGTGCGCGTTTATCTGGAAAACGGCCCGGTTGAAGCCTGGATTTATTGGGGCCCGGCCCCGGCAACCGCCGGGCGACCACGCATCGCCGGCGGCGATTGGTTCCAGCGCCGCCTGGAGGCTGTTGGCCCGGCGGCGAACTCCGGGGCATAAGGCGGAACAATCCCTTGGCTGACAACCGCCGCTCCCCGGCCCCTCGCCCCTCAAATCCCGCTCCTGCCAATTCGTCGAAAGAACCCTCCTTGTACGAACAAATCTACGAGGTCGTGCGCCGGATACCGCCAGGCCGGGTGGCCACCTACGGCCAGGTGGCCCTGATCGTCGGCCGGTGCAGCGCCCAGATGGTGGGTTTCGCCCTGGCCGCCCTCAAAGCCAAGACCGATGTGCCCTGGCAGCGGGTCATCAATCGCCAGGGCAAGATCAGTTTGCGCGGCGGCGGGATCGGCAGCGCGTTGCAACGCCAGTTGCTGGAGGCGGAGGGGATCGAGTTTGATGGAGAAGGGCGGGTCGATCTTGACCAATTCCGCTGGTCCGGCCCGGATTGGGACCGGCTAGCCGGCCGGCGGTTCGATTCCCGGTGAAGTATCAACACGGACCGTGGTTTGTGCTGGCCGCTGCCATGCTGTGGGGCACGACCGGCACGGCCCAGGCCTTCGCCCCCGGCGGAGCGCAGCCGGTGGCGGTGGGGGCGGTGCGGCTGGCGTTCGGCGGGGCGGCGCTGCTGGTTCTGGCCGGGGCCCGTGGCGTCCTGCGGAAGGAAAAGCCCTGGCCGGTTCGACCGACCCTCTTCGCTGCGGCCAGTATGGCCGCCTACCAGTTGTGTTTCTTCGCCGCCGTGGCCAAAACGGGCGTGGCCGTGGGCACGATCGTCGCCATCGGTAGCGCGCCGGTGCTGGCCGGGGGGCTGGCTTTTCCGGTGCGGAGGGAGCGTCCGGGCCGGCGCTGGCTGGCGGCTACGGCGCTGGCCGTGGTCGGATGCGGCCTGCTCGTGGCCCGGGGCGGCGGGATCCGCGTGGATTCCCTGGGCGTGCTGCTGGCCCTCGGCGCAGGGGCGGCCTACGCCATCTACACCGTGGCCAGCAAAGGTTTGCTGGAGGAACATCCGCCCGATGCGGTGGTGGCCGTCGTTTTCAGCCTGGGGGCGCTGTTCTTAGCGCCGGTCCTGTTCGCGGCGGATTTGAGCTGGCTGGCCCGGCCCGGCGGCCTGGTCGTGGCCCTGCACCTGGGATTGGTAGCCACGGCTGCGGCCTACGTCTTGTTCGCCCGTGGCCTGACCGCCGTTCCGGTGGCTTCGGCGGTCACGCTCTCGCTGGCGGAGCCGCTCACGGCGGGCGCGCTGGGCGTCTTGCTGCTGGGCGAGCGGTTGACGGCCTCCGCGCTGGTTGGGGCCGGTCTGTTGTTTGGCGGGCTGGCCCTGCTGTCGTTGGGCCGGGAAGGTCGGGACGCGCAAGCGATACCCGGGCCATCAATCCATCCTGTGTGAGCGAAGGTTCCGCCAGGCTGTTTGCGAGGTGCTTAGCGAAGAAGGTCAGGTCATTTGCGGATGGCAATTGGTTAACTAGTACGCTCGATGGCCCAGGCGGCGTGCTCCCGGATCAACGGCTCCGGGTCCTG
>JBHHXL010000290.1:0-6222 GCA_046757065.1 Anaerolineae bacterium
TATCTGCGGGCGAAAATAGCACCCTGAGCCTGTCGAAGGGTGCGAGTCCAGCGGGAAATCTGCGTCAAGCGGCATCCTTCGACAGGCTCAGGATACTGCATAACTTTCGAAGGAGGCGCGAATGGCCGAGAACAGAGATCACAAGCTGATCGAGTTCATCCTGTCACGCCGGGATGAGATTCGGGGGGCGTTGGCGGGCAGATGGCTCGAGTTTCTGGATATGCTGCGCAGCTACCTGCGGGATCGGGCCAGCGACGCCCAGGTCGTTCGGGAAATCCGGCGCGCCCTACGGCAGGCCTTCCCCGAAGTCCAGGTGCTCTTCGAGGCCTGGCTGGCCGGGCAAGCCGACATCGGCGGGGACGTTACGGCCAGACCGGGCACGCTCAGCGGGGATACCCCTGAGCCCGCCCCCCCGCCCGCCCCGGCCCCTGAGGGCGATCGCGGCCAGCGGCTGCAGAGCGCGCTGGACAGGCTGGCGGACGCGGTCGGGGCCGGGGAGGAGGAAATGCACGAGGCGTTCGCCGAGGAGGAGGCAGCCCCGGCCGAGGAAGCGTTCGAGGAGGATGCGGTCTTCGATTTTGGCCTGCCACCGCCGGTGGCGGCCAACGGCGGCTCCGAGGAGCCGGAACCCGAGACGGAAACCGTGGAGACCTTCGCCAGCCTGCGCGGCGAAGATTACGCCTACCTGGGCCAGCCTTACCGCCTGACGGTCAAGCTCTCGGACCAGCGCCAGGAAACGGGTGGCGCTCACGTCTTCGTTCCGGCCGTGCACGTCGAGGTTGAGCACGAGACGAAGATTATGCCGATGCAGGTCAAGCTCTACGCCCCGGACTTCGAGCTGGCCCCCGGCGAGCCGGGCTGGCTGCGCGATATAGATTTCTACGTCAAGGCCCGCGCCTCGGACGAGGTGACCTATACGTTGCTGGCCCAGGACCGGCTGGAAGAACGCTACTTCGCCGGGCTCAAGGTGCAGTACCTGGTCGAGGGCCAGGTGATCGGCGAAGCCTCGCGCCGGGTCGAGGTCTTGCGTGACGAAGCTGTGGCCAAAACCCCGCCGGCCAACTTCCCGCCAGCGCCCGGCTACCCCCTCGACGAGCGGGGCGAGGTCCGCCTGCCGCCCGTCTTCACCCCGGTCGTCTACCGCCAGGGCGATGCGCCGGTCCACCTGACCATCACCATCGAGGAGGGCCAGCCAACGGACCGGCTCCGGTGGGATGTCGTCTCGCCCTACCTGGCCGAAAGCGACTTCCCGCCCGGCCCCTATCTTAGCCGCAACCTGGGCGCGGAGGAGTTTGTCAAGGTCTATCTGGCCCCCTTTGGCATGCCCGGCAACTGGCCCGAGGACCATATGGACACCGAGGGCCACATCAAGCCCGGTTCGATCCCGCTTTTGTTTCAAAACCTGATCGAGCTGCGCAACAGCGCCCCGGCCCAGTTCTGGGCGTTGTACCAGACCGTCGTCGAGCGCCACCAGGCCGCCGGCCACACCGCCGAGAGCCTGACGGTGCTGCTCAGGACGGCGGACACCCACATCCCCTGGGAGCTGATGCCCGTTTCCGAAGAGGTTCAGGACGGCAAAATGCCGCCGTTGCTGGGCTCGGCCCACCGGGTGGGGCGCTGGCTGTTGGAGGTCGGTACGCCCGCGCCGGAGGCGGCTCTGGAATTGAGGGGCTTCGCCCTGGCCGCGCCCACCTACAGCGACAACCCGCTGCCGGAGGCCCAGGCCGAGCAAGCCTTTATCAAAAGCAAATACGATCCGTACCTGATCGAGGATTCCATCGACGCCTTTCGAAGCTTTATGCAGAGCGGGCAGCCGACCGGCGGGGCGGGCATTGTGCACTACGCCGGCCACGGCGATTGCTGCACCGACCCGATGAAGGGCAACTGGCTGGTTTTAACTGACGGCCAGGCCTTTTTCGATGTCCGCTCGGCCAGCAACGACCTGGGCAACCGTCTGGGCAAACTCGGCCCGACGCTGGCTTTCTTCAACGCCTGCAACGTCGGCCGGGCTGCGCCCGGCCCCCTGGGCAGCAACGGCGGCTGGGGACGGGCTTTGCTGCACCAGCAGTACCAGGGCTACATCGGCCCCCTGTGGAGCGTCTTTGACCGGCACGCCCGCGATATTTCGCAAACCTTCTACACCCTGGCCCTCGACGAGGGTCTGCCCCTGGGCGAGGTCATGCGCCGCATCCGGGCCAGGTTCAGCGAAGATAACCGGCTTTTTACCTACCTGGCTTACCTCTACCTGGGGCATCCCCTGGCCGAGATCCGCTATACCCCGTTTGAAGGAGACATCTTATGAGTCAAGAAACTCTCAGGCCCGACGGCCGCCCGGTGGAATTGGAGGAGTTGGGCTTTGTGGTAGTTTCCAGGAACCTCTCGGCCCGGATGGAAGCCTTGCCCGGCTCGACGCCCGGCGTGCGCAGCGGCGGGCAGGGATTCACCGCCCCCGTGATGAAATCGGCCGATATGCGGGAGATGGGAACCGTCATCCTGGAGGATGCCCATCCGGAGCGCGACGAGGAAAAGAGCGTGGAGCTGCACGTGCCCGCCGGAGGCCGGGAGGACGGTCGTCTGCTGCTGTACTTCGATGAGAACGGGGCGGTCACCTTTCACCTGCCCCAGGCCGAGGAACGCCCCCCGGCGGGCGTGCGGGCCGGGGGCAAGATGCTCCGCTTCGAGGTGCCGATCCGCAAGCCGGTTAAGGAGGAAGCCGCCGCCCCCACGCGCGGCATCGGCGGGATGGCCGCCAGGAAGGTGTTCAAGGTCCTCGGTTGGAAGGTGGCCGGGGCGGCCGCGGCCCAGTACGGCCCGAGGCTGGTGCGCCGCTGGGAGAACGCACACCGGCCCACGCGGGTTGTGGATCGAGCCGGCCTTTTCGAGCCGGGCGCTCCGGCCAGGGCCGATCTCATCCCCCCCGCCGAACGGACGCTGCTCTTGGTGCACGGGACCTTCAGCCGGGTGGCCTCCGGGTTCAAGGGGCTGGACAGCGATGACGCCTTCCTGACCGCCATCGACGATGCCTACGGGAACAGTATTTACGGCTTCGACCACGCCACGGTGGCTACGGGCGTGGCGACCAACGTGATGCAGTTCTACGAGAAGCTGGCGCCGGGCCGGCACAACATCGACATCATCTGCCACAGCCGGGGCGGGCTGGTGGCCCGCGCCCTGCGCGACCTGTCCGAGCAACAGCTCAAGGAACGGTTTGCCCTCGATGCGGAGCGCGGCCGGTACGAGGACGAGCTGAAAGCCTGGGGCCAGGCCTGGCGCATCCCCGCTGGCGTCGAGGTCAACGTTAACTGCATCCTCTTCGGCGGCACGCCCAACCAGGGCACGGTCCTGGCCCAGCCGGCCTTCCTGCAAAAGTACCTGGAGCTGCTGATGACGGCCAGCAACCTCCTGCCGGAGGTGGCCGATGTCACCGTCGATGCTATTCTGAGCGTAGCCAAAATCTTGTTGAGCGAGGTTATGTTCGAGCTGCCCGGCCTGGACGATCAGAAGCCCGGCAGTAGCCTGCTCGAATTGCTGCAAGATAGCCCCGGCCCCCGGGATGCGGCTATCCAGGCCGATTACCGGCCCCCGACCGGCTTGCAGGCCCTGATGCGCACCGCCGACGCCCTGGTAGACCGGATTTTCCAGAGACACAACGACCTGGTCGTGCCCAACGACAGCACCAGCCGCTGGCCGGAGGGGAGTTTCGAGCCGGACCGGCTGCTGGCCTTTGCCGCCGACAAGAGCGTCTGGCATAGCAGCCTGTTCCTGCAGGCCGAGACTCGCCAACGGATGCGGGCCTGGCTGGCGGCCTGATCAGCCTCTGAGGGTCACGTCCCCGGCCAGAACCCGCCGCAGGCTCCCGTCCGCCAGGCGCAGCAGCAGCGCGCCGTCTTCGTCCACGGCTTCGGCCAGGCCGTGGAGGGTTTGGCCTGGGCCGGAAACCGTGATCTCACGCCCCAGCGTCGTCAGCTTCCCGGCCCAGGCCGGATGCGGGCTGTGTCCGGCTCGCAGGGCCTCGTATCCCTCTTCCACCCGAACCAGATAGGCCCGCAGCAAGGCCAGCCGCGACACCGGTCGCCCCAGGATCGTTTGCAGGCTGGCCGCCGTCTCCGATAGGGGCGGCCCGCTCTCGCTGGCAAAATCGAGGTTGACGTTCAGCCCCAGCCCGACCACAACCCAGTCCAGGGTTTCAGCGGCGAAGCCCAACTCGGTCAGCAGGCCGGCCAGCTTGCGGTCCTGGTAGACCAGGTCGTTGGGCCATTTGAGGCCCACGGCCAGGCCCGTCACTTCGGCTACGGCCTCGACGGCGGCCAGGGCGCAGACCATCGTCACCTGTTGGGCCTGGCCCGCCGGCAGGCCGAAGCGACCGGGCCGGAACAGCAGGGAGGCCAGCAGGCAACAGCCGGGGGGGGCGTGCCAGCGCCGCTCAAAGCGACCGCGCCCGGCCAGTTGTTCGTCGGCCACCAGCAGCGTTCCCTCCGGCGCGCCCTGTTCGGCCAGCCGTTTGAGCTCGGTGTTGGTCGAACCGATTCTGTCAAAGTAATGCACGGCGCGGCCAAAGGTGCGGGCCGGCAAACGGCGTTGGATGTTCTCGGCGGATAGGGGTTCCATCTTCACAAGGTTTGCGCGCTTCTACGCTTTTTGCTAGAATGTGGGGCGTTTTTCAGGGATGAGCTGATGGATCATTTGTGGACGCCGTGGCGCATGGCCTACGTGACCAGCCCCAAAAGGGACGAAGGCTGCGTCTTCTGCCGGAAAATCGAAGCTGGCCCCGACCGGGACCCCGAAAATTACGTCGTCTACCGGGGCCGGGAAGCTTTTGTCGTCCTCAATATTTACCCTTACAGCCCGGGCCATTTGATGATCTTGCCTTACGACCACGCCCACAAGCTGGATGAGCTGAGCCGGGCCGCCCGCGCCGAAATGATGGACCTGGTCTCGCACTTCCTGCAAGTCTTGGACCGGATGATGGGGCCGGAGGGCTACAACGTTGGGATGAACCTGGGCCAGGTGGCCGGGGCCGGTATTGACGGCCACCTGCACATCCACATCGTCCCCCGCTGGGCCGGCGACGCGAATTTTATGACCGTCGTCGGCGAAACGCGAATGATCCCGGAAACCCTGGACGACACCTACGCTAAAATCGTCAAATTGCTGGCGGAGTACCCGCCCGCCGGCTGAGGCGGGGTGGCGGGTCCGCTACGCGGCGGCGTAATGCTGCGCATACAGCCGGTCGACGGCGGCCCGCCCGGCCAAAGCCGGGATGACGCCCAGCCGGGTGCAGGCCAGGGCCCCGGCGCAGTTGGCGAACCGGACCGCGTCCTCCAGCGGCCGGTCCTCGGCCAGGGCGATGGCCAGGCCGGCGTTGAAGGCGTCGCCCGCGCCCGTGGTGTCCACCGCCTCCACCGTGACGCCGGGCACTTCCACCGTCATATCCCCGCTCAAAATCAACGCCCCCCCTTCGCCCATCGTGGCTACAATGGTTTCAACCCCTCGCTCCCGCAGCCGCCGGGCCAGGTCGAGGCTGGGGGTTGGGTTGTCGGGGGCCAGCCCCAGCAGGATGCGCAGCTCGGTTTCGTTGGGGGTCAGGATGTCGACGTTTTGCAGCACCGTTTCGTCCAGGGGGGTGGCCGGGGCCGGGTTGAGCAGGGTGCGCGCGCCGTGCCGGCGGCCCAGGGCCATCGTCCGGGCTGCGGCCTCGACCGGGATCTCCAGGACCGACATCACCACGTCGCTGCGGGCGATCTGGTCTTCAACCCGCTCCACGAAAGCGGCGTCCAGCAGGCGGTTGGCCGACATATCGAGGATGATGCCGTTCTCCCCGGCCTGATTGAGGATGATGAAGCCCGCGCCGGTTGCCAGGTCGTCCGTTTGCATCAGATAGGTGGTGTTCACCCCCTCGCTGGCGTAGAGGTCGAGGGCGATTTCGCCCAGCTTGTCCCGGCCGATGATGCCGGCGAAGTGCGAATCTGCCCCAAGCCGGGCCGCGCCCACGGCCTGGTTCGAGCCTTTGCCGCCGGGCCCCATATCGAAATCGGAGCCGATCAACGTTTCGCCGAAGACGGGCATGCGTTCGGTGCGCAGGGTCATCCCGACGGCGAAGCTGCCGACGACGGTGACGGTGGGCTTGTTCATCGAAATTCTCCCTTGAAAATAGGAGTGCAAACCTTGGTTTGCCTGGGCAGAGCAAGCTCTGCACTCCATTTTCATTGTCGGTGTCGTCCC
>JBHHXL010000291.1:0-6173 GCA_046757065.1 Anaerolineae bacterium
TTGCGAGAGGATTTGAATGGGGGATAGGTTGTCTACCAAATCTATGTTTGAACTGGTGCAGACCGATCTGAAGGGCGTCGAAGACAAGATGCGCGAAGGTGTTGGCGAGCATCACACGAAATTAGCCGCTGTGATCGATTACCTGGTGAGCGCCGGCGGCAAACGCTTGCGCCCGGCCCTGACCCTGCTGGCCTCCCGGTTTTACCCGGCGGATGAGGATAAGGCCATCGCCCTGGCCGCCGCCGTCGAAATGCTGCATACCGCCACCCTGGTCCACGATGACCTCATCGACAACTCCCTCTTGCGTCGTGGCCTGCCGACCCTGAACGCCTCCTGGAGCCCCGGCGCGACCATCCTGACCGGCGATTATCTTTTCGCCCGCGCCGCCGGGCTGGCCGCCGAAACCGAAGATGTGCGGATCGTGACCATTTTCTCCAACACGTTGATGACCATCGTCAACGGCGAGTTGCTGCAACTGTTTAACAACGGCCACGCCCACCCCCCCAGCCGCGAGGAGTACTTCCAACGTATCTACGCTAAAACCGCGGCCTTATTTGCTGCCGGAACCGAAACCGGCAGCATCCTATGCCGGTCTCCCGAGGACGAAGTTCAAGCTCAGCGGGATTATGGCTACTATTTGGGCATGGCCTTTCAGATTATGGACGACATTCTCGATTTTCGCGGGGACGAGGATCGAATCGGCAAGCCGGTCGCCAACGACCTGCGCAACGGGATCGCCACCCTGCCGGTGCTCATCTTCCTGGATAAGCACCCCGGCCATCCAACCATTCTCAAGGCGGTGGCGCGAGAGCACCTTTCCGATGGCGCCGTGCGCCAGGTGGTTGACGAGATTCGGGCCTCCGGCGCGGTGGATAGCGCCCTGGATGAGGCGCAGCGTTTCATCCGTCAGGCCCAGGAAGCCTTGCTGGCCTTGCCCGACAATAAGTATCGCCGCGCTATGCACGATATTGCTGAGTTTGTTATCTCTCGGGATATGTAGGCCCCCTTGGATCTGTCCATCATCATCGTTAATTGGAACGTCAAAGAATTGCTGCGAGATTGTTTGCACGCCATTCTTGCGGCGGACGTTTCCTTTGAACTGGAGATCATCGTCGTCGATTCGGCCTCAACGGATGGCAGCGCGGCTATGGTCGAGGCGGAGTTTCCCCAGGCGCGGCTCATCGCCAGCTCCGAAAATTTGGGCTTTGCGCGAGGCAATAACCTGGGCGTAAGCCTGGCCCGGGGGCGGTACTTCCTCCTGCTTAACCCGGATACTCGCCTGGAGGACGAGGCCCTGGCGGCGATGCTGTCTTATATGGACCGGCATCCCGGCGTGGGGGTGGTCGGCCCGCAACTGCGTTATCCCGATAACCGGGTGCAGTCGTCGCGCCGCCGCTTCCCGACGCCCGGCAGCCTGTTTTGGGAGAGTACCTTGCTGGGGCAGTGGTTTCCCCACAACCGGCACATCCGTGCCTACCACCTGGCCGATCAAGCGGACGATATACCCCAGGCCGTCGATTGGATCACCGGCGCGGCCCTGTTCATCCGCGCTGCCGCCTGGCAGCAGGTCGGCCCCATCGATGAAGCGTTGTTTATGTATTTCGAGGAAACCGATTGGTGCCGCCGCTGCGCCCGGGCCGGCTGGGCGATCCATTACCTGCCTGCGGCCCGGGTCATCCATTACGAGGGCAAATCGAGCGAGCAGGTCCCGGCGGCCCGCGCGATTCGCTTTCAACGCAGTAAGGTCTACTACACCCGCAAATGGTTCGGTTGGCGATGGGCGTTGGCGTTGCGCCTCTTTCTGCTGCTCACCTTCGCCTGGCAGTTGGCCGAGGAGACGGGCAAATGGCTGGTCGGGCATAAGCGCCCGCTGCGCCGCCAGCGGATGGACGCCTACTGGCAGGTGCTGAGGTCGCGGCTGGCATGAACGTCACCTTCCTGAGCGGCGAGTATCCGCCGATGCAGGGGGGGATCGCCGATTATACGGCCAACCTGGCCGCCTGTTTGTCCGGGCATGGTGTTGCCTCCTCCGTTCTGACCAGCCGCAAGTGGCAGCGCTTCGCCGCCGGTCAACCGCCGCCCGCCGGCGCGGTTTATCCCACGCTGGCCGGTTGGGGGTTCCGTTGCTGGGGCCAGATTCAAGGCCATTGCCGGGCCTATGCGGTCGATGTGCTGCACATTCAATACCAGGCGGCCGCCTTCGATTTGAAGGGCTGGGTCAACTGGCTGCCCTGGCGCATGCGGCGCGGGCCGAATCGCCCCCGGCTCGTCGTCACTTTCCACGATCTGCGCATCCCCTACATCTTCCCCAAGGCCGGCCCGTTCCGCTGGAGATCGATCCTGGCCCTGGCCCGCTACAGCGATGCCGTGGTTTGCACCAATTTGGAGGACCTGGAAACGTTGCGGCGGGAATTGGGAGCTGGAGAGGTGGCCCCCCGGCTGTACCACATCCCGCTCGGCAGCAACGTCCCCGTCGATCCTCCGCCGGGCTATGATCGGGCCGCCTGGCGGGCGCAACTTGGCCTGCCCCCGGATGCCTTCGTGCTGGCCTATTTTGGCTTCTTAAACGAGAGCAAAGGCGGAGAAGAATTGATCGCGGTGTTAGACACTCTGGTTGAGCGAGGGTATAATGCGCGTTTGCTGATGATCGGGGGCGACATTGGCGCCAGCGATCCAACCAATATTGATTATGCCCGCCGGGTGCGGACCCTGCTCAACGAGCGCAAGCTGGCCGAACGGGTCATCTTCACCGGATTTGTAGACCTGTCCGGCGTGTCGGCCCACTTGCTGGCGGCGGATGTGGCCGTGATGCCCTATCGCGATGGTGTCTCCTGGCGGCGGACCACTCTCCTGGCGATGCTGGCCCACGGCCTGCCCCTGGTCACAACCCGACCAGCGGTTCCTTTGCCCGAGCTGGTTGATGGCGAAAACGTGCTGCTGGCCCCGCCGCGTGATGTGCCGGCTTTAGCCGGGGCGGTGGAGCGCCTGGCCGGTGAGCCGGACCTGCGCCGTCGCCTGGCTGCCGGGGCGGTGGAGTTGGGACGCCGGTTCGCCTGGCCGGAGATCGCCCGGAAAATGGTTGGCGTTTATCGGGACCTGGGTTGTGCCTGAAAGAGACGAGTTTTTCGAAGGCCGGGGCCGGCGGTGGCCGGTCGTCGGCATCCTGTTGGTGGCTGCCGCTCTCCTGCTGCACCGGTTGGCGGGCGAGAGTTTGTGGGGCGATGAGATCTTCACCGCAATCTTCGCCGCGCTGCCGCCGCGAGACCTGATCGCCTGGACGGCGGGCGATATTCACCCCCCGCTGTATTACCTGATCGCCAGCCTGCCTTCGCGTAGCGAGTGGCTATGGCCCCCCGGAGCGCCGTCGGCTGCAACGGATTGGCTGTGGCGCTGGCCCTCGGTTCTGGCTGGGCTGCTGGCCGTGGCCGTCACCTATCGCCTGGGCCGGGAAACCCTGGGGCAGCGCGCGGGCGTCCTGGCCGCGGCGCTGCTGGCGGTGGCCCCCATCGCCCTCAAGTACGGCCAGGAGGCGCGGATGCACGGCCTCTTTATGTGCCTGTCTGCGCTGGCGACGTTGTCTCTGGTGTTGGCCTGGCGCAAGGGCGGCTGGCGGCGTTGGGCCGGCTACGCCCTGGTGACGGCCGCCAACCTCTACACGATGTATTTTGCCTTTCTGGTTGTGGCCGCGCACGCCGCCTGGGTAACCGCTCGCTTATTGGCCGCTCGATCTGGGGGCAAGGGGGTTGCAACGGGCTCATCGAGGGGGGGGCGCTTCAAGAATCTGCTGGCCTGGGGCGCGGCCCTGGCGGTCGCCTTTCTGCTCTACGGCCCCTGGTGGCCGGTTTTGTTCGACATCGTCTCCCGGCGCGCCGCCCTCGGCGCGGTGGAAGGGGGCGTGGGCGCGCCGTTGGCCTTTTTGCGTAAGGTCGTTGAGGCGGTGGGTTCGCCGAATGTCGGAGGCGCGTGGTTCTTTTTTGGGCTATACTTGGTTGGACTCATCTGGGCTGCCCGGCAGCGGCGTTGGGCTTTGGTCGCCTTGGGCACAGCCTGGCTGGCTCTACCGGCGATGCTGCCGCTGGCCCTGGGCGATCCACGGGCGTTGCATTTGCGCTACGCTTTTGTCTTACCCGTTTTTTTGCTTTTGGCGGCGGCGGCGTTATTATGGTTTGGGCGCTGGCTGGCGGCCAAACGTTGGGTTGCCTCACGCTGGAGCCTGGTTTACGTCAGTTGGATTGCGGTCACGATCAGCTTGTATGGGGCGCTGACCATCTTTGCCCAGAGCAAGCCCGATTGGCGCGGCGCGGCGCAATACCTGGCCCGGAACGCCGCCCCCGGAGACGTAATCGTGACCGGCCCGCTGTGGGACGACGGGCGTTTTCTGGGCTACTACTACCGTGGCCCAGCCGAACTGACGGCGCCGGCCGGTTTGGTTGCCTCCCTGCCGGAGCGGGCCGAGTCCCTGAGGGCGATTGGCGGGCGGGTGTGGCTGGTGGCTCGCTTCGCCCCGGAATTCGGCCAGGCCCTGCGCCCGGTCGCGTTTCCCGGCCTGGTGGTGTTGGAACCGGAGGTCGTGGTTTACGAGCCGCCCGTGCTGGAGGCGGCTATGGTCGAGTTTTGCCGCCAGGCGGTCGAGGCCGCCTTTCCCTGGGCCGGGGCGATGGCCGCCGGCGGCGTGCTGAACCCCGATCCGCGCCCGGCGCAGGCCCTGGCTTACCTTTGCCTGGGGGATACGCTGCTTGCCGCCGGGCGGGTCGAGGAAGCCCTGGAGCCGTACCGGGCGATGGTGGAAGTGTTTCCGGGTTGGGTGAACGGTTACGTCACCCTGGCCGAAGCTTACGAGGCGCTGGGAAATATGCCCGCCGCCGCCGAGACCTACGGGCGGGCGGTGGCTTTCAACCCTGACTGGCGCAACTCGCTGGCCGACCGGGCCGGCAGCCTGGCCGACCGGGGTGAGGTTGAGGCAGCTTTGGCTATCTATCATCAATTGATCGACGGTCGCTGACAGAAGGGTGTGTCCGACATTTTAGGAGGACCGGGGGGTGTGGGGGGTGTCCCCCCAATTCCCCCCTGTGCTTTCCAAAAATTTTGGACGCACCGCTGACAGCAGTCCGCGAAGACGAGGACAGATCATTTTCAACCGCAATCAACTGCTCAATCTGCTGAAAATACTCATCTCGCTGGGCCTGATGGCCTTTATCATCGCCACCGTCGATTTATCGGCGCTGGCCCGGACCTTGCTCAACGCTCGACCCGGTTTTTTGCTGGTCGCGCTGGGGTTGGTGATGATCGGGGTGGTGCTGCGGGCCTGGCGCTGGCAGATTTTGCTGCACGACCAGGGGGTGAGGGTCGGTCTCAAGGAACTGACCGGGTTGTGGTTCATCAGTTTCTTGTTTAACAACCTGCTGCCCAGCGGCATCGGCGGCGACGCGGTCAAAATTTACGAACTCTCGCGCAGCAGCGAACGCGGCGCTGAAACCGTCAGCAGCGTGCTGGTGGACCGCTTCCTGGGCATTATGGGCCTGCTGGGGCTGGCCCTGGTCGCTCTGTTTTTTAGCTGGCGTCTGATCCCCATCGAGGTTGTGGTTTTGACCGTCGGCATTTTTGGGGCGGGATTGGTGGGCGGCTTCCTGGTTATCGACCAGTCTCTATGGCGGGCGTTGCAGGCCCGGCTGCCCCTCCTGCGGCGCGTCGATGAGATTAAAACGGTGAAATCCTTTATCGATAGCCTGGGCCGCTATCGACTGCGGGCGCTGCTGCGCTCGTTTGGCGTCTCGGTGCTGTTCAACCTGTCGCTGATAGCTATGAATGTCTTTATCGGCCTGTCGTTGGGCTTGCGCATCAACCTGACCTTTTATTTTGTGTTTGTGCCGCTGACCTCGTTGGTCTTGATCTTGCCCATCAGCGTCGGAGGGCTGGGGGCCAGGGAGCAAACCTACATTACCCTCTTCGCTCAGGCCGGCGTGCCGCAGGAGAGCGCCCTGGCCCTGTCGTTGCTGGTTTACGCCCTGGGCAACCTGGCCACGGGGTTGGTCGGCGGGGTGTTGTATCTTTCAAGAGGCGCGCGCCGGCTGGCCGTCGAGCGCGAGGCCTGAGTACAGCGCGGCGGAAATATCTCGGTGGTTACCTGGCGCCCTTCGACAGGCTCAGGGCAAGCCTTTCGACAGGCTCAGGGC
>JBHHXL010000292.1:0-6159 GCA_046757065.1 Anaerolineae bacterium
TATGTGCTATCCAAACAGTTGCTGCGAAGCGGGACAAGCATCGGGGCGAACGTCGAAGAAGCCGGCGCAGCTCAAAGCCGCAAAGACTTTCTCCCCAAGATGTCCATTGCCTCGAAAGAAGCCAGAGAAACTCGCTACTGGTTGCAGTTGCTACAAGAGTCCGGCCTTGTGGACGTTGACGTGGGCCGGGAGCTTGAGCTTGTTGATGAACTCATCCGCATCTTGACCTCAATCGTCAAAACAACCGGCGAAAACCTATGACGACTCAAAACTCAAAACTCAAAACTCAAAACTCAAAACTGTTTTCCCTTGTTCCGACCGAAGATTTCTGGTCCCGGCGGGCCAACGCCCAAACGGTGGCCTTCGACTTTGCCCCTTTTGGCAGCCCGACCCACATTACGGCCAACGAGCCGGCAGTCCTGGCAGCCGCCCGTCTATCGGCCGGGCGTTTTAGCCGGGCCACCCAACCGGACGGTCGGGCGATGCGGATTCAGGTGGTGGTGGGCCAGGGGCCGGCCCAACCGCCCCCTGACGATCTGCCGGAGCGGTTGGTTTACGCCGGCCTGGATGAGTGGATCACCCTCTCGGCGGGGGAGTGGGGGCATAGCTTCGGCAATTTGCGCACGCGCACCGCCGTCATCTTTCTGTCGCCGGGCCTGGCTGCCAGGACGCGCCTGGTGAGCCGCTATTTCATCGATCACTATCTGCTCAACTTTATCCTGACCGAATGGGCCATGTTGCACGCCTCGTGTGTGCTCGATCCAGGGGGGCAGCGCCTGATCGCCCTGATCGCCCCTCACAACACCGGCAAGTCCACTACCGCCCTGCACCTGCTGCGGGCCGGCTACACCTTTCTGGCCGATGGGATGGCCCTGCTCCGGCAGGACGACCGGAATCAACGGTTCCTGGTGGGCGGCTATCCCATTGGCGAGGTGAAGTTGAGAGACGATGTGCTGGCCTTATGGCCAGATTACGAGGGCCAGGCCGTGAATGTGCGGGAACAGCGCAAAACGGTGGTGAATTTGCGAGCCTGCCATCCGGACCAACTGGCCAGGCGGTTGCTAAGCCCATCGTCCATCCAACTTTGTTTTGTTGAGCGCCGGGAAACCGCCGGGACGCAGATCGCCCCCCTGAGCCCGGCCGAGGCGCGGCCAATGCTGGCCGCCAACACCGTCTTCTGGGACGAAGCGCCCCGCCTGGAGCACAACACGGCCACGCTGCAGGCCCTGCTGCAAAGCGCCCGGCTGCACCGGTTGAGTATTGGGACCGGGGCCGGGGGCATTGTGGCCGCCATCGACGCCCTGTGCCGGGAACGGGCCTGAGCCCGTCCGCTCGTTGCCTTCGCCTTACGGCCGGGGCACGAGGATACGCGAGGGCCGGACCCGCAGGCCGGTGGTGGTGGCCGGGGCCTCGTCCGGCCCCAACGCACCGGCGGGACGGTAGTAGGCGTCCAGCAGGGCCAGCAGGTCGGGTTCGGTCTCGAACAGGCTCTCGTCCGAGATGATGGCCGCGTAATACTGGCCCTGAATCCGGGCCACAAAATCGGGCGGCAAAGGCTGGCTGCCCCGCCGCCGGGCGTGCCAGATCGTGGCCATCTGGGCCGAGGGCGATTTGCCGGCCAGCCAGGCGTAGTAGGGATGCATCTCGACCAGCACTTCGCCGTCCACCGCCCGGAGGCGGTCGATCAAGTGCCCGCCGGCCCGGTGCATAGCCGGGGTGGGAACGTAGCGCAGCGGGTTGTAAGCGCCCAGGGCGAACTGGGCCAGGATCAGGGCCGCGATCAGGCCGCCGCGCCAGCGCGGAAGGAGGCCGGGTTGGGCCGCCCACTCGCGCTGCAACAGGGCCGGGGCCAGGCAAAGCAAGGCGTAGGCCGGCATCAGATTGTTTAGATTCCCGCCGACCGAAGTCCGGCCCAGGCCGCTGACGGCAACAGCCAGGACCGTCCAGATCAGCCAGGGCCGGTGGAGCACCCCTCGCCAGCCGGCGCCTCGAACGGCCAGCAGCCCGGCCCCCAGGGCCATCACGGCCAGGCCGGCCATCAACCCGAACAGCTCGTTCCGCAAAAAATGGACGGCCCGCCCGATCTCCAGCGGGCTGGCCGAGGCGATGGTCACGGTGTAATAGAAGAACCAGCCCCCGCTCAGCGCGTTCAGGGCCAGGGCCGGGGGGAGCGCCAGGCCAGTCAGGCTCAGGCCAAAAGGCCAGGCCCGCCGCCCGATCGTGATCCACAGGTAAAGCCCGAGCCCAAGCCCAAAAACAAGGCCCGTTTGTTTGGTGAAAAAGGCCAGGGCCAGGACCAGGCCCGCCGCAACCTGCCTGCGGTTTGAGATCGGGCGCTGGCCGGGGGTCCCCAGGGCCAGGCCGGCCACGACCAGGGCCACGAACAGGGCATCGACCCGGGCCAGTTCGTACCAGAAGCCGCTGATACGATAGCCGCCCAACCACAGGCCGGCGCAGGCCAGCCCCAGCCAATTCCGCCCGCTCTCGCGCCGGGCGATCAGAAAAATCAGGCCGCTGCAGGCCAGAACGGAGGCCAGCGACAGGGCACGCAAGGGCGCGAATCCGGGGCCAGCCAGCCTGAAGAGCAGGCCCCCCAGCCAAGAATAGAGGGGCATATAGACGTGCGGGACAAAATCAGCGTTGGGCGGGACGAAGAGGGGAAGCCCGTTGGCGACGCGAAGGGCAGCCATCAACAGGCCGTCCTCGATGAAATCGAGGTCGTAGGGATAAAAGACGCGCGGCAGGGCCGCCCGGAAGTACAACCCGGCAAAGAATACGGCCGCGCCGGCCGCCAGCCATTGGACAGCCCGGCTCAGCCCGGTCGATCCGCCGTTGCCGCTGGCAGCATTGAGCTTCACCGCTACCCCCTGGCCAGCAGCGCCCTGGCCTCCCCCACCAGCCGGGGCACGACCTCGTCCAGCGTCCCGGCCACAATGGCCCCCGCCGCCGAGGGATGCCCGCCGCCGCCCCAGCGCGCGGCCAGGTCGTTGATGGCCAGGCTACCGTCGCTGCGCAGGCTAACTTTCACCTGCCGTTTGGCCGTCTCCACAAACAACAAATTCAGCCGCACCCCGGCCACCCGCTGCCCCAGGCCGGCAAACCCGTCCAGGTCGCGCTGTGCAACGCCGTAGGCCTTCAACGTCGCCTGCTCGAGAGCGGCGTACGCCAGTTGCCCCCCGGCGGTGACTTGCAGCGAGTCCATCACCCGCCCCTTGAGGCGGAGCAACGCCAGCGGGTACTGGTTGTAGATCTTCCGGTAAAGCGTTCCCGGATCGGCGCCGGCCAGCATAAGCTGCCCGGCGATATGGTGCGTGCGGGGGCTGGTTTTAGGAAAACGAAAACTGCCTGTGTCGGTCAGGATGGCGACGTACAGCGCGTCGGCGATGGCCTGGCTGATTTCCCCCTCCATTGCCCGGATCAGCTCAAAGATCAGCTCGGCCGTGGCCGCCGCCGCCGGGTCCACGACGGCCACATCGACAAAATCAACCGGGTCGGCGTGATGATCGATGCAAACCTTGACGGCCCGCGTCTTGGCCAGCCATTTCCCAATGCGCCCGAGGCGGTCCCACCCCCCCGACGCATCCAGGACAAAAATCACGTCAGCCCGTTCCAAGCGCCCGCGATACCGTTTTTTCGAAAACGTCCTTACCCGCCTGATCCCGTCCAAAAACCGGTAGGCCTTGGGCGTGGCGTCACTATTGAAGACCGCCACCTCTTTGCCCAGGGCCAACAGGTGGTGCGCCAGGCCCAACTCAGAACCAATGGCGTCGCCATCGGGGTTGACGTGGGAGGTGATCACGAATCGGTGGTGGGTTTCGATCAGGTGAATGATTTCAGTCCAGGTACCCACAATGCGGTCCAGACATCCCTTCGATGTGTGTGGCTACAAACAAACTGCGCGATGCACGCCAACCACGCATCACGCAGTCCAATTGATAAGACAGACAACCGATTATAAAACAAACCCCGCCCGCGAACAAATCCTACACGGCCCCTTACCCCCCGATCTGGCTCATCGTGCGCGCTTCGGGATGGACGCCCTCCGACAGCTTGTGGCCCCACGGTTTGTGGCGAACGGCCCGCTCGAAGAGCGCCACCAAATCGCGCTGCGCGCCGCCGTTGCGCAGCGTATCCCGGAAGTTAATCTCCTGATCGGACAACAGACAGAGGCGAAGGCGGCCATCGGACGTGACCCGCATGCGGTTGCAATCGCCGCAGTAGGGGTTGCTGACCGGGCTGATAAATCCAACCGTGCCCCGCGAACCGGCCAGGCGATACAGACGCGCCTCGCCGTCCAACGATCCGTCGTTGACGGGGAAGAGCGGGCCCAGGTCGGCCTCGAGCAGGTCCATCAGCTCCTCGGTGGAAACATAGTTGCTCAGGGCGATTTCGGCCGGCCCGGCGAAGGGCATCAACTCGATGAAGCGCACGTGCCAGGGCCGCTCGAGGGTCAGGCGGGCCAGGTCAACCGCGTCCTGATCGTTGTAGCCACGGGTGACGACCGTGTTGAGTTTGATGGGCAGCATCCCGGCCTCTTCGGCGGCGCGGATGCCGGCCCAGATTTTATCGAGGTTGCCCAGGCGCATCAGTTGGGGCAGGCGTTCCGGGTGCAGCGAGTCGATGTGAATGTTGACCCGTTCCATTCCGGCCCGGCGCAGCGGCTCTGCCAGCTTTGGCAGGCGGTAGCCATTGGTTGTCATCGTAATCTGCTCCACGCCCTCAACCGCGTTGAGGCGCTCCACGATCTGGAGCAGGTCACGCCGCAGCGTGGGTTCCCCGCCCGTCAGGCGGAACTTGCGGAACCCAACCTCAACCGCGGCCCGGGCCACCGCCTCGATCTCGCCGGGCGATAGCAGATCGTCGTTGGGGGCAAAGGTCAGACCTGCCAGCGGCATACAGTACACGCAGCGCAGGTTGCAGCGATCGGTCAGGGAGATGCGGAGGTAGTTGATTTCTCGTCCAAAGCTGTCCTTCATTGATGGTCCTCCCAGGGATCAGGTTTTTAAACCGGTATGTTCAACGAGAATAACGGTCTGGAAAATAAAAAGGCTGTAGCAGCCTTTGTGGCCAGAGTGGGTAGCGGTGTTTCACGCGCTCATTTTTCTATCACCAATGAAATGGGCCGGGTTTCACGCAACTGGTAGGTGCAATGCTCATCGCCCACCGCCATACAGGTAACTCGATGCGGTGTTACGCTCAGCATCGAGGCAATGATCCGCTGGTCCATCAGGCAAACCTCGCCGTGTTCGTGGGCAACTTTTCGATAGGGGCAGGAGATGGCTTGAATCCGGTACAGGTCGCCCTCGTGCTCCCAGCGCAGCACAAAGCCTTTCTCGCTTAGAAAATTGACAACCTGATCGAGCCGCTCCTCAAACGATTGCCCGGCCTGGGGTTTGGGGGCATCGTTGACCAGGCGATCGGCGATGCCGGTGAAGAGGGTTTCAACCCCGTCTTCTCCCATCTGTTGCAGCAACTCATCCAGCAAATAGTCCGTAAGCTGGTAGTAATCTTCGGGAAAGAGCTTGTCGGCAGCGGCGGTCAGGGCGTAAACTTGCTGGGGACGTCCTCGCCGGTTATTACGCCGAACCGCCGGCGCTGTTACAAGATTGTCGCCCTGCAGCACGTTCAAATGATGGCGCACCGCCATCTGGGTCAAATCAACCGTTTCCGCCAACTCTTCAACGGTCGCTTGACCCCGTTCCTTCAAATACCTGATAATCCGTTGCCGTGTCGCCTGCATCCGCTGCCAAACCACAAATCAGACTGCTGTTAAGATAAAGACTACGATACTCTGTAGATCCAATTTGTATGCGGGTCAAACTAACAGTTTGACCAACATTACAGGCCGTAATTTGGATCCACTGATACCCAGTCAGATTGTATCTGAAAGGAAAGATACTGTCAAGTTTTTTCTATTATCGAAATTATAATTATAGGCTTCAGGAGAGCTGCCGAGCGCACACCCCATATCTTGTATAACGCAGCGCAGACATACCTGCATATAGGGTGTCGTCAACATGTACGCCGCCTGCTTTGCTGAGGCGATGAAATGCTGGATTGACAAAGCCAGGTAGACATGGTAATATACGTCGCGATTTATGTGAAAAAATGGACATTCCCACAGGTAGACAGACTAACCCGGACGGGGGGCGCAAGCCA
>JBHHXL010000293.1:0-6150 GCA_046757065.1 Anaerolineae bacterium
CACGTGCGGTTTATCTCGTACAAATGTCTCTTTAGCCATCTATCTTTCGTCCTCCTAAAATCAAAAAAACAGGTGTTAGCGGAGCGATGACATTATACCGCCATCTTTTCATTACGAGAGAAATGTGATTGCTGGCCGCATTCACCTGAAACTCAACTATTAAGATGGAGGGGGGCGGATTCGAACCACCGAAGCTCACGCAGCTGATTTACAGTCAGCCCCCTTTGTCCACTTGGGTACCCCTCCAAGGTTTGTACCTAAAAAGGGTGCTGCAACCATTCAAGGTTTATCACAGCACAGCACTCAAGTATACTTTGACGCGGATTAAATGTCAAATGCCCATCGAATAAATCATCGCTGTTGGCGGAAGCGGCGCGCCCGCCAGGCTTCATAGAGGGCAAGGCCGGCGGCAACGGAGGCGTTTAGGGATTCAACCCGCCCGCGCATCGGGAACCGGATCAACAGGTCGCACGTTTCGCGGACCAGGCGGCTCAGACCCTGGCCCTCGTTGCCCACAACCAGGACCAGAGGCAGGTTCAAATCCACGGCGTGATACGCCTGCGCTGTCTCCGTGGCTTCAACGCCAACGACCCAGACATTCATTGCCTTCAACTCCCGCAGCGTTCGCACCAGGTTCGGGACGGTGGCGATCCACAAATGTTCGGCGGCGCCGGCCGAGGCGTTGCTGACCGCCGGCGTGATCCCTGCGGCGCGGCGACCCGGCAATATTACCCCGTCCACTCCCACAGCCTCCGCCGTGCGCAATATCGCCCCCAGGTTTTGCGGGTCTTCCAGATGGTCCAGGGCCAGCAACAGCGGCACGTTTTGCAGCTTTTCGACGCGCCTTACGATCTGGTCGAGGTCAACCAGGGGATAACGCCCGACCTCCAGGGCAACGCCTTGATGGCCTCGCGTTTGTTTGTCTAACCGGGCGCGAGGCAGATGTTGGACCGGCACCTTTAGCTCAGCGGCCAGCCGTTGCAGTTCGTTGACAACCGGGCTGGTTTGAAGGCCCTGAGCCAGGATCAAGCGGTGGATGTGACGCCGCCGCGCGCGAAGGCACTCGCGCACGGCGTTGCGACCGTAAAGAAGTTCCGCCATTTGAAATGGGTGGTGTAGCTGCTACCCGGCCAGTTTCCAGATCGTGCCGTCGGGCCGGTCTTCCAGGATGACGCCAACTTCGGCCAGTTGGTCTCGAATGGCGTCCGCCGTAGCCCAATCCTTGTTCCGGCGCGCGGCGGCCCGCAAATCGATCAGAATCTGCACCAGTTCGTCCTCAAGCCCCGCCTTCGAGCCCTGCGCCAAATCGTCCGGGATCAGGCCCAGAACATCGCCGCCCAGGGCGCGGTAGGCATCGTCGATGGCCTTCAGCGTGCTGCCGTTAATTGCCTGGCCGCTATTCAACAAGGTGTTAACGGCCTTGTTCAAATCGAACAGGGCGGCAATCGCCTGAGGGGTATTGAAATCGTCGTCCATCGCCGCCTGGAAGCTGGCCCGGTGCGCTTCGAGCAGGGCCAAAACCTCGTCGTCAGGCGACTCGCCCGGCTGAAGCTCGATGGCCCCCAGCTTGTGCCGGACGAGGGTGATGGCGCTGAGCAACCGTTCGTGGCCCCGGGCGGCTGCCTGCAAGGCCTCATCGCTGAAATCGGTGGGAGAGCGGTAGTGGCTGCTAAGGATCAAATAGCGGATGGCCAACGGCGGGTAGGCGCGGGAAAGCCGGGGGTGGTCGCCGGTCAGGGCTTGCTGAATGGTGATGAAATTTCCCAGGCTCTTGCCCATCTTGACCCCATCGACCGTCAGCATATTGCTTAGCACCCAGTATTGCGCAAACTCTCCCCCGTAGGCCGCTTCGCTTTGGGCGATTTCGCTCTCGTTATGGGGGAAGATGTTCTCCAGCCCACCCCCGTGAATATCGAAGGGCAGGCCCAGGTACTTGCGGGCCATCACCGTGCACTCGGCGTGCCAGCCGGGGAAGCCCGGTCCCCAGGGGCTGTTCCACTGCATAATGTGGCCGGATTCCGCCGCCCGCCAGACGGCAAAGTCACGCGGGTCGCGCTTGTCCGGGTTGATGTCCAGGCGGGCGCCTTCTTCCAATTCATCAAGTTTGCGCCGCGATAGTTTGCCGTAGCCCGGCCAGCTTTGCACCGAAAAGAAGACCGAGCCGTTGCTTTCATAGGCATAGCCCTTGTCGATGAGGATTTGGCCCAATTCAATCTGCTCCAGCACGTGACCGCTGGCGCGCGGCGAAATATCGGGCCGGCGCACATTCAAGGCGTCCATATCGCGGAAATAGGTGCGGGTGTACGTTTCCACTATCTCCATCGGCTCCAGGCGCTCGAGTTGGGCCTGGCGGCTAACCTTGTCTTCGCCTTCGTCGGCGTCGTCGGTCAGATGCCCGACGTCGGTGATGTTTTGTACGTAGCGCACCCTGTAACCAAGGTATTCGAAATAGCGGTGGACGACATCAAACAAAATATAGGTCTTGGCGTGGCCCAGATGGGCGTCGCCGTAGACCGTTGGCCCACAGACATACATCCCGACAAACCCCTGGTGCACCGGGCGAAATTCTTCTTTGCTACGCGTCAGATAATTATAAAGATGGAGAGGCATCGTCGATTTTACCTGTTTCTTCAGGAATAGAGGCTCTACTATACCATGTTTTGAAACCCTGACCAACCTCCGGCCCGCCAAAGCTTCAATCCAGCTTGCCCTCACGCTCCAGCTTTGTCAGGTGCGCCTGCACCTGCAGGCTCGCCAGCGACAGCGCCGCCGGCTGGTCGGCGTAGATGTACCGGGCGATTTCTTTGGCGGAGCGCAACCCCCGTTGTATGGCCTCAAGCACTTGTTGTTCGCGCCTGAGCCGGTGGTCGATGTATTCCTGGAGCTTCTGCCGGGGCGTGTCGATCACCGGGCCGTGTCCCGGCAGGATCAGCGCCGGATCGAGGGCCAGCATTGCCCGCAGCGATTCTAAATAGGCCGCCATATCGCCGTCAGGGGGGGTGATCAGAATCGTCCCCGCCCCGGCCACCAGGTCGGCGGTCAAGAGGATGCGCGCTTCCTCGATCCACAGGCACAAATGATCGTCGCAGTGACCGGGCGTGTGTTGCACGCTCAAGCTGAAACCGTCCACCGGCAACGCCTGGCCGGGCTGCAAAGGGTGTTGGTAATCAGCGCCGGCCCCCAACCCGCGCTGATAGGCGGCCAGGGGCGCGTTGAGCCGGCGCGCCAGGGAGACGGCCCCGGCGCTGTGATCGGCGTGCCGGTGCGAGACAACGATCAGGTGGGATGTCAAACCCAACTGCCGCAAGGCGTCTTCAATGGCCTGCTGGTGGGAGTCAAGCGCCGGCCCCGGGTCGATGATGAGCGCCCGCCGCTGGCCGATGAGGTAAGTGTTGGTGCCCGGGCCGGTCATTGGGGAGGGATTGGGGGCGACGATGCGCCATATCCCCGGTCGAACCTGGTGGAGCTCGCGTTCCATCATCGACGCTTGTCGCTTGCCTTCGCCTCAAATCGGTGTTGATCGACCAGGACGCGCCGGTGCGTGCCGCTCCCAATTTTTTCAACCTCGTCGTGGGCCTCAAGCTCGAAGAGCAAGCGGCGGCCATCGACCTCCGCCAGCGTCGCCCGGACGGTGACGCTCATCCCCACCGGCGTGGGGGCCAGGTGGCGGAGGTCCAGCCAGATGCCGACCGAGGTTTGGCCGGGTTCCAGATGCGAGGCCAGGGCGGTGACCGCCGCTTCTTCCAGCAGACGGGCCAGTTCGGGGGTGGCGAAGACGGCGACCGTTCCGCTGCCAAGGGCCTGGGCGGTATGTTTTTCTTCAACGGTTAAGCCGGCGGTGGCCGTCAGGCCGGGTGCAATTCCTGCCATACGTTTCCTATCCTCAGTGGATCCAATTTGCAGGGCAAACAAAATCGGCTCTATGAGGAATTGTGTGGTAATGTAGGACACGCGGAGCGTGTTAGTTTGTCCCGCACAAGCTAACAGCTTGTGCTACAAAACCCCATAAAAGCTCAAAGAGCCACAAAATCCTGCGTACTTTGCAGGCTGTTACGTTTTGCGTGCGCGGGTCAAACTGTTAGTTTGACCCACATGGCAAGCCCAAATTTGGATCTATTGGTCCTGGCTATTTCAAACCGATCAGCTCGTACACCTGCTCGACGGCGGTGCGACCCTTGACCTGGATCGGTTCCAGCTTGTTGGCCTCGACCAAATCCTTGACGTGCTCGTAGGCGCTTTCGCTGAGCAGAATCTGGCCCGGCTGGGCGTTCTCCTGCAAGCGCTTGGCCAGGTTGACCGCATCGCCGATGGCGGTGTAGTTCAACTGCTCTGCCGTGCCGATGTTGCCGACCACCGCTTCGCCAACGTTGATGCCCACCCCATAGCTGAGGCGATTCTCCGGAGCGATTTGAGCGTGATAGTTGGCAATGGCCTGTTGCATAGCCAGGGCCGCCCGGACGGCGCGCTCGGCGTAATCCTCCTGTGGCAGCGGAGCGTTGAAAATAGCCATCACCGCGTCGCCCAGGAATTTGTCCAGCGTACCCTCGCTCTCTAAGACAGCTTTGGCCGCCAGCGACAGGTACTGGTTCAGGTAATCGACCAGCTCTTCGGGCCCAAGCTTCTCGCTGAACGTGGTAAAACCCCGGATGTCGGCAAACAGAATGCCGATCTTCTGGCGGTTGCCGCCCAGCTTCAGTTTGTTGGGGTCGTCCGGCAGGCGGTCTACCACCGCCGGCGAGAGATAACGCCGGAACATCTGGCGCGTCGCCTCCAATCGTTTTCTCTCGGTCAGGTCATCGACCACAATGGCCACGCCCAGCGTTGAGTCCTGGCTGTCCTTCAGCTTCGAGAGGTTCATCCGCAGGTCAACCGGGCCGCGCTGGGGCAGCTCGACCTTCATCTCGTAGCCGATATAGCGCCGGTTGCTATATTTTACATCTTCAATCAGGTTGAAGAAGGGCGTGTTGTACATTGGCTTCAAGGCCTCGGAGATGGCAGCGCCGTTGACCTGGTAGGCGGGCATCCCCAAAATCGCTTCAGCCGCTTTGTTGAATAGCGTGACCTGGCCTTGAATATCGGTGGTGATCACGCCGCTGGCAATGGAAGCGAAGATGTTATCCATAAGGTTCTTCATATTGGTGATGGCTTCCAGGTTGGCCTTGACGCTTTCGAACAGCCGGGCGTTTTCGATGGCGACCGCGGCCTGGTCGGCGATGGCCGTCAGCAAGCGCCGGTCGGACTCGCTGAAGAGGCCGGTTTTGATGCGATTGTCGGCGTAGATCACGCCGGTGATTTTCCCTTTGACCCGGAGCGGCACGCAGAGAATGGACCGCAGGCTATAACCCACCACACTGGCCTGGGAGCTGAAGCGCGGGTCGGCCTGGGCGTTGGTCGTCAGGATAGGTTTGCCCTCGCTGATCGCCCGGTTGACAATGCTGCGGCTGATCTCGAAAGAGGACCCGCTGATGGTTTCGCGGTCCATGTTGCGGGCGACATTGAAATCCAACTCGCCGCTGTCCTCGTCCAATAGCATCAAGAAGCCGCGTTCGGCGCCGGTGACGGCGATAATGGTGTCCATAACCAGATTGAGCAGGTGACCCAGGTGGAGCGTGGAGTTAACCGTTTTGCTAACGTTGTACAGAGCCGTCAGATTCTCGTGCTCTTTGACGTGGGCCACTAATTCTTGCTCCAATTCTTGCAACGATGCCTGCAATTGCGGTAAGAGCCGGCCCAGTTGTTGGGCAATATTGCTGACGGCAGCCGTGGTGGCCTGCATATCGTTCATCGTGGAGCTTTTGTCCGGGGCCAGGCGCTTGCTCAAGCGGGCCAGGATTACCTCTTGCCGGGTCAGATGCTCCGAAAAGTTCGACAAACTCTGTTGCAGCGCCTCAAGTTCCTGTTGGGTGCGTAGCAATCTTTCTACCGGCGCTCGTTGGTCAGCCATACTGCTTGCTCCCTTCCGTTTGGCTCCTGGTCGCAGACCCTCACCTTCGATTGTACCTACCTTTCCCAATTTGGCAACCGGCAACATCCTGGGTGCTATATGGCCGCAACCAGGTGGACCTGCCGGATTGGGCGAGTTCGTGGTTTGGAAACAAGAAACGGGAGTCCGTACCGGACTCCTCTGAAAATAGGAGTGCAGACCTTGGT
>JBHHXL010000294.1:0-6132 GCA_046757065.1 Anaerolineae bacterium
TACGCTGCGTTCAGAATGACATGTGAAACTCGCCTAATTTTTGGGACGCACCCGAAGTTCCACCATGCCTGGTGGAAATGTGGGCCACGTGTTATAATTTCAGCAGACTTTGAACGATTTGAGAGATATCATGCGGTTTCTTATTACCGGCGGAGCCGGTTTCATTGGCAGCGCCCTGGCCAATCATTTAGCCGGGGCCGGGCAACACGTGCGGGTGATCGATGACCTGAGCGCCGGAGACCCCGGACAACTGTCGGACGAGGTCAGCTTCACCCGGGGTGACGTCGCCGACAAGCCCAAGCTGTGGCGACTGCTGAACAAGGTGGATTGCGTCTACCACCTGGCCGCCCGCGTGTCCGTGCCGGAATCAATTCTTTACCCCAGGGAATACAATGCTACCAACGTCGGGGGGACGGTGGCGGTCATGGAGGCCATACGCGATGCCGGCGTCAAGCGCGTCGTGTTGGCTTCCTCGGGCACGATTTACGGCGAACAGACGCGCTCGCCCGTCTCCGAGGGCCTGGAACCGTTCCCAACCTCGCCTTACGCGGTCAGCAAGCTGGCGGCTGAGTACTACGTTAAAACCATCGGGGATTTGTGGGGAATTGAAACGGTTATCTTGCGGATTTTCAATGCTTATGGCCCGGGCCAGCCGCTGCCCCCGACGCACCCGCCGGTCATCCCCGAATTTATGCGACAGGTCCTGGGGGGAGGGTCGCTCATTGTTCACGGCGATGGGCGGCAAACGCGCGATTTTGTGTATATCGATGACGTGGTTCGCGCCCTGGTGGCGGCTGCCACGGCCGGTAATGTGAACCGCCGCGTGATCAACGTCGGTTCCGGCCAGGAGACCAGCATCAACGATCTGGTGGCCGCGCTGGAGCGAGTGACGGAGCGCGAGGCTCACACCATTCACGTGGCCTCCCAAAGCGGAGGGGTGTCTCGCCTGGTGGCGGATCTCAGACTGGCCCAACGCTTGCTTGATTATACCCCCCGTGTGAATTTGGAAGAGGGGTTGGCCCTACTATACAAGCAAGGCCAACGGCACGCAGGCTGACGCATCGCACTTGACAAAAAACCCTTTAAGGTTTAAATTTCCGAATTAAGATATATAAACATTCTTTGCCATTGAAGGTCATTTTAAGGCCAGAGGGGAGGGAATTATGTGAATTATATAAGGAGGTAAGGCGAAAATGGGAGCACATATCGTCAGAATCGATCAGCCCAAAAATGACCCGACGAAAGGAACGCATGGCTGGCAGGTTCGCGTCGGCGGGGACAGAGGCTACCATTCAAAATTGTTCAGCGATAACCGCTATGGAAGCAAGGGCAAGGCGCTGGTCGCCGCGGAAGAATATCTGGCCGAATATCTCGAAGCGCACCCGGAAGAAGACAGAAGAGGTCAAGGCGTGTACCCTCACGGCTTCCATGAGGGGAAATTGCACTCGCATAATAAAAGTGGGGTGACCGGGGTGTACCGGACGCACGAATACGGGCGGTGGGATACAAAAAAGGAAAGAAAACGCTATTATTGGGGAGCATTCTACACCATAGATAGCCGCGGCCGGAGACACGTGCGGAGGCACGAGAAGTTTTATGTGGATGAACTCGGTGAAGAAGGGGCCAAGCAGCGGGCGATAGAATTTCGGAAAATGTGGGAAGAGGCAGCCAGAGAAGGGGAGGAAGCGGTCGTGCGCTTTTTTGAGGCGTATCGGGAGGGATGGCTGAATTAGTTTCCGTTATAACGAAATCAATGGTCGCGCCGCAGTGAAGATACTGCCGCCAGTTCGGCAGCAAAGAGAAAGACCTGGCCCCCAATGTAAATCCAGATCAGCAGAGCGATCACGCTGCCGACTGGCCCGTAAACCGCGCTGTAATCGGCCAGGTCGGTGATGTACCAGATCAAAATCTGGCGCAGCGCCTCCCATAGCAAAGCTCCCACCACAGCCCCCGGCCAGGCGTCGCGCCAGCGCACGGGCCGGTTGGGCACTATCCGAAAGAGCAGGGTGAAGATGAGGCTGGTGAAGATGATCGACCCCAACGTCTGCACCAGGGGGATCAGGCCAAATTCACCGGAGGTAGCCAAAACGAGGCCCCGTATCACCTCCAGGAGAGCGTTGGCAAACATCAACACCAATAGCAACCCCGTCATCGCCAGCACCACGCCGAAAGCCAACAACCGCTTGAGCCAACCCGCCCGCCGGGCTTCGGTTTTCCAGATGGTGTCGATGGCCGCATCGACTTGAACGAAGAACCCCGAAGCGGACCACCAGAGCGCCAACAGGCCGAGCAGCCCCACACTATCGCGCCGGGCCTGGGCCACACGCAGGCTATTGGCCACAAAATTGCTGCTGGCCGGAAAAACCTGGTTCACCAGGCCCAAAACGTACTGCTCGGCATCGACCCCGCTGAACCAGCCGTTCGTCAGGGCATAGCTTGCCGCCGAGATAACCAGCAGCAGCATCGGAAAAATGGATAGGAGCGCGTAGAATGACATCGCCGCGGCCATACGGCTGCAATGGTCCGCGACGAACGCTTTGTAGGCTGCTATGAAATGAGCAAACGATAGGGGGCGCATTCTCGTGTGCCTGCGATACAGGGGTACGCCGTAGATTATATGCGGGAAAACCCTCAAAGGCCAATCCAGCGCACCGGCGCTTCAAGTTGCCCGGCGTAAAAAGCCCGGCTGAGTCAGTCTCAACCGGGCTTTGTTATTTCGAGGTAAGGCCAGCGAGCTTAACCTTCGCCGGAGTAGACGGTGCCTCCAATATGATAGTCGGTCCAGCCAAACCAGAAAGCGTAGGTGATCGGAATCTGCTCGAGCCTGGTGCCGGCCAGAGGGCCGCTGATCGCTTCGCCGGTGAATGTGTTCCATTCACTCCCGCTGCCGGTGTCGATGGCCCGCTGCGGCCTGTCCGCTGGCTCGAAGGTTAACACGGTCCCATCGGCCAGAACGCGGCTGAAAGCGGTGCCCGAGGCGGTGCCTTTATCGAAAAAGACGACCAGCGGAATCTCGGCGACCTGGTCGTTGACCACCGGCTCGCTGCTCAGCACGGAGAAGGGGTAGGCCCTGGCCTGCCCGTTCAGACGAACGCCCAGAACGTACTCCTTGGAACGGATCTCGACATCCCGTGGCGGCCCGCCTCGACCGAGCACGCCCTCCTGGCTGCTGGCGTAATAGCTGCTGTAACTGTCGCGCCCGAAGAAGCGGGGGTTGACGACCAACGTGTCGGGGTGCAACTCAAGCCAGCTCTGCCAATCGGTTTGCAGGGCCGGGAGAAAAGTCAGGTTGGTGCCCTTAAATTCCCCGGCAATGGCCTGGCCCAGAATATGGCTCCACAGGCTCTCGGTCTGGCGGTCGAACATAATCAGGCCATTTCGATACAACATCCCCGAAACGCCAAAGGTAAGAACCTGGTCCTCGGTAACCTGACGGTCATACACGATGCCCGTATAGCACAGCGGTCACCAGGTGACGGCCAGGTGCTGGCCGTTGATATCCACATTGACGATCTCGTGGGCGCTCAAGTAGGGGATTGGGTAGGCGTGGCTTTCGCCGTCCACCTCGATGCCGATGACCCGAACTTTGGGGTCGATGCCGCCGGCCTGGGCCTCCGCCGCCGTGACCAGTATCTGGGGGACTTCGGCGGGGGCAATGGCCCGGATTGCGTCCGGCGGCAGCAAGGCGATCACTTCGCTCAGGTTGATGTCGGCTTCGTCCAGCAGCGGTTGCAGGTTTTTGCCGCTGGGGGCGGGGGCGACGATGTCCTCCTCGGACAGGGCAGCCACCGCTTCTTCCGAGGCCGCGTTCTCATCGAGCGGCTCAGGGCTGTATTCAACCACCGCGGCGGGTGGGGTGGGGGTCAGGGACTGGGCCAGACGGTTCGATGCTCCGAAGGGGGCGCAGGCCGCAAGGGCCAGGCCCAGACCCAGGATGAAGGCCGGTAGTTTTCTCATTCGAGAAAAACCTCCTGCGAGGGTGCGGGATGGGAGATAACCATCCCTTGATCAGGACGCTCCGGCCCGGTTCAATCTTACTCGCAATGAGCCGCCGCTGCTCAGGAGCGGGGCCGGCCGGTGCCCCCGCCGCAGGAAGCGCCCGGTTCGGGCGTAAATGGGCCTTTCTGGAAGCGGCTAACGAACAAAAGCAAACGCTCGTCCGTGGCATCCTCCAGCTCCAGTTGCGCCCGCCAGGCCGTTGCCACGATGGGAACGGACAGGTCGGGCTTGGGGGCCAGGACGATCAGGGCTTGCCGCCGGGTGCGCCGCTCCTGGCGAACCACCTCGCGCAGGAACTCCACCTGGTTTTCCGGCAGGTCGGGCCGGTAGGCAATCCAGACAGCGCCGTGCTCCAGGGAATGTAGCACGTTTTCCGCCCGGACCGGCTCGTCGTAAATGCCACAGTTTTGCAAGGCCGCGTTGTGGGGACCGCCGGGCGGTACTTCCTGATTGTAGGCAATGTCGCCCTCCTGGTGACCCGCCCCCGGATCAGGGTAGATAACCAGGCCTTCGATCTCGCCGCTGTTCAGGTTGCTGGGAACCAGGTTACTCTCCGCCGCCTGCGTCCGGTCCCGGATGCCCAGGTAAAACAGGCCGGCGACCAGCAACACAGCCAGGACCCCGCCCCCCACAAACCAGACCCAAACCGGGATCCGCTGCCTGGGCTGTTGCCTGGCAGCCCGTCCCCGCTTCGATTTCGGCAATGCGGTCTGCTTTCGTGCCATTGGTACTCCCTAACACGTCAACAGGCTACTGGCTGGCGCTCAGGGCCTGCAATTGCTCCTCAATGATCTGCTGGAAGACCTCATACGGCTGCGCTCCGGAAACAAAGACACCGTTGATTAAAAAACCGGGCGTGCCGCGGATGCCCATCGATTGCACGGAGAACGACTCCTGCCTGATCTGGCTGGTATAGCGTCCGGAGGACAGGCACTCGCTAAAGGCGGCGGTATCCAGCCCTATCTGGCCGGCCACGCTGGCCAGATAAGCGTCGTCGAGGCTGCTGCGGCTGGCCACCTGATCGCTGAAGACCAGATCGTGGAACGGCCAAAACTGGCCTTGTTCCGCCGCGCACTCGCTGGCTTCCGCCGCCCGGTTCGATTCCGGCCCCAGGATGGCGAAGTGCTTGTAGACAAACCGGACCTTACCGGAATTAACATACTCTTCCCGAAGCCGACCCAACGAGTCGGTGGCAAAACGCCCGCAGAATGGTCACTTAAAATCGCTGAACTCAACCAGGACGACCGGGGCATCTTCGCTGCCCTGGAAATGGCGGGCGTCAGACAGGACGAAATCCATAATGGTTGGGGTGGGCCGGCCCTGTCCGGGTTGTTCCGATGTACCGGACTCCGCCGGAGCCCCCTCAGCAGGAGCCGGGATGTCGGCCCGGCTGAGGGGCTCGGCGTTGGCCTCGGGTATGACCGTGACCACCACCGTGATCGGCGGCTCACCGACGACGACCGGACGCCCCAGGAACCCGGCTACCAATCCCACCATAAAGCTGAGCGCCAACGCCAGGCTGGCATAAAGCCGGCCGCTGCCTGGCGTTGGCGGGGCGTCTTCCCCCCGTGGGGCATCGTTCGCTAAATCTTCCATCGGCTCCCTCATTTCTGTTTCTTGCTCCTATTCCTACGGATTGTAAGGATTATTCTTTTCTTGTCAACCTTGAGGGAAACCCACACACCAGATGGGTTCAATCTCGGAGATTGAACCCATCTAATCCATTCTCCAACAAAAAAACGACCTCGCGGCCGGGTCAGGGAGGGGAAAAACCGCGAGGTCGAGGAAGTGGCCGCACCGGGTCAGGGAGGGGAAGATGCGGCCATTCAGACATAAGTATACTCAAATCGCGGCAGAGGTCAAATATTGAGTCTGGCGATCTGGCGGGGGTCCACGAACAGTCTGTTGCTGTTTTACCAAGTTTGCCAGCCTGCCAACTCTGGTGTACAATTGCGGCCACATTGCATTCCCCTCGTATTCATCGAGTGCACCTGGACCCCTGGCTATCTTGCAAGAACAGGTAAAAGGGGGTGTTCCACTTGAACTTCTGTTTAGCGCATCTGCCACTGTCAGTAACCTTTCGGCTCATGTTCAGTACAAGTGACCGGCACTTCAACTTTTGCTTGAGCTGCT
>JBHHXL010000295.1:0-6127 GCA_046757065.1 Anaerolineae bacterium
AATCTCCTAATCTCCTAGTCTCCAATCTCCAATCTCTAATCTCACGAAATTCGCTTAATTCAGGAGGAAATCATGAGCAAAATCGTAGGTATAGACTTAGGCACAACCAACAGCGTCGTCTCCGTGATGGAAGGAGGCGACCCGACCGTCATCCCCAACGCCGAAGGCGGGCGGACGACTCCCAGCGTGGTTGCTTTCACCAAGAACGGCGAGCGACTGGTGGGCCAGACGGCCAAGCGCCAGGCGGTGACCAACCCCGACAACACCCTCTACTCGGTCAAGCGCCTGATCGGCCGCCGCTACGTCGATACGCAGGTCGAGCGGGAAATGCTGGCCTACCAGATTGTGGAAGGGCCCGGCGGCGATCCCCGACTGAAGACGCCCATCAACAACAAAGCGTATACCCCCCAGGAAATTTCGGCTATGATCTTGAGCAAGCTCAAGGCGGACGCCGAGGCCTACCTGGGCGAGCCGGTCACCGAGGCGGTCATCACCGTGCCGGCCTACTTCAACGACAGCCAGCGCCAGGCCACCAAGGACGCCGGCAAGATCGCCGGCTTGAACGTGCGGCGCATCATCAACGAGCCGACGGCCGCTGCCCTGGCCTACGGCCTGGATAAGAAGGAAAACGAGACGATCCTGGTCTTCGACCTGGGCGGCGGGACCTTTGATGTCAGCATCCTCGAAGTCGGCGATGGCGTCATCGAAGTCAAAGCCACCAACGGCGACACGCACCTGGGCGGCGACGACTGGGACCAACACATCGTTGATTGGATGGTGGCCGAGTTCAAGAAAGAGCAGGGCATTGATTTGAGCAATGATCGCCAGGCCCTGCAGCGCCTCAAGGAGGCGGCGGAGAAGGCCAAGATCGAATTGAGCAGCGTGCTAGAAACCGAGATCAACCTGCCCTTCATCACGGCGGATGCCAGCGGTCCCAAGCACCTGCAATTGAAACTGACCCGCAGCAAGTTCGAGCAAATCACCGAGGACCTGTTAAATCGGGTCAAGGGCCCCTTCGAACAGGCGCTGAAGGATGCAAGCCTGTCCGCTGGACAGATCGATGAGGTCGTGCTGGTCGGCGGCTCCACCCGGATGCCGATGGTGCAGGGGCTGGTCAAGAAGCTGACCGGCGGCAAGGAGCCGCACAAGGGGGTCAATCCCGACGAGGTGGTTGCCATTGGCGCGGCCATCCAGGCCGGCGTGCTGGCCGGCGATGTCAAGGACGTTCTGCTTCTGGATGTGACGCCGCTGAGCCTGGGCGTGGAAACCCTGGGGGGGGTGATGACCCGCCTGATCGAGCGGAACACCACCATCCCCACCAAAAAGAGCGAGATTTTCAGCACCGCCGAGAACAACCAGACGGCGGTAGACATCCACGTGTTGCAGGGCGAGCGGGCGATGGCCGCCGATAATATGACCCTGGGCCGCTTCCGGCTGGAGGGCGTTCCGCCCGCCCCGCGCGGCGTGCCGCAGATCGAGGTCACCTTCGACATTGACGCCAACGGCATCCTGAACGTGACCGCTCAGGACAAGGCCACCGGCAAGGAGCAGAAGGTCACCATCACCGCCTCCACCAACCTCAACCAGAGCGACATCGACCGCATGGTCAAGGAGGCCGAGCAGTACGCCAGCGAGGATGCCAGGCGCCGCGAGCTGATCGAAACGCGCAATATGGCCGACCAGCTGGCTTACCAGGCCGAGAAGAGCCTCGACGAGCTGGGCGAAAAGGTCGATGGGGCCACCCGGGCCGACATCGAGGCCAGGATCAACGATGTGCGCGACGCGGTTAAGACCGACGATCTGAACCGCATCCGCACTACGGCTGAAGCCCTGCAACAGGCGACAATGAAGATGGGCGAGGCGATGTACCAGGGCGCCCCCGGCGGCCAGGCTGCGCCCGGCGATAACGGCCAGACCCAGCCCGACGACGAAAACGTGGTCGAGGGCGAGTTCAGCGAGGCCTAAATCGCTTAAGTCCCCGTCTTCCTCATCCGCTTCCGGCCACATCGATGATGAAGTAGGTGGCCGTGGCCGAGGCGATTAAATGGCCGGCTTCGTTCCGGACCTCGGCCGAAGTTAGAATCAACGTCCGCCCCCGGTGTAAAACCCGGCAGGCGGCGGAGATGCGCCCCTCCGTCGCCGGGCGGACGTAGTTGATCTTCATCTCAACCGTGGCCGTGCCCTGCCCCGCTTGCACCGTCCGGTAGGCAGCCAGGCCCATGCCGGTGTCGGCCAGGGCATAGGCCACTGCCCCGTGCAGCGTCCCGTTCGGATTGAGCATACTTTCTTGAATCGGCATCGATAAGGTGGCCTGGTCGTCGTCGTAGCTCTCGATGACCACGCCCCACGCCTCCAGAAACCCCACGTGCGGCGCTTGCCCGATTTTCGGGCCTGCTTCAGGCATCGTTGTCGCCCTCCATTTACTCCCTACTCCCTACTCCCTCCATAGCATTGCCCAAGCCCCTATTACTGGCTGGCGTTCTGAACCTTCTCTAACAAGTCCTGATAGACCATCTCAAAAATCCTTTCCCGCACCGCCCGGCCGAACGCTTCATCGTCATTGATGCGTTTGAACATCTCGAAGTTGCTTTCAATCATCGTCTGCATCACCGCTTCAAAAAGCGCGTCGTGCAGCAGACGGACACTTTCCGGCGGGTTGGTTTTGGCGCTGGCCTGTAAACTTTCATTGGCAACCAATTGCGCTTTCAGTTCGGCAAAAAAGACGCGGTCGGCTTCGGTGAACTCCGTGCCAAAGCGTTCGTTGATTTCCTGGATGATTTGCGACAGCGCCGCTTTTTCCGGGTCGGTCAGGCCGCCGGCTTCCAGGTCGGAGAGCGGATCCAATTGCCCTTGCCCATGCGGCAGGCTGATTTTGCCGCTGTGGGTCTGCTGGATGCGATAACTCTCCAGATCCACAAGCTCACGCACGGCCAGCCGCTCCCGCTGGGTTTCAGGAGGCAGGGCGCGCAGTAGCAGACGGCCAAACAGGTACAGGCGCTCCAGGTCGGCATCCTGGAACGTCATCACCTGGGACAAAAACGCATAGGCATTGACGTAGGAGCGCAGGCGGTGTTTGAAGCGGATACGCTCTTCCACATCGGCGATGTAGTTGTATTTGTCCACCACCGCTCTTAAAAGGGGCTGGAGTTTGGCCGCCTTTTCCCCTTTTCGCAGGTACAGTTCGGCGATTTCGGCTGCCTGCTCCGGCGTGTACAGGCCAAAGGCTTCCAGTTCATCTTGCAAATCATACAGCTTGTTGGGGTCGGTGGCCTGGCTGAGGATGGTGGCTTCGTAGTAAGGGGCGAAGGCGGTTTCGATATCTTCGGCGCTGTTGACAAAATCCAGCACCATTGTTTCATTCTTGCGCGGATGAATGCGGTTGAGGCGGCTGAGAGTCTGCACGGCGTGGACGCCGGCCAGCTTTTTGTCCACGTACATGGTGTGCAGCAGCGGCTGGTCAAAGCCGGTCTGGAACTTTTCGGCCACGATGAGGAAGCGGTACTCCGGCTTTTCAAACTGCTTGGCCGTCTGGCTTTCGGGGAAGCCGTTCATCTGCGCTTCGGTGTAGTCCAGCCCGTGATAACTGACCGTGCCGGAGAAGGCTACCAATGCCTTGATGGGGTAGCCCTGCTTTTTCAGGTAGGCGTCGAAGGCCTGTTTGTAGAGCACGGCGTGCAGGCGGCTGGGCGTGACGACCATCGCTTTGGCCTGCCCTTCCCCGTTGTCATCCGGGATTTGGTGACGCACGTTCTCCCAAAAATGCTCGACCATCACTTCCGCTTTGCGGGCGATGGTGAAGCGGTGGATGTTGACGTACCGCTTGAGCTGGCTGACAGCCTTGCTTTTTTCCACGCGCGGGTCATCGGCGGCGGTTTTGAGCAGGTTGAAATAGGTCTCGAAGGTGGTGTAATTTTGCAGCACATCCAGGATGAAGCCTTCTTCAATCGCCTGGCGCATCGTGTAGAGGTGGAAGGGGGCAAAAGAGCCATCTGACTGGGGCACGCCGAACAGTTCCAGCGTCTTGGGCTTGGGGGTGGCGGTAAAGGCGAAAAAACTCAGGTTGGGCTGGCGGCCGCGGGCGATCATGCTCTGGTTGACCAAATCTTCGCCGGTGGGCGGTTCGGCTTCGCCTTCCAACTGCTCCGCTTCTTCCAGGCTCTCGGCGCGCAGCACTTCTTTCAGGCTTTTGGCTGTTTCGCCGCTTTGAGAGGAGTGGGCTTCGTCCACGATGACGGCAAAACGGTGGCCGGGCAGGCTCTGCACCTTGTCCAGCACGAAGGGGAATTTTTGCAAGGTGCTGACGATGATGTCGGCCCCTTCTTGCAGGGCTGCGGCCAGTTGGCTGCTGTCCTTGTCAATCACGCGCACCACGCCCGGAACCTGCTCGAACTGGCGCACGGTGTTTTGCAACTGGCGGTCGAGGACGCGGCGGTCGGTGATGACGATGACCGAATCGAAGACGCGGCGGTTCTGCTCGTCGTGCAGGGAGGCCAGCCGGTGCGCCGTCCAGGCGATGGTGTTGCTCTTGCCGCTGCCGGCGCTGTGCTGGATGAGATACTGCTGCCCCGGCCCGTGCTGGCGGGCGTGGGTCACCAGTTTGCGCACTGCGTCCCGCTGGTGGTAGCGAGGGAAGATGAGTTTGGCGGGCTGGTCGCCGTTTTCGATGTGGATGAAGCTGCCCACCAGTTCCAACACGCTGTCGGGGGCGAAGGCGTCTTCCCACAGGTAGGCGCTGGCGTAGCCATCCGGGTTGGGCGGGTTGCCCGCGCCGCCGTTGTCGCCGCGGTTGAAGGGCAAAAAGCGGGTGCGCTTGCCGGCCAGTTGGGTCGTCATCCACACCTGGTCATCGTCCACGGCGAAATGGGCCAGGCAGCGGCCGAATTGCAGGAGCGGTTCGTTCTTGGGCTGGCGGTCGTTCTGGTACTGCTTTTTGGCGTTTTCCACCGTCTGGCCGGTGAGATGGTTTTTCAGTTCCAGGGTGAAGATGGGCAGGCCGTTGAGGAAGAGCACCAGGTCGAGCGACTTCTGAGGATGGGCGTTGCTGTAGTGGAGCTGGCGGATGACGGAGAAGATGTTTTGGCTGTAGAGCGCCTGATGTTCCGGGTTGAGGGTGGTGGCCGGTTTGAAGTAGGCCAGTTGGAAGTAGCAGCCGGAATCCTTGACGCCGCGGCGGAGCACGTCCAGCGTGCCGCGGCGCTGGATTTCGCGCACCAGGCGGCGTTTGAATTTCGCCACCGTCTGGCTGCCATGCTGTTTTTGCAGGTCTTGCCAGGTGTCGGGCTGGGTGGCAGTGATGAAGGCCAGCGTCAGTTCCCAGTCCAACGCCAGGGTATGGTCGTAGAGACGTTGCAATTGGTTGTGATTGTGGAGACGTTGCATTGCAACGTCTCCACGATACCCGTGGATGCCGGTCAGGTGCTCGACGATATAGGTTTCAAAAGCGTGTTCGGATGTGTCCATTATTCATATCCATACATTTTCAGGATTGTTCTGGTCTTCTTGCCACCGCAATGGGTTTTCGGTGATGTACCGCCGGATATTGTTCAGCGCCTTCTCGTTGCGAATAATGTGATCATAAAAACGAGATTGCCAGCCGAATTCGGGATGGCCGTTTTGGCGGCACCAACGGGTGACCGCCGATTTGTAGGACCGGATGATTGCCCCCAGGGAACCGGCCCGCGGCGAAATGGCCGACATGGGATTGTTCGTCGTGGCCGTTGTCGTCGTAGAGACGTTGCATTGCAACGTCTCTACCATGGGGGTATCGTGAATGACAATGATGCCGTGGACGTGGTTGGGCATGACCACCCAGGCGTCCAATGTGACGGAACCGGCCGTATGTTGGGGGATTTCGCACCAGAATTGCGCGGCGATTTCTCCGATGGGTGAGAGGTGCATTTCGCCGTTTTCGATATGGCCGAAAAACATTTGCCGGTCACGGGTGCAGATGGTGACGAAATACCACCCGGCTGAGGTGTAATCCCAGCCCGGCAATCGTGTGGTTTCGATGCGGTATTTGTCTTTGAACCGGGTCATGTTTTTTTACCTGATGGTGCCGGTTGCGGTCGTAGAGACGTTGCATGAACGTCTCTACGACCCAATCATCATCCATATCCCGCACGTCTAT
>JBHHXL010000296.1:0-6103 GCA_046757065.1 Anaerolineae bacterium
GGTCTCACGCGCGATTCCCCCTGGTCTTGATCACGACCGTCTTTTATAGCACATTCTGCCCGAAAAGCCAAGATTCATGGTTCAGCGCTTGAGCCGGGTCCAACCGCCGTTTTCAAAAACCAATAATGACGTTTCGGTGAGGCAGCGCGCCGGCCATCACCAGGGCCGCGCCCGCGCTCAGCCACCGGCCGGAATTTGTGCTTCTCAGCTCCATAAGGCGATTACCCCCCCTCCAGGCAAGGGTTTCTACCTCGACACTAACGGAACAAAGACATGCTCGACGTTCTCGCCAATGAAAGGTCGGGGCGGCTGGTAGAAATTATCCCAGGTCAGCCGCTCGACGCTGACGGTGTAGCCTGTCAAAAAGGAGGTGTATAGCTCGCCGCCCTGTCCCTGCCATATCTCGTGGGCCCAGCCGGGCCGGAAGACGTGGGCCTCGCTCCAGGGACCGGCAGGCGTCGGCCCGTAATGGAAAACCTGGCCCAGACCGGTCTGACCGGCATCATTGTAGAACAGGTAATAGTACCTCTGGTGGAATACCAGCGTTGGGCTTTCGGGCATCGAGTTGGGAGTGGTTACCATCGCGCCCCAATCGGTCCAGGGGCCGAAGGGGGAAGCAGCCGTGGCCAGGCCGACGATGCCCCCGCCAATATCCAGGCCGGTGTAGTACAAAAAGTACAGATCGCCGGTCTTGACCACCGTCGGATCTCTGGCATCGGACCAGGTATCAAACCCACCCCAGACGCTGCCGGCGTGGTCCGGCTGAAAAACCATGCCCCGTCGTTGCCAGGAAGCGGGGTCGGCAGGATCGGTGCTGGTGGCCAGCATAATGCTCTGGGCAAAGGCGCGGGTCACGCCGGTGTAGAACATATAGTACACCCCGTTCTCCTCGTAGACGTGGGGGGCCCAAATGCGATATTCATCCCAGTCGCCGGAGGGTCGCTCCCGCAAAATGCCGCCGAGATCGGTCCACTGGCACAGGTCCGGGGAAGCGGCGTAAGCAAACCGGTCCTCGATGCCGTCCTCCCCTCCCAGGTAAATCGAGGCGATATAGTAGTTTCCGTTATACCAAAAGACCGTGTGGTCCTTCAGGCCGAACGCCTTTGGAAACCAGCCTGGCCGGTCACATTGGGCCGAACCGTCGTCCGCTGAGGCTACCACCTCAGGCCAAAAACGACCCGGCGCGAGGATTCTCGGCCAGACAAACAGGTAGCCCACCACCGCGCCCAGCAAGAACACGACAAAGGTTTGCCTCACCTTTCCCCCCCATCCGATCAGAGCCATCATTCCTGCGCCGTCCCCACCACCCGCTTCGTCGCCCAGCCAACCGTCACCAGCCAGGCCGGCAGACCGGCGGGCATAATAATGAACCAGTCGGCTTGCGGCCAGGGCAGCCACTGGGTAATATGCATCTCCAGGATCAGGGTTGTGTACGTCAAAAACATATAGGCAAACGCTCCCAGCGTGTAGCGCCATAACCAGCGATAATCCTGGTTCAAGACCGCAAAAGGAACGACCCACATCAAATACTGAATCGAAAAAGCATGGGTCACGGCCAGAAAAGCGACCAGAACGGTCAGGATGCCAGCGCCGGGCGACTCGTGCCGCGCCCGAAACCACCAGACCAGGCCCAGCGCGGCCAGGGTCAGGTAGCGCCCGGTATCGACCACCGTATAGAACAAGACGGTGAAGGCCGGTCTAAAGATCGACAACAACCGAAAAAAATAGGTGTAGCCCCAAACGCCGCCGCCCCAGTTGTAGCTCAAGGCCCGGCCCAACACGGCGCGGGGGTCCGCCCCGAAAACGGCGGCATACAGGCCAACCCCGGCCAGCGGGATCAAAATTGCCAGCCCCAGCAGAAGCAGCTTTTTTGGCCAGCCCCGCGCGGCCAGGGCCAGCGACGGCAGGGCCAGCACCGGCCAGCTTTTGTTCAAAATCCCCAGGCCCAACCAGCCTCCGGCTCCCAGGGACGACCTGCCCGGCGAAGCCAGCGCCAGCAACGTCAGCAAGGCGGGAATCGTGTCGAACTGCCCGTGGTAGGCGGAGACGAAGATGGGGACGGGATTGAGCGCGTAGAACATCCCGCCGAAAAAGGCGTCCCGGTCCGAACTGCGCCGGCGCAGACTTTGATAGAGCAGGATGGCGATACCCGCATCGGCGGCAATGGGGGCCAGGCGCACCACCTTGACAAACGGCAGATCGAAGGCCCCAGCGCCCCAGCGGGCAGCGGCCATCCAGTACATCTGCAAGGGCAGGTAAGGATGCCGGTTGACCGTATCGGGGCTGGCGTAAACTTCCCGGCCCGCGCGCACCAGATCGCCGACGATCTGGAACGACTCGATATCATACCCGGCCCCGACCGGCAAAACCAGGTTGGGCAGGAGCCGTACGGCCAAAGCGACCGCCCCCACGATCAGCCAACCTCGATGGGTTACCGCCCGGCCGGTGGGCAGCCACTGCCGCGCTCCGAAACAGGCCCCTAGCAGACCGAGCGCCCACAGCGATCCGGCCAGAAGCGGGGGGCTCAAGGGGTCGACTCCACGTAGACCGGGCTCTTGACCGACAGCGTACTGCCCACGGGCGTGATGTCGGCGCCGTACTTGTCATATACAACCGTTGTCGAAGAGGGCAGGGTGATGGTATACGTCTGCTCATCTGGAGCCCACAACACCCAGATCAGCTTGCCCGGCTTGGAGAAGGCATAGCCGCTGAGGCCGGCGTATTGCGTCACCTTGCCGGTGTAAGTCGCGTTGGCCAGCTCCTGGGTCAGGAAATCGAAGACAAGGTAGGCAGGCTTGGGATTCTGGCTGCCGTCGAGCATCCCGCTGAAGCGCCAGCCCGGTCCATCAAATTGATACCACATCGTGCCCAACAACCCCTCGGCCCAGTTGCGCACGAACAACCAGACCACGTAGTCAGCTTGAGCTTCGTAGAAATCGGTGCCGGGGGTTACGCAGTGGATCGTGTTCCATTCCGGGCAGATCAGCGAGCCCTCGGTGTGCATAATCGGCTTATCCACCCCCTGGGCAACCATGACTTCCCGCAGGAAATTCACTTTGCCCAGCACAACGCCGCCCCGGCTTTCCCAGCTTGAAATATGCTCATCCTGCTGCAAAGAACCGATGTAAGGCGGATACCCGTGAAAATTGACCACGTCGAAATATGGGCCGCCGCCTCCAACCAGGATGCCTTCCAAGAACCGGCCCGGATGCCCGGTGGCCGCTCCGGCCTGGGGAGACGGCCAGCTTATGCCCCGCAGATGAGGCGTCTCAAAACCCAGGAAGGCAACCTCCGGCGGGCGGTCGAGCAGCAGCCCGCCGATCAGAACTGTCGCGCCGGGGTCGGCGGCCTTGATGGCCGGATAGGCCACCTTGAGCATCTCGGCGTAGTAGCGCCCTCCGTAGTACTCGTCGTTTTCATCGCCCCAGCAGCCGAAAACGCTGTCGGAGGCCACCAACGATGGGTCTACATCCGGCTCGTTGCCCAGCTCCCAGTAGCGCACATTGTAGGGTGCAGAGCCGTAGCGATTGACCAGCGCCGTCAGGAATTCGGCATATTCGTCCAAAGCATCTTGCTTAACAGGTCCACACGTAGAGCCGGCCACCTTCTGCGCCCAATCCGGGGTCATACGAATGGTGGCGATCACCTCCAGGTTATTGGTCGTCGCATTAAACAAGCTACTTTCGTCGACGACGTTCCAGTTGTAAGTTGGCGGGCTGGTGCGCACCGGCTCGATCTGATCCCAGCGAAACGCGTTGAAGCGCACCCAGTACACCCCGCCCTCTACGGCTCGCGTTAGCCCCTTAGAGTCCTGGATGGCCGTCATCTCCGCGCCAAAGATTGGCGGGGGCGGGGGGTAGTAGCGCGAGACATATGACAGGTACAACGTCATCGGCCCCGTATCCTGCAAGGTTGAAGCCGCCCCCGCCGGGGCCGCGTCTGCCCCGCCAGCCGGCAACACCTGGCCGGCGGCGCTATTCGCCTGCACCGACAACCAAAGGGCCGCCAATACCCCACCGGCCAAACTCACGGTCAGGACTATGCGAACGAGATGCCCTAGACTTGGACTACTTTGCTTTTGTCTCACCGGTTACCTCCCATAAAAGAAATCTAAAAGCGTCAGCACCGAAACGATATCAACGAATACCAAACCTGCCAATAAACCAATGATGCTCCAGGTTCTAACTCTTGGCGGCGCGAGAGTCAACCAGCCGACGACCAGGGCCAGCACCGTCGGAATGATGGCCGGATAGGCGTAGCGGGCCGCCGGGATGACCGGCGTGCTGACGAGGGGATGGGGGCGCAAAAAGGCGATAGCCCACACCAACAAGCCGGCCAGCAGCAACAGGATCACGGCTCGCTTCGTTGCCAGGGGCTGGTCAGAGCGCCATAGCCGGGCCAGACCAACAACCGCTCCGCCGAGGGCCAAAGCCGAAACTCCGGCCAGGGCCCAGTACCAGCCCACGGGCAGGCCCACGTGCCCCCAGCCAAAACGGGCCCAAAAGGTCTGAAACAGGGTCACCAGCGAGGCGCGGTGAACCCAGCCGGTCTGCCGCCAGTCCAGGACCGAGGTCAGGATTTGCGTGGGGGAGCGGCGTGTGAATTTTTTCAAAGTTATTTCGGCAGGAGGCCTGAAGCGGGGCCAGGCCCTTTCGGCGGAACCGTTCCGCAGGCGGTTGACGAAGGTCCGCTTCCCCCACTGCCCTCGCCCGCCCTGCACGTCCGCAAAACGCGGCGGCTCCGTCGAGGGCCATTCCCCCTCGACCAGGACCAGGCCGTCGAAATAAACCGTGATCGGCTCCATCCGCTGAAAATCGAGCAGGGGCCTGACAATCACCCCAACCCGCTCCGCATCGGCAGCAATCGTGGCCGTAATCGCGTGGAACGCCGGGGTCACACCCACCTCAACAGGCTCCCAAAAACTGCCGGCTTCGTCGGTCACCGTCGGCGTTCGGACCCAAACGTTGGTAGAAGCCCACATCCAGGCCCCAAACGTGACCGTTTGCCCTTGCAACGCCTGCACGTCTTCCGCCAACAGTTGCTGTCTCACCTGGCGGGCGGGTTCATCGGGGATAATTTCCAGGGCGAACACCTGCTCCCCGACCGGGGCCAGATCAACGGGGCGGCGGGTGGCCGCCGGCTGGTCGGTCTCCCGATACCAGGCAGCGGCATTATCCCAGACCAGGACGGCGGCGAGGGCAATCGCGCCCAGGCCCAGGAAGAGCGCCCAGACCCATCGAGGCCAGGGCCGGGGCCGGGCGGCCACCATCACCACCAGGGGGGCCAGGATGACCGCGATGGCAGCCGTGTTCTTGGTCCACAAGCAGAGCAACGCCGTCCCCACCATCCAGGCCAGGTTCATCGCAGATACGCCGCGCATCACCAGTCGCACCGAGCCCCACAAAAAAAGAGAAAATATGGCAATGGCCCCGACGTCGTTATTGACCGCCGTCATCAAATCGGTCAAGGCCGGTAAGACGGCCATCATGCCCGGCACCGCCCAGCGCAAGATGTGATCCGGGCCAACCAGCTCACCGACCAGGCGATAGGCCACCCAAATGCTGAATAGGTACAGCAGCAACGACACGAAACGGGCCACGTGCAGTTGAAAAACAACGTCGGTGTGGCGGATGAGGCGCAGCGGCACGGCCAGCCACATATAATAAAGTGGCGGATGCTTCAGCTCCGAGATGCCAATCGAAACCGGTTCTTCCTGAGCCAGGAGATTTGGCCGGTAATCGAGGCCCCGGAAGAATTCAGCCTCCACCATTGAGGCGGCAACCTCGCGCCGGAACTTCTGGTCGAAATCCCCCCGTTGTGGTAGCGCCAGACGATCGGCGATCAGATGAGCGTACTCAAAATGCGTGGGCTCATCGTAATGCTGCCACGGGGGCACGATAAAGATGTAGAACAATCCTCGCAACAAGGCGAAACCGAGGATCCACCACAGATATTTGTTGTTCAAGATATTCCCTACATCTTGCTAACGGACACCTCTCCAATTTGACGGAAGGTTTCCGAGCAAAATGCCTGTAAAACCCAGAGGGGGTCCGCTAGCAAATGCCTACATAAGTATTACCGGCGTGGCCGGACAATGTCTTAG
>JBHHXL010000297.1:0-6084 GCA_046757065.1 Anaerolineae bacterium
TGCAGGGTGTTTCTTGGAAAAAAGTGAAAAGTTATTTACGGACAGTTACTTAGTGGTTGTCCAGAAATAACTTGGCATTTTTGCAGGGTGTTTCTTGGAAAAAAGTGAAAAGTTATTTACGGACAGTTACTTAGTGATGCAGAATCTGCGATAGGAAAAGCTTGGTTCGTTCCTCTTGCGGGTTGTTGAAGAATTCGTCTGGGATATTCTCTTCAACGATGTTGCCGGTGTCGAAGAAGATAACCCGGTCCGCCACGCCGCGGGCAAAGCCCATCTCGTGGGTGACGGCGATGATGGTCATTCCGCTCTCGGCCAGATCGCGCATAACGTCCAACACTTCCTTGATCATCTCCGGGTCGAGGGCCGAGGTCGGCTCATCGAAGAGCATGATTTTGGGTTGCATCGCCAGAGCGCGGGCGATGGCCACGCGCTGCTGCTGGCCGCCGGAGAGCTGGCCGGGGTATTTGTACGCCTGTTCCGGGATCTGAACCCGGGTCAATTGCTGCATTGCAATCTCTTCCGCTTTTTCCCGCGACCACTTGCGGACATTGATGGGAGCCAGGGTGACGTTTTCTAACACCGTCAGGTGGGGGAAGAGGTTGAACTGTTGGAAGACCATCCCCACCTCGCGGCGGATTTCCTGGATGTTGCGCAGGTCGTTGTTCAACTCCGTGCCGTCAACGATAATGCGTCCGCGCTGGTGCTCCTCCAGACGGTTGAGGGTGCGAATAAAGGTTGATTTGCCGGAGCCCGACGGTCCGAGGATCACCACCACCTCGCGTTCTCTGACGGTGGTCGTTATGCCGCGCAGGGCATGAAATTCACCATACCATTTGTGGACGTTCTCGCAGATAATAAGGTCGTCGCCAAGAGCTTGTTTTCCATTTCCGGCCATAGCATTGTCTCCTTTAGTCGTTGTTCAGAAATAACTTTCCACTCACCGCACTCCAACGCCCAACTTCCGTTCAACGCGGCGGCTGGAGTACGACATCGAGTAGGCAAATATCCAGTAGATCAAGGCCGCGAACAGGAAGGCTTCCTTTCGCAGCCCCAGCCAATCTCCCTGAGCGGTGATGTTTTGGGCCGTGTAAAGCAGATCGAACGTGCCGACGATAGCCACCAGCGACGTGTCCTTGAACAGACCAATCGACAGGCCAACGATGGCCGGGATCACGGCCCGCAAAGCCTGCGGCAAGATGATCATGCGCATCTTCTGGTAGTTGTTCAAACCGATGGCGTCGGCGGCCTCGTACTGGCCGTTGGGGATCGCTTGCAACCCCCCGCGCACATTTTCGGCCTGGTAGGCGGCGGTGAAGATGACAAAGCCAACCATCAGGCGTAAAACGTTGTCAAGGTTCCCCTGGCCCTCCGGCAGGAAGAGCGGCAGCATGAAGATCATCATAAACAAAATCGTGATGAGCGGCACCCCCCGGATGGCTTCAATATAGACGGTACAGACAAGTTTGACCAGGGGTAAGTTGCTACGCCGTCCCAGGGCCAGAGCGATTCCCAGGGGGAAGGAAACGACGATGCCCACCACGGAGATGATAATCGTCAGCAATAATCCACCCCACAGCAAGGTGTTGATGCGCGGCAGGATCGAGGCCAGCCGCAGCTTGAACGACTCTCGGGCCGAGAGTTGCAGGTTGTTCTGGGCAACAAACTCTCCATAGCTTAACCGGTCTCGGGCCCGTTGTTCCTCGGTAATAGGCAGGAAGTTTTGCTCGAATTGCCGGTCCAGGTCGGGGGAAAGGATCGAGCGTTGGGGTAAAGCGCCGGCCAGTTGCAGAAAAACTGCGATGAAGAGGATGGCCCAGATGGTGTAGCCAATCGTTCTGACCTGTTGACTGCGGTTGCCAAGCAGGCTTCTGACAATCAGAGTGCCGACAACCAGCAGGCCCAGGCCCAAGATGGCATCGGTGGCGTCGATCTGGCTCAGGTCAAGGTCGCGCACGGTGCGGCTAAAGCCGTTGAGCAGGAAGATCGTCCAGAAGAAAGAGCCGACCCAGGCCCAGGGCATCCAGGCCCGCCAGCGCTTGAACCGGTCCTGGAAAGTAGGGCTCCAGGCCAAAAAACTGAGGATGGCCAGCAGGATGACCGTAGCCAGCATAATGTAGACCCTGGGCATACTGACGATTGGCAGTCGTCCAACCATCAGCAAGCGGAAGTTAGCGCCGACAACTCCCCAGGTCGCGCCGGTGTGTGGGATTTCACGGGCCAGGGTTGGGTCGGTGGCGAAGGTAGCGTTGAAGACCGTCCAGCTTAAGAGCCCCAGGATAGCCAGCATAAGAACATTGGCCAGAGCCAGCGTCACCAGCGTACCGAAGGGGCCGGTAAACATACTCTCTTTTAGCCAGCGTACCGTCCCCGGCCAGACGTGAAGCAATTCGCTTCGGATCACCAGGGCTAGGCCGATTATCCAGGTAACCAGGATGATCCCGGCGATGATCGGCCATTGCCGAAAAGCGGCCCGGGTGATGAAGACATTCGCAGCAACGAGGATGATGAACCAGATCGTGTTGGTCCAGGGAGTTAAAAACGTGCTTCGCAGCCAGGCCCCGAAATCAAACGAGATGCCTCCGGTTTCTGCCTGTTGCATTTGCAGGGATTCGGTTAGGGTTGCCATCGTTTATCGCTCCACCAACGCTATGCGCTTGTTGTACCAGTTCAACAAAGCAGATAGAGACAGGCTAATCGTCAGGAACACGGCCATGTAGAAGATGATGACCTCAATGGAGCGGCCGGATTGGTTAATGGTGGTCTGGCCCACCGAGACCACGTCGGGGAAGCCAATGGCTACCGCCAATGTGGAGTTCTTGGCCAGGTTCAGGAACTGGCTGGTCATCGGCGGGATGATCACCCGCAGGGCCTGGGGCAAGACCACCAATTGCAGGCGCTGGCCCTCGTTCAGCCCCAAAGCGCGGGCAGCCTCGGATTGGCCCTTGTTGACGGACAGAATCCCGGCCCGGACGATCTCGGCCATAAAGGCCCCGGTGTAAATGACCAGGCCGATCAGGATGGCGGCGAATTCCGGGCTCAACTTGAGCCCGCCCTGGAGGTTCAACCCCTCCAGCCGGGGCGTGCTGGCCACCAGGGGGGTAATGCCCACCGAGGCGGTGCGATGGTCGGCCGGCGTTTCCTGGATGGCCAGCGCCGAGGCCAGCACGGCCTCACTGCCGGCCAGCGCCACACATTCACCGGCGGCATAGGCGCTGGCGACTTCGGTGGCGCTCCCTCCCCTGACGAACGTAACCGGTACGTTCCGCTGCCGTAGGTGACGCCCCATATTCACTTCGGCGGCCGATCCTTCCACCACGCAGATGGGCACACCGATCTTTTTCAGCAGGCCGGGATCTAACTGCGCCTGAGACAGGGCATCGAGGCTTTCCACCTGAACCCCATTTTCTGCGGCTCTGGCTAACGCCACCCCCTCAAAATCGTCCAACTCGTCGATGCGCGCGTTTGAATGGACTAGAAAGCCCTGGTCGGTCGAGTAGGCGCTGACCAGATACCAGCCGATCAAGACCAAAGCGATGAAGCTTAAAACTGCCCATCTAAATTTGTTTTGCGCGCGGCCGGTTCGTTCTTCGCGCCGGCTGAGGATTATCCATAAGACCTGAACCTGAATCAGGGCCAGCACAATGAACGCCAGCCAGGTCACAAAGCCGGCGGTCGGCACGGCCGAAGGGATAAAAAAGCCCCGGTTGTTGAGATAAATCGGCAAGCCTAAGACCGGAGAACTGTCCCGGAGGGAGGGTAATTGCAAAATGACGGCGAAATAAAAGAAGAACAGTTGAACCAGGAGGGGGATGTTGCGAACCGTTTCAATGTAGATAGTGGCGATTTTGTTCAGCAGCCAGTTGCTGGACAGACGGGAGATGCCGGTCACCGTGCCCAGGATGACTGCCAGCGGAATGCCAATGACGATGACTCTGATGGTGTTGACAATGCCGACCCACAAGGCGTACATATATGTGTCGGTTGGGCTAAATTCAATGCCCTCGCCGATGTCGAATTGGGCCGGCAAACGCCACAAGAAACTAAAGTCAAAGGGAATGCCCAGCCGGGCCAGGCCGGCACGGGTGTTGTTGGTAATCCAGGCTATAAGGATGACGACGAGAATGAAAAAAATAACCTGGCCGAGGATCGCCAACACCCGCACATCGCGCCAAAAAGGAATGGCTGCCTGCTGTGACATGCTTCGGGTAGGTGAGGCCATAGTCCCTTCCTTCCGTTAGGTACTATATTGCAGCCCAGCCCGCGCGGGCTGGGCTGTAATGGTTGCACTTGATTAACTCAGGCGTTGTAGCCTTTCTGTAGCCTTTCTTAGCGGAACGGCGGTGAGTACATCAAGCCCGGCGGATCGTCCGTCCACAGGGCGTTCACGCCACGCGGCACATTGTAGGGCGTGTCGGGGCCCAGGTGACGATTGTAGATTTCGCCGTAGTTACCGATATGCTTGATCACGCGGACCATCGTGTCGGCCGGCATATCGAGGGCCAGCCACAGGTCGCCTTCCCCACCCAGCAGGTTTTGCACAACCGGGTCTTCGCTGCTGGCCGCGATCTCTTCCACATTCGCAGAGGTGATGCCTAACTCCTCGGCCTGGAAGGTGCCGAAGGTGATCCACTTGACGATGTCAAACCACTGGTCGTCGCCGTGGCGAACGAGGGGACCCAACGGCTCTTTGGACATTGTTTCAGGCAGAATGATGTGGTCGTCGGGGTTGGACAACTGAAGCTGGCTGGCGATCAGGCCCGATTTGTCGGTGGTGAACCCGTCGCAGCGGCCCTCGTCGTAGGCGTTGCGGGTGCTGTCAGCGTCGGAGAAGACGATGACCTCGGAATCGATGCCCCGGAAGCGGAACACGTCGGCCAGATTCTTCTCGGTCGTCGTCCCTTGCTGGACGCAGACGCTGCCGCCTTCGAGGCCTTCCAGAGAAGTGATGCCGCTGTCCTTGCGGACCATCATGCCCTGGCCGTCGTAGAAGGTGGTCGGGGCGAAGTTGAAGCCCAGCGAAGTATCGCGGCTGAAGGTCCAGGTGGTGTTGCGAACCAGGACGTCGATGCCGCCGCTCTGCAGAAGCGGGAAGCGGTCGGTGGCGGTCACGCCCTGAATTTCAACGGCTTCGGGGTCGTCGAAGATGGCCGCAGCAATGGCCCGGCAGTAATCCGCGTCGAAGCCGGAGAAGGTGCCGTCCGGCTCCAGGAAACCAAAGGCGGGCAGGGAGCCGCTGACGGCGCACAGGACCTTACCCCGGTCGCGAACGGTGGCCAGGGTGCTACCCTCTTGCGCTGCCGGCTCCGGGGCCGGGGTGTCGGTTGGTTCGGCGGGCGCGGCCGGCTCTTCGGTGGCCGGCGCTTCGGTGGCAGCCGGGGCCTGGGTGGCGGCCTCAGTGGCCGTGGGCGCAGCGCCGCCGCACTGGGCGGCGATAATGGCCAGAACAACCAGGCCGACAAGCAAAACTAAGTGTTTACGAGTCATGGATGGTTCTCCCCTTTCATGTCTCCTAATTGGAATATTCGTGCGAACTGACATCAACTGGGAACAACTTAAGGCCTATTGTGCGGACGGACCACCCCCTTTCCTTTGTTTGCACTATTAAAATACCAATGCGGGTTAAGAGAGTTGTGGTATTTGACTGGAAGGCTTCCCGCGGGCGCGCAAATTATAGCAGCAAACCCATAATACGTCAATCAGGCGCAATCCTCAAAAAAATCGCAACGAGGACATTCGACGCGGAGAGAATGGGGCAACGCCAATCCTCTTCGGCCTGCAAAATGGCGGTGCAGCGACACGATGCTTCCCGGCTTAAGAAGGCGTTTGATATGCCGCGTTCGGTTGTAATTTGGGGGGTGTTCTGACAATTAAGGACCGCCCAGCCGGCGGAATAGCCCAAAGCCGGCTAGGCGCTTTCCAGGGCGGCGTCCAGCACTTCTTCCAGCAAGTGCGCGCCGGAGGTGGCCCGGGCCACGGCGTTGAGCCCCGTCAACGCCTCAGGCGGAAAGGCAATTGCCCCTTCGGGCAGGTGGTAGTACCGCTCACCGGCACAGGGCCGGCACAGGGTCAGACCTGCGCGGACCA
>JBHHXL010000298.1:0-6066 GCA_046757065.1 Anaerolineae bacterium
AGAGGCTCAACCTGGCCTGCGGTCGTGGGGGGAGCCTGGGCTGTGGCCGTGGGGGAAATCTGGGCCGGTGGCGTTGGGGGGGTGGACGTGCTCGTCGGGAGTATCACCACCCCGCCAGGCGTGGGTTGGCTACCGGACTTTGCCAGCGGGTTGCAGGCCAGCGTGGCGATCATCAGCGCCAGGAAGGCGAAGCGAGCTTGTTTCATTTAGCGTACCTCCTTGCTACGATGCCGTCAACTTGCGCCTTGAACGGCAAAACGGGGAAAACCACCGTCGGCGTTGGGAGCTGTTTTGCTTATAACGCCAGGGAGGTGTAAAACCGGTGTTATTGAGATGTAAAAAAATGGTAAAATAAATCGTCCCAGATTTCAAGCCTGACTTTTGGGTAATTCCTCAGGGATTGAGCCGCTTTTCTCCCCCCTCCAACTCCCCCAGCGGGGGGAGGGTTGGGTCGCTTCCCCCCCAGCGGCGACCCGCAAAGCGGGGAGGATAGAGGGGGGCGGGGGTGTATTTCACTTTTGGGGCAAGTTTTGCGGAGTCGAGGCTTCAGCCGGAGATTAGTAGGCTTTGACCGGCTAAAGCCTCGACTCCAAAGCCCATTTTGCTAGCAACTCCATAAATTCGCCCCTAAACTGAAATGCTCCCGGGGGGCGGCACGACGTTGACAAAACCCCCTTTTCCCACTATCATTGCCTCGCCGATTATTGGCAGGCAACTTCTCAGCCACCCTCCCGCAGGTGGGAGACAGCTTGCCAAGAGCGTCCCTGTGCCCATGTTTAATCTGCCCCTCTCTCGCCCCGACAAAGCCCTCGCCTTGAGCCTGGGCTTGTTTCTGTTTGCCATTTACCTCCTGACCTATCGCGGTGGATTTCACTCCGTCGATGAGGTGTCGATGTTCGCCGTGACCGAAAGTCTGGTCAAGTTCGGCCGGTTCAACACCGACCAGATTGCCTGGACGCAATGGACCACCTCCCAGAGCGAGGCTCAGGGCTTTTTTGGCCCGGATGGGCACGTCTATTCCAAGAAGGGCCTGGCCCTGAGTCTGGCCCAGGCTCCGCTGTACTGGCTGGCGCTGGTCACGCCCGGCCTGGGGATGTTGCAGACGGTTTCCCTGCTCAACGCGCTGCTCACCGCGGCCACCGGCGGGTTGCTCTATCTCTACCTGCGTCGCTTGCGTTTTAGTCAGCGGGCGGCTGTTGGCGGCGCGCTGGTGTTTGGGCTGGCGACGATCGCCTGGGTGTACAGCAAATACCTTTTCAGCGAACCGCTGGCGGCCCTGCTATTGCTGCTGGCTGCCTACTGGCTGCTGGGATTCGGGCAGGAAGGGGGCCGCCGGCGCCTGGCCCTGGCCGGGTTCGCGGCGGGCCTGGCCGTGCTGGCCCGGGCCAACAACGCAATTTTGTTGCCGGTTTTTGGCCTGTACCTGCTGTACCTGCTGGCCACGCCCCCTCCGGAAATGCAGGCTGCCCTGGCCCTGCCGCCGGGCCCGCGCCGCTTCTATCTCCGTCTGAGCTGGCGCCAGGCGGTTGCGCCCGTGGCTATTTTCGGGGCGGGGGCCGGGCTGGCTCTCGCGATCCTGGTCTGGTACAATGCCGTCCGGTCCGGCAGCGCCGCCGAGACCGGTTATGACTTGACTCTCTTTGCGGGCAATGTCTTCCTCGGCTTCTACAAGCTCCTGTTCAGCCCGCTGCGCGGCCTGTTCGTCTACTCGCCCGTCTTGATCCTGGCTCCCCTCGGCTGGTGGCGTTTGCGCCGCAGCCGGCCCGCCGAAGCCTGGCTGAGCGCCGGTCTGGTCGGCCTGACCGTGCTCCTGTTCTCGGCCTGGTCCTCCGGCGAGGGCCTGTCCTGGGGCTCGCGCTTTCTGGTGCCGGTCGTGCCCTTCCTGGCGCTGATGCTGGCCCCCCTCATCGAACCAGGGTTCGGGCGGGGAGCCGCGTTGTCCCCGGCGGTCGCTGTTTTCGGTATTGGCCTGGCCCTCCTGTCCGGCCTGGTTCAAATCCTCGGCGTTGCCATCAACCCCTGGGTTTTCCTCAGCCGCATCCAGGCTGAATTTGGCGGCGAATTCTTTTTGGAACGGACGCAGGCGCTGTACGATTTCCGCTACAGCCAGATCGCCGGCCAATGGCAAAACTGGGGGGTTGAGAACTCCGATCTGGCCTGGTGGCAACCGGCCGGGATCGACTGGCCGGTGTTGCTGGCCTGCCTGGCCCTGGTCGTCGTCTCCGGGATCTTGCTGTGGCGACAGGCACGCCTGGACGAGGGAGAGGAGCGAAGGCCGGCCGGGAAACAAATCCCCCCATCTCCCTATCTCCTTGTCTCCCTGGCGGCGATCATCGTCACCTTCTTTCTCTTGAGGCAAACCAACCAGACCGATCCCCAGTTCGGCCCGCCCGATGCCGGCTACGACCGGGCCCTGGCGATGGTGATGCAGACGGCCTCCGCCGACGATCGCATCCTCAATGTGGCCTGGCGGCATTACCACGTACCGATGAACCGTTTCAAAGCGCGCCAGCCGCTGATCGGCTTTGCCCGCCGCGTTGAACCGCTGCCGCCGACGGCCTACCCGCTGCTGGAAGACGCCCTCCGGGGCGAAAACGTGTGGCTCATCACCTGGGGGCTTGGGCCGGCCGATCCAACCAACCCGGTGGAAGCCTGGCTGGCCGGACATGCCTTCAAGACGGGCGATGTCTGGCTGGACGATGAGTTCCGGCTGTTGCGCTACGGCACGGCCGCGCCGGGCATCCCCCGCGCCCTGGCGGCGGATTTCGAGGGGCTGGTTCAGCTCAAGTCTGTTCGTGTAGCCAATGCAGCCCGCCCCGGCCAACCGCTGCCGGTAGAGCTGGCCTGGCAGGCCGGCCGGCAGGTAGATGTCGATTACGTGGTCTTTCTGCAACTGCTGGCCCCGGACGGAACGCTGGCCGCCCAGTTCGATGGCCCGCCGCTGGGCGGTTATCGCCCCACCTCGACCTGGGCGGCGGGCGAGGTCGTTGCCGATAAGCGCGGCATCGCCCTGCCGCCGGACCTGCCGCCCGGCGAGTACCGGCTCATCACCGGACTGTACGACGCGCGGGATGGAACGCGGCTGACCCTGGCCGGCGGCTCCGATTTCGTCGATCTGGGGCCGGTCCAGATTGGGGAGTGAGCAGATGCCAGCCGGCGATCAACCCTCAGTGCAACCCGATAGGGCGCAACCTTCGCCCGGCCTCCGCTGGCGCGGGCGTGACTGGCTGGTGCTCCTCTTTTTGGCCGCGCTCGTCCTGCTGTTCCACTGGCGGCTGATCACCCCGGATCCCGCCGACCGGGGTTCGTACCCGCCCGGAGATTTCAGCTACCAGTTTTGGGCTTTTTCGACCTTCGAGGCGCGCGAGTTGGGCGCGGGCCGGTTGCCCTTGTGGAACCCCTACGCTTACAGCGGTTCCCCCTTCTGGGCCGATGTCCAGGCCGCCGTCTTTTATCCGCCCAGCCTGCTGACGCTGGCCTTGTCGGGTCTGGCGGGCGGGTTTTCGCTCTTTGCCCTGGAATTGGAGGCTATCGCCCATTTCTGGCTGGCTGCTGCCTTTGCCTACCTGTTCCTGCGGCGGGTGACTCAACACCGGTTGGCCGGGGTCGTGGGCGCGCTGGTCTTCACCTTCAGCGGCTACCTGACCGGCTACCCCAGCCAGCAACTGGCCATCCTGGAGGCCGATGTCTGGCTGCCGCTGGTTCTCTTTTTCATTGACCGGGCCTGGTTGCGGCGCGCGCCCGGTCGCCCGGCCCGATTCCGCACTCGCGCCCGCCGGGCCGATCTGTGGCTGGGCGGCCTGGCCTGGGGGCTGGCGGTTCTGGCCGGGCATCCGCAAAGCGCGATGCTGGTCGGCTACACTTTCACGGCCTACACCGTCTTCCTGTGGCTGTTTGGCGGGGCAAAATCGAACAGGCCGGGGGCGAGGGCGGCGCTGGGTCGCTGGCTGCTGGTGGTGGCCTTGGGTTTTGCCCTGGCCGCGATCCAGTTGCTGCCCGCCCTGGAGTACCTGCGGCTGTCGGTGCGGTCCGGCGGTAGCTACGAGCGGATGGCCGGCGGCTTTCCCCTGGTGGACGTGGTTCAGGTTTTGTTGCCGGGCCAGGTCAGCCTTTACTCGCCGCTGTACCTCGGCCTGGCCGGCCTGCTGCTGGCCCTGGCGGCGACCTTCGGCCTTCAGTCCCGGTTTACGACATTCTGGGCAGCCTGGGGTGGGCTGGCGTTGCTCATCTCCTTTGGCGGCAATACCTTTTTCTACTCGCCGCTGTACCTGGCCGGTCCGGGCTTCAGCCTCTTTCGCGGCCAGGAGCGGTGGGCGTTCCTGGTCGCCTTCAGCCTGAGCGTCCTGGCCGGCTACGGGGCCGGGTCTGTGCTGGCGGCCCCCGGCCCGGCAACCGGACGGGGCCGCAAGACTTGCCTCCATTTCTTGAGCAAACTGACAGGCTGGCTATGGCTGTTTGCCCTGGGGCTGGTCCTCGCCTTCTTTTACGGCCTGAACGACACCGGCTGGTCCCCGGCCAGCCAGTTTTACGGCCTGCTGAACGCCGCCGTCCTGCTGACCATCCTGCTGGCCGGGGCCTGGGTTTTGTGGCGGATCGGGTTGAGGGCCGGAAAGGATAGCCGGGGTCTCCTGTTCGCCGGGGGGCTGGTGGCCCTCATCCTATTCGACTTGTTCACCGTCAACTGGCAAACCAACCTCCACCCTGCGCTGCCGGAATGGCACACCCAAAAGCCGGCGGTCGTCCGGGCAATTGAAGAAGACCCCTTCGTCGACGAAGGGCCGTTTCGGGTCTACAACGAGTTTCGCCTGCCGGGCTACGAGAACTACGGCGTGCCCTTTGCCTTGCAGGATTTGTGGGGGGCCAGCCCGCTGCGCCTGAGCCGCTACGAGCGCTTCCTGGTCCCACCCATGCCCATCGAGCGGGCCTGGGAGCTGCTCAATGTCAGGTATGTCATCACCTGGCGCTCCGAGCTGTACCTGCCTTCGACGATCATCTACCGGGAGCCTGCCGGCGAGGACGAGACGACCTACGTCCACCGCCTGGAAGCGGATGTAGCCGGCCCCCGGGCCTGGGTCGTGCACCGGGTCGAGACGCTGGGCGAGGACGAAATCCTGGCCCGGATCGCCGACCCGGCCTTCGACCGCTGGCGGGTGGCCCTGTTGGAGCAGCCGCCCGATTTTCCCTTAGGCCCCGGCCAGGGCTCGACGGCGGTTTTGACCGCCTTCAGCCCAAACCGGCTGGCCGTGGAGGTAGACGCCGCCGCCGCCGGCCTGCTGCTGTTGAGCGAAATTGCCTACCCCGGCTGGCGGGCGACGGTTAACAGCGCGCCGGCCCCGGTCCTCCGGGCCGATTACATTTTGCGAGCCGTGCCCGTGCCCGCCGGTCGTTCCACCGTGGAGCTGGCCTTCCGGCCCTGGACGTTTTACCTGGGGGCGACGGTCAGCGGGCTGGCGCTGTTGCTGGCGGGGCTTGGCCTGGGGCTGGAGGCTCGCTCCAGCAGAAGTAGGTCACGCTTGCAGCGTGACTATGCTCATCAGCAACAGCAGGGCGGTCAACATTTCTTGGATAAAGAGCAGATAAGCCGTTCGTTTGGTGGTGCTAACCAGGGAAAAGGAAAAGAATGACAACCCCGGCACCGGTTTGCCAAACAATGAAGAGTAAAACTTGTCCAGCCCGTGTGTTTCTGTCCCAGCTTTGCTGACCACCACTTCATCACCCGCTAATTTGTCAGATTATTTTGGCGAAGGTATTGATTATAGGATCGGATTTTGTAGGAAATTCATTGGAAAATTGTTGGAATCCCCCGCTTGCAACCGGCAAATAGAAAGCCCCAGGCTCATGTTAAGAACAAGTGCAACGCAATCCGACCATCGCCCGGAAATGAATTTCCGGGCTACGAAACAACGCCGGGTGAACCCGGCTAAGCCCCGTGAACGGGGCGCTGTTCTGTAGCCCGGCGATTGATCGCCGGGCGGCGAGGCAAGCGCCTGCACTAGTTCTGTACATGAGCCAAGCCCCAACCGTGAAATGGATAGGGCCTTCGTTTGTTGGGTCTGGATGCAGATG
>JBHHXL010000299.1:0-6042 GCA_046757065.1 Anaerolineae bacterium
ACGGCATCATCCTGAGCCCCGGCCACGCCTACAAACAACCCCAGCAGCAGCAACAGCAACCCGGTGGCGATTAACATCTTGGATCTCATAGTTTTTCAACCCTCCTCGGTTGATTATGGATATGTCTTCATCGTACCTTTGTTGACATAAATAGCACATATTATCTCAAACATTCTCCTCCTTTCATCCTTACTGAATACTTCTCAGGAAGGCGATCAGGTCGTCAATCTGGCCGACCGTCAGGCGATCGGCAAACCCGCCCATCATAGTGTTAGAGCGGCCAAAGGAGATGGTGGCGCGCAGGTCGTCCTCGGTCATAGCTTGAATATCCTCGGATTGGCGCAAGGCCGGGATACCCTGGCCCCCTTCTGCTTCAGCGCCGTGGCACAGAGAACACTGTTCAGCGAAGAGGGCCTGGCCGGCGACTGGGTCACCGACCGGCGCAGGCTCCTCTACTTCAACTTCCGGCGCGGGCAGGCGTTGCCAATCCCGGACAAGCGCGACCAGGTCGACCACTTCTTGATCGGTCAAATCGCCTTCCCAGGGGGGCATACCCTGGCCGGGCAAGCCCCCGACGATAATGCTTTGCAGTTCTTCGTCGGTGAGGGCTTCGAGGGCGACGTTACTGCGCAGCGTTCCCCCCAATCCTTCCACACCTTCCCCCGAAGGACCGTGACAGGTCGTGCAGCCAGCGGCGTACAGGCGGGCCCCGTTGGCAATGTTGCCCACCAGCTCGCCCGGCTCCGGTGGCGGCGGCAGCAGGCGAACATAGGCCACCAGGTCTCCAATCTCGGCTGGCGACAGCACTTCCTCCCAACCGGGCATCGTGGTTGAGCCATAGGCGATCAAATCGAACAACTGCCGGTCGGTAGTACCCTCTTGCAAGTCCGCCCGGCCCAGGGCTTCGGGGGCCAGATTGGTGCCGAACCCATTCGAGCCGTGGCAAGAGGTGCAGGCCACCCCAAACAAGTCCCGGCCCCGGTTGGCGTCGCCGCCGGGCAGTCCGCCTTCGCGGTGCGGGGCGGTCTCCCATTGCCGGATGTAGGCCACCACATCTTCGATTTGTTCGGGCGCCAAGACGCTGCCCCAGGTCGGCATCCCCTTGGCGGCCCGGCCCTGCCGGATCGTTGTTCGGAAATAATCGTCGTCAAATTTAGCCAGATACTCCGGATCGTTCAGCGTCGGGGCGATGTTGGTACCCTCGCCGTTGGGCCCGTGGCAGGCGAAACAGGTGCTGGAAAACAGAATCCGGCCCCGGGTGGCATCGGGCACGTAGGCCTGATTTTCCAGGGAGGGCGCGGTTGGTTCCCAGGCCCGGATGAAGGTCACCAGGTCGTTAATAGCCTGGGCGTTGTAAGGACCGCCCCGGTCTTGCCCCCAGGCGGGCATGGCGGTGCCGGGCCGGCCGTCATCGATCACGTTAAAGATCACTTCATCCGAGGCGGCGGCCAGGAACTCCTTCTTGTTGAGGGCAGGCACTTCGTCACCGCTGCCCTCCCCGTTCGGGCCGTGACACCCGGCGCAGGCTTCCAGAAAGATGTCGCGGCCCCGGGCCTTGGCTTCAGCCGTTACTTCCTCCGCCGCTGCCTCCATCCGCGCCGGCTGCAACACAGCGACAGCGACCAGGATGATGATTAAGGCCACCGTTAACCCCACGCCGATCAAGCTGTAGCGACCATATGGCAAGTTTTCCATCATCGCCTCCTAGACCCGGGCCACCTGGGTTTCGTCGAATTCCCGGCGGGTCATCAGCCGTCCGGTGTCGACAAACACCTCGTCTCCGACGATCTCAGCCGGGAAATAATCGAGCGGGCGTGGAGCCGGGCCGGAGAGCACTTCGCCCTTTTTGTTGAAAAGGGAGCTGTGGCAGGGGCAGTTAAACTTGCCCAGTTCCTCGTCCCAGGGCACTGCGCATCCCAGGTGGGTGCATTTGCGATACAGGGCCAGGAACCCTTCCTCCAGGCGCACCAGGAAGAAGCGACCCTCGCGAAAAAAGTGGACGCTCCCGACCTCAAATTCGTTCAATTCCCCCGCCCGGACCCTGGTCCCGAAAGCGCCCGGTTCCAGTTCGGGGGTCATAAACTTGACGAAAGCGTTCGTCGCCTGCGCGGCGAGTGCCAGAATAGAGGCCACCCAGGCGATGCCGATGAACTGTCGGCGATCAAGCCCTTTTTTGTTACCCATTTTCCGTTCCTCTGCTACCGATCATTACAGGCTACTCCAGGGATTGTAGCCAGCGGGCATATTCCACGGCGAGTAAAGATGCATCCCCGGCCCCCGGAACAGAAAGCCGCTGACGGTCAGCACCACGGCGCTGACCATGATCACAGTGAAGACCAGCATCATTACCTCTCGCCGGTTTGGTTTGAAGCGCCACAAAACAAGCAAGGGCAAACCCAACAAAAAGACCCCAAAGACAATTGGCCCTACCGCTTGCAAAATAAAGGGGGTGTGCACACCCAGCCCGCGCAGGCCCACAAGCTCGTCAAAAACGATCAGGGCCGGCTGGACGATCAGGGCATATAAAGCTGCCAGGATGACGATCTTCGATCCCCTGGCCGAAGCAAACCAGCGCCCGCTGTCGCTCCGGTCCGTGTCCAGGTAGGGCAGGGCCAGCAGAAACAGAACCACCAAAGCGGGCACGATAATTCCGGCCAACATAGGATGCATGTGCAGCAGCAACTCTTGCAGGCTCATAAAATACCAGGGCGCTTTGGCCGGGTTGGTGGTCAGGTCAGGGTTGGCCAGCTCCTCCAGAGGGGCGTCACGCAGCAGGGAGAAGAGGAGCAACAGCGCGGTCGTGCCGAGGGCCAACAGCCCCTCCAGGATAGCTACAACCGGGAAGGCAAACACCGATTCATCCGGGCCTTTGCCCACCATCGGCGAGGTCCCTCGCACCAGTTCCATCAAGCCATAGGTCTTTAATTTACCCCGGGGGAAAACCGGGCGGTCTTTGGTTTCAACGGTCATAAACGCTCCCCACGTGAATTGTGAGTTTTGAGTTTTGAGTTGTAAATGGAGTCCCGTTCAGCCGAGAATCATTCACAGCTCGCAATTCATCATTCATCATTCGCAATTAATTCCAGGCGATCATCGCTGCCGCCTTGCATAGCCAGCCCACCGTCTTTGCGAATGCGCCAGAGGTGAACTGAAACCGCGCCGGTCATCAGTAGCGGCAAAACCATAATGTGCAGGGCGTAAAACCGGGTTAGTGCATTCTGGCCGACCTCAAAGCCACCCAGCAAAATAAATCGCAACTGGGAGCCGAGGAGCGGCGCGTAGCCGGCGATGTTCGTACCGACCGTGATCGCCCAGAACGAAAGCTGATCCCACGGCAGCAGGTAGCCGGTGAAGCTGGCCCCCAGAGTCATCAACAGCAGAAAAACACCGATCACCCAGTTGAACTCGCGGGGCGGTTTGTAAGCGCCCGTGTAAAAGACGCGCAGCATATGCAAAATAACAACCAGCACCATCGCGTGCGCCGCCCAGCGATGCATATTGCGCATCACCTGGCCGTAGTAGACTCGGGTCTGCAAAGCGATGATGTTTTCATAAGCCATTTCCGTCGAGGGCACGTAGTAAAACATGATCAACACGCCGGTCAGGGTCAGGATGACAAAGAGAACGACGGAGATCACCCCCAGCCCCAGCGTTGAACGGACCTGCAAACTCTTGCGGCTGACCTTGACCGGGTGGATATGGAAGAAGATATTGGTGGTCATCACCAGCGAGCGATTGAGCGCCGTATCCGGCCAGCCGTGGCGAAAGAAGGATTTCCAAACGCGAGAGGCGGTGATAGCGTTAATCAGGCTTGCCATTTGATATGATCTCCTGAGTGAAAGGATGAACGCTGCGCGTGAGGGATGAAGGATGAAGGATGAAAGTGATTTACTATGTAGCTGTCTTCCGAAAACTTCAGCCTTCAGCCTTCAGCCTTCAGCCTTCGTATTGCAGCGTCTCCTCAAAGGCAAAAGCTTCCATCGTAATGGCCCCGGTCGGGCAACGACGGGCGCACAGGCCGCAGCGAGTGCAAAGGTCTTCGTCTTTGATGATGGCCGAGGCATTGACGTCCCCCTCCAGCAAGGTTGGTGGGCTAACGCCGTAACGTTGCTCAACCAGGGCCTCGAAATCGGCATCCCCCAGCAGATCGGCCACGCGGACGATCTTGAGACAGTTCCAGGGGCAAACATCGACGCAGCCGTTGCAGAGGATGCACTTGTTGGAGTCGAAAATAGTGTTGATCCCGCAATTCAGGCAACGCTCGGCCTGGGCGGAGGCCGCCGCTTCGTCGTAGCCGGTTTCCACCTCGGCAATGCCGATTCGACGTTCCAGGGGCAGGGTGGGCACTTTCTGCCGGGGGCGGTCTATCCAGCCCTCCGGCATCTTATGATTCGGCAGCGGAAGCCATTGAGCCTTCCGTTCGACCTCGAGATCGCGCCCCTGGATGTAGGCGTCGATGCTGCGGGCGACGCGTTGCCCATCGCGCACGGCCTCAATGAGGATGCGCGGGCCGTAAACCACGTCCCCGCCGGCGTAGATGCCGGGCACGGTGGTGGCTCCGGTTTGAGGGTCGGCCACGATCAGGCCGCGCGGGCTGATTTCCAGACCATCGGCCCCGCTCAAGAAGTCTAATTGGGCCGCCTGGCCGATAGCCAGGATGACCGTATCGCAGTCCATCGTCCGTTGGGTGTTGGGGATGAATTTCGGATTGAAACGGCCATCTTCGTCGAAAACGGAGGCGACGTCGATGGTCTCCAGGCCGGTCACCTGCCCGTTTTCCCCCAGAATGCGATGTGGGCCGCGCCGGGGGTGGATGCGGATGCCCTCCTCCCGGGCCTCCTCGATCTCAAGTTCGCTGGCTGGCAGCTCCTCCCACGACTCCAGGGCAATTATCTCCACCTCGCCCACGCCGAGGCGCAGGGCAGCGCGGGCGGCATCGATGGCGGTGTGGAGGGTTTCGCCCCCGTCCGCTTCGGCCTCGATCTCGGCCTCGCGGGCAGCGGCCTGCATTTCGGCCACCTCGACCGGGCTGAGGGTGTCCAGATCGACCTGCTCCATCTGGTGGCGCAGGGCCATCCGGGCGGCATCGATGGCCACGTTGCCTCCGCCGACGACCAACACCTTCTGGCCCAGGTCAACCTTGTAACCCATATTGACGTTGAGCAGAAAGTCAATGGCTTTGAACACGCCGTCCAGGTCTACGCCCGGAATGCGCAGGCTGCGTCCTTCGCCCAGGCCGGTGCCGAGGAAGATGGCGTCGAAATCGCGGCGCAAATCGGCAAAGGCCACATCGCGGCCCACGGCGGTATTTGTGCGAAGCTCGACGCCCAGATCGAGGATGGCCTGCACCTCCAGATCGAGCAGGTGGCGGTCGAGGCGATAGAGGGGAATCCCCGTGCGCAGCATACCTCCGGCGACGGGGGCGGCCTCAAATATGGTAACCGCGTAGCCCAACAGGGCCAGGTCGTGGGCCGCGCCCAAACCGGCCGGGCCGGAACCGATGATGGCTACCCGGCCGGGTTTGCGGCCCGGAGTTTCGGCCAGACGTTGCAAGATGGTGCGAGAGCGAGTGGTCAGCGTATCGGGCAGGGTGGTATCGGTGGCCAATTCTTCTTTCAGCCGGGGCAGCCGCCACTGGGCCTCCGCGCCGTAGCGTTCGGTAACCACGCGCTTGAGGGGGCGAATGGCAATCGGGGCGTCAAAGTTGCCCCGGCGGCAGGCGGCCTCGCAGGGCGCGTTGCACACCCGCCCGCAGATCGTCGCCAGGGGGTTCGGCTCGCGGGCGATGCGATAGCCGCTCCGCAAATCGCCGCTGGCAATGGCCGTTACATAGCCACGGGCGTCGGTGCGGACGGGGCAGGCGGACTGGCACTTGATTTGAGCCTGATAATAGGCCACATCGGGGATGGTAACGCGGTAGCGATCACCGCTCATTAGGGCCCTCCTTGCAACAACCCTAATCTAGCACTCGGTGCGAAGCCCCGTAGGCTGGTTGACTGACAAATTTAACATTTAAGCCGAAAAGTAATAATTGCTCACGGA
>JBHHXL010000300.1:0-6029 GCA_046757065.1 Anaerolineae bacterium
GACCAGCCCAGGACAACCTCGGAGGTCAACTCGGTCCGGGGCACGGGGGTGTAGCCCCAGTCATAATCCTGGGTTTGATCGACCGTGGCCAGAATGGTGAACTCCTCGTTCGCGTTGTTCGTGTACAGACGGACCCCGCTGTCAAAATCGGGGTTGGTAAAGGCCGTGGTGGCCTGCATTGGCGCAGTGAAGCTACCGCTGCCGGAATTGGTCTCCCAATTGATGCTGATGTCGGCCCCGGACGCGTTGCGGATATAGACCCGGCTGAAGCGGTCATTGCCGTCGATGATGCCGCAAGAGGCATCCTCAAAAGAGGGTGTGGCCAGATAGTATTCATTTTCCAGGCGCGAGTCGGGCAAGATGTGAAAACCACGGGCGGTGTAGCTGGGATCACAGCCACCGGCCAGCATATGGACCTGCACCGGGGCGCTGGCCTGAATCGTCGCCCCCGACAGAACCGAACTGGCGTTGACGCCGGGCGGGGTGGGGTTGAAGCGGTGGATACTCTCGCCCTGGTTGAGCACCACCGGGGCCGCCGGGGGGTTGCCGCCGGGGCCGTCCAGGTCGTAGGTGACCGTGGTGTTATCGGCCTGGGCCATAATGAACAGGTGCACGCTCAGAAAATCGCGGTCGTTCAAATCCTCGCCGGCGGGGATGACAAAGTCGGTGCCCCAGCGATTGACGGGGTAAGCCTCCCAGGAGCCGGCCAGGACCGTGTTGCGCTCGGAGGGCCAGGCGTTGCGGGTGAGGTTGACCGGGTCGCCCAGGATGGTGATCCGGTCCCGCCCGTCAAAGGCGTAATTGCTGGCCGGGGTGTTGACCGTCGGCGGGGTGGACGGCGCAGCGAAGACGTCGTTGCGCGTTTGAAAGATTTGCGAGGCGCCGGCGCTCAAGGTTCCGGTCAGGGTCGTTGACCCCGCGCCGGGGGCCAGCGGATCGGCGTCGTAGCCATCCTCCCAATGGTCGTAGAACCAGGTCGTATTATCGTTGCTGGCGGTGACGGAGATGATCGAATCCAGGCCCAGGGCCGGATCGTTGGACCAATCGGTGGTGCAGCTATCGATAGTTTCGTAGGCGTCGAGCATACCGCCGTTGACCGGATCGATGACATCGGGCGGGGCCGTACCGTGATGCCCCGGCACGAAGTAAACAAACACGCCGGGATCGAAAACGGTCACCTGCGGTAAACCCGTCTCGTTTTCATCAAAGATTCCGTTACGGTTGCCGTCGCGAAAGACCCAGCCGTCGAGCGTGCCCGCCTCGCGGTCGTAACTGGCGGTGAAACGCACGTCGCCGGCCAGCAGGTCAGAAACCTGGCTTTGCCCGGGATGGAGCAGCATCCGGGGGGAAGCGCCGGCTTCCCCCGGCCTGAGGCCGGCGGGCAGGGTCATCAAATCCAGCCAGACCTGGTGGGAGGCGTCATCGAGTTGGCGGAAGATGTAGTACCCGCGCCCGTCCGTTGTGGTGGACAGGCTCTGGGAGGATTCCGGCGAAGAGAGATTGCCCGCCGGGGGCATCGACCCCGGTAAGTGCGCCGTGGTTGCCCTTTCCGATGTTGCTCCGAGGGAGGTGTTGGAAATTGGCGAGAACAAAAAGCCGTTGCCCATGACCAGGCCGAGCAGTATAACCACGGAAACCAAATTCTGTTTCATAAAGACTACCTCGCTTTATAGCAGAAAACAGCAGGCCGGCCAACCTTCGAGACTGCTAGAGTTGCAGGCAAGACGGTGTCGCTTGATCCAGGTTGGATTAGCCGGGGAATTTGTGCGGGAAGCTGCCGCCCGGACGCGCCCGGGTTTTGATCCAAACTCGGGCAGCGCCAATTGGTGGCCGCCTTGAAGGAGCCAGATACCATACCGCAGGTAATTGCCGACCCAGTACTTCAGTTTTTAAGGCTAACTTTTCTCAGGGATTATACTTATAAAGGTGGAGAATCTACGTTCTTTGACCGACCGGTGACGGAAAAAACGTCAGTTTCTATCCTTAACGAGTATACTTCCGGAAGTTGCAGAATGTCAGAATTCTTTTCAGGGGAAAAATATCGCCCCTACCCTAACATCAAGTTAACCAGGCCCAAATGTTAAAACTCTGGCGTAACTGCCAGTATACTCTATAATGCAAGCTCCTGGCAAAGTCAATAGCGAAAAAACCAACCCCACAACGGGGTTTTGCTCGAAATATCGGCGAATTTTAATGATGTTAAGGCGTTTTTTGCGGCTTCGGCCTAATTCTGGCCCTCCATCAAATGGGCCACTGCCACCAGCCGATCCGCGTAGCGCCCCTGGGCGTAATCGAAGTTGGTACAGGTGATCAGGGTCAGCTTCGGGATGGAGGTCGGAAACGTGACCTGGACGTCGGTCGGCTGGACCACATCCAGGGCATCAATGATGTAATAATAGGGCACATCGCCGTCGTAAACGATGACGACCTCGCCCGGCTGGAGCCGGCTCAATTCCTTGAACGGGCCAGGCCGCCCATCGGGGGCCAGCGTGACGTGGCCGGCCAGAACGACGTTGTTGGCTTCGCCGGGGCTGGCCGTGCCCTCCAGGTGGCCGAGCGCCTGGTCCAGGTGATCAACTTTCCAGGTCTGGTTCTCGATGGGGGACATAATCACGCTACTATCCAGATTCAGGGCCGGGATGACCACCCGCGTCGCCGGGCGCTGGGGGTAGGGAGAACCGGCGTAAACCGGCGAGGCGTCGATGGCGCTTTCGGAGACGGTGGGAGGCGGCGTAGCGGTTGGGGTGGGTAAAGGGCCCGGTGGCGCTGCGGTGGGCGCGGGCGGCGGGTTTGTCGATTCGGGAGGCGCTGGCGCCGCTCCGGCATCGTCGATGCCGGCGGACGGCGTTGTTTTGGTCGGCCAGGGGATGACCAATTCGGTTGGCGTGGGCAGGGGCGCTATGGTGGGGAGCGAGGTCGCCCCGCGCGACGGAAATGGCAGCGCCGTACTCGTAGGCGCGGCGGCAATCTGCGCCGGAGCCGCCTTGACCTCCCCCCAAGGCGCGCGCCGGGCCATCAGGCGGTTCAGCCCGAGGCCGTCCCAGCCCGCCCGCCAGCCGATCACCCCGGCGGCAATCGCCCCGGTAATACACACGATCAAGGTTATCTGAAGCAGGCAACCCGCAAAGCCAAGCCCCTTCTTCAATATGCCCATTACTCCCCCTCTAACTGCCAGCAGTTACGCAGCCGAATTCATTTGAGTGTGTTCAAAATGAATTGTAGGACCAATATCTTTCAAATAAGTGGCGGAGAGGATTATCAGCGGATGGCCTTCGGCCTAGCGGATTAGCGGATGCCCTGTTGCGTGGAGATTATCCGTTAATCCGCTCCCTATCTGCTGAGAATTCTCCCCTTACCCAAAAAGCCGACCTACGAAGTAAGTCCTGTCCCTGGAACGATCAACCAGCGTTGACGGCCCGGCTATTATTATGAGCAATGCCGCGAATCATGCAAGTTCGCCGCTTCGGGGGGGATTGACCAGAATTTCCACACAATCGACCGATGCCTGCCGCAATCCCACGGGGAGGCTTCGCACTGCAGATGTAGGCGAGCCAGGTGCGACGCACTTTTGGTTGGCATTTCAAGAAACGAAATCCGCAATCCAGACTGTTTCTTGGATGATAAGTGCGTCGCACCTAAAATTCCGGACCGGCCCGATCAGACGCAGCGGCCTACGGCCCGGACCACCTGTTTTGCCTGGGCCATCAAATCTGCGAATTGGGCCGGAGTTAACGACTGGTCGCCGTCACAGGCGGCCTGGTCGGGATCGGGATGGACTTCCACCATCAGGCCATCCGCGCCAGCGGCAATGGCTGCCAGAGCCACGGGGGAAACGTGACGCCGCACCCCAACGGCGTGGCTGGGGTCGGCGATGACCGGCAGGTGGGTCAGCTCCTTGAGCAGGGCAATGGCGTTGACATCGAAGGTGTAGCGGGTGTATTTTTGGTCGAAGGTGCGGATACCGCGCTCGCAGAGCATAACCCGGTTGTTGCCGTGAGCCAGGATGCTCTCGGCGGCCATCAACAAATCCTCGACGGTGGCGGCCATCCCTCGCTTGAGCAGGACCGGCTTGTGCGCCCGGCCAACCGCGTTGAGCAGGTCGAAATTGCGCATATTGCGGGCGCCGATCTGCAGCACGTCGGCGTAGATGGCCGCCAGGGTGACCTTTGAAGGCGACAGGACTTCGGTGACGACGGGCAAACCGGTGGCTTGCCCGGCCTCGGCCAGGAACCTGAGGCCCGCTTCTTCCAACCCCGGCGAGCTGTAGGGAGAGGTGCGCGGCTGGAAGGCTCCGCCGCGCAAGAAGGTGGCCCCGGCTTCCTTGACCGCCTGCGCCGTTTCCAAAATCTGGGTCCGGCTTTCCACGAAGCAAGGCCCGGCGATGACCGCCACCTGCTCGCCGCCCACCGCCACCTCGCCCACGCTGAAGGTTGTATCCTCGGGGCGAAAGGCGCGGCTGGCGACTTTGAACTTCTGGGTGATGGCCATTGTCTCCCGCACCCCCGGCATCTGGCCCAGGTGAAACGGATCAAGGGGCTGGCCGTGGCCGTGCAGGCCGATGATCGTCTCGCCCGAAGCGTGCGAGCGGTGCGTCTGCCAGCCCTTGGCTTCAACGGCGGCCACCACGTTGTCAATTTCAGATTGCGTGGCCTCGGCGTGCATAATGATGATCATGACATTTCACCCTCTTCCAGGCCATCCTGGGCGCGGGCCATATTTTTCTCATCGGGGCGAGGGGTGGTGGCCATCGGGTAGGAGCCGAGCATTTTGACGTAGCCGGCCCGGCGCAGCAATCCGAGCAGGGCCGCCTCGGCCGCCGGGTCCTGCCAGTGGCCCTCAAAATCGAGGAAGAACAGGTACTGCCAGGGCCGGTTGCGGCGCGGGCGCGACTCGATTTTGGTCAGGTTGATGTTGCGCTCGGCGAACTCGCCCAGGCAGTGATAGAGCGAGCCGGGCAGATGGCGGGCGCTGAAGATGAGGGAGGTTTTGCTGCGCTGGGCGCGGGGCGGGTCTTCATCCCCTAAAACGAAGAACCGGGTGTAATTGAAGGGCGCATCCTCGATTTCTTCGCGCAGGACATCCAGTTGGTAAATCTCGGCGGCCAGCTTGCTGGCGATGACCCCTAAATCGGGCTCCGGGGCGGCGGCCAGGTCGCGAGCGCTGCTGGCCGTGTCGAAAGCGGAGATCGGCTCCAGGTCGTAACGGCTGATAAATTTCTCGCACTGGTTGAGCGTTTGCCGGGTGGAGCGAACCCGCTTCAAATCGGCCAGGTTGACGCCGGGGGCGGCCATCAACGTGTGCTGGATGCGGATGATGATCTCGGCCTGAATGCGCAGGTCGCGCTCCATCAGCAACTCATAGGCGCGGGGCCAGGAGCCGGTCAGGGCGTTTTCGACGGGCAGGATGGCCTGGCCCGCCTGCTTCGTTTCGACGGCCTCGAAGACCCGCTCCAGCGAGGCGCAGGCGATGGTGTTGGCTTCAGGTCCAAAAAACTGGTAGATGGCGCTTTCCGAGTAAGCTCCCTTGACGCCGGGGAAGGCTACAATTGGCATAGCTGACCTCACTGCCTGGGCAAAATGATGGGAATGGCAAAAAGCGAGGCATAGTTTAGCATCAAGGGGGGGGCAGGTCAAAGGACGCGTGCAGCATATTGTTGGCCATTACAAGAAGCATACTCGATAAACAGCCCCAGAATTAGTGATAAATGTCATCGCTAAAGCCGACACATATCACATTCTGCGCGATCATCGAAGATTCCGGGTAACTACTCAGCCGGCGGTTCGCCCAACGTGGCCCACTCCGCTCCGCTCCGGGAATCCGGGCTATGATTTATCCGATAATTAGAGCAACCACAGAAAACTTTAGAGACGGTCTGAAAAGTCGGGTTTCAGGTGACCGGCACTTAAAAACGTTCAAACCCAGGGCAGAATAGGGCCGAATTTCACGAAGTTAATCGCAAAAGTGCCGGTCACCTTGCCCCGTCAAATACTTTTCAGACAGCCTCTTAGAACTACAAAATTTCAACTGAG
>JBHHXL010000301.1:0-5988 GCA_046757065.1 Anaerolineae bacterium
CACTACGGCGAATTGGGCTTGAAGGGCAAGAACCGGCCCCGATTCCTGAACGCCCTGCGCAACAACATCTTGAATCGCCTGGCCGGCCTGGATGTTCGACCCGGCCACCGGCGATCGGGCCGGCTAGTGCTGCGGCTGGGCCCGTCCGCCGCCTGGCCGGAGATCGAAAGCCGGCTGCGGACCGTCTTTGGCATCGCTTATTTTGGCCGGGCCTGGTCGGTGCCGTTGAGCCTGCCGCTCCTGGAAAAAGCGATCCTGGCCCATTTGCCGCCGGAAACGGGGATTACCTTCAGCGTGCGCACCCGGCGCCCCCACAAGGATTTTCGGCATACTTCGCAAGAGGTTAACCGCCGCCTGGGGACGGCCATCCGCCGGGCGACGGGGTGGGGAGTGAACCTGAACCGGCCTGACCTGACGGTCCACGTTGAGATCGTTTACCAGGAGATCTTCTTCTACTTCGAGCGGGTTCCGGGAGCCAAAGGGCTGCCGGTAGGAACCGGCGGCAAGGTCTTGAACCTGCTATCGGGGGGCATCGATTCGCCGGTGGCGGCCTGGTATATGTTAAAGCGCGGTTGCCACGTGCTCAACATCCATTTTCACGGGTATCCGCTGACCAGCCGCACCTCGGAGGTCAAAGCGATTGAGCTGGCCCGCGTGCTGACGGCCTGGGGCGGTTCGGCCCGGTTGTACAGCGTGCCCATCGGGCGCATCCAGGCCGAGATCATGAAAACCTCGCTGCCGGACTACCGGGTTGTGTTGTACCGGCGGCTGATGGTCCGCGTCGCCGGGGAGATCGCCCGGCGCGAGGGGGCGCTGGCTCTGGTCACCGGCGAGAGTTTGGGGCAGGTGGCCTCGCAGACGATGCACAACATCCGGGCCATTGAACAGGCGGCCAATCTGCCCATCCTGCGGCCTCTGATCGGCCTGGACAAGGATGAGATCATCGACCGGGCCCGGCAGATCAACACTTTCGCCCTGTCCAACATCCCCGGCGAAGATTGTTGCACCCTCTTCACCCCCCGGCATCCGGTGACGGCGGCCAGGGTGGAGATGATCGAGACGCTGGAGGCCCAGCAGCCGTGGGATGCCTGGCTGCAACAGGCTCTGGCCGAGGCGACGCTGATCGATGTTCAGGCCTCTCCGGTCGATGTTTTGCAGCTCCAACCCGACTTGCTGGAAAACCTGCCGGCCTGACAAGGGCAAAGTTTGTTCAATCGAGCAGCGCCTGCAACTTATCGATCTCGTCGATGTTCGCCACGATTTTTGTTTCGCCCATTCGCGTCTGTTGCTCGAAAGGAAGCCCCAGTTTGTTGATCAGGCGCAAGACCTCGATATTTTCAGGCAGCACCCAGGCCACAAATTGCTTGATCCCCATCGAGCGGGCGACGTGAATCAGCCGGAACGCCAGGTGCGTGCCCAATCCGGCCCCCTGGTAGTCGTCCCGGACGACGACGGCGGCTTCGGCCTGGATGTCTTCGGCGCTGGCCCGCCCGAAACGGGCCACACCGACCGCGTGCTCGCTGCCCTCCTCTTCGACCAGGGCCAGCAAGGCCACTTCGCGAGCCGGGTCCAGGTCGGACAGGGCCTGGGCCTGCTCCCACAGCCGGTCCTCCGGGATATGGCTCAGGTGGACGTGAAAGCGCAGGCGTATCGTCCGCTCCGAGAGGTGATGAAACAGATCGACCAGCAGGGGCGTGTCCTTGGCCGTAATCCGCCGGACGGTCACCTGCCGCTTATCCAGGGTTGTAAACGACCCAACTTCGTCCATTAAGATCAACGTTCCCACTATTTGAACAACTCGCGAACGATGATATTCCGTTGAATCTGGCTCGTGCCTTCGTAAATCTGGTAGATTTTGATGTCGCGCAGGAGCTTTTCGACCGGGTATTCGGACATATAGCCGTAACCGCCGAAGACCTGCACCGCGTCGACGCAAACCTTCATCGCGGCGTCGGCGGCGAAGGCTTTGGCGATGGCCGCTTCACGGACGTTCGGCTGGCCCTGGTCGTACAGCCAGGCGGCCCGCCAGACCAGCAGGCGGGCGGCGTCGATTTGCATCGACATATCGGCGATCATATGGCCCACGGCCTGGTGCTGGTAGATAAACTTGCCCATCGTCTCCCGCCCGGCGGCGTATTTGATGGCCTCGTCCAGCGCCCGCCGGGCAACGCCGACCGCCCCGGCCCCAACCCCAGGCCGCGAGCGGTCGAAGACCTTCATGGCGATCATAAACCCATCCCCCTCCTCACCCAGCCGGTTCTCGACCGGGATGCGCACGTTCTCCAGGCGCACCTCGGCCGTGTCTGAGGCGTGCTGCCCCAGCTTGTCGAAGGGTTTGCTCACGGATAGGCCGGGCCTATCCCGGTCGACCAGGAAGGCGCTTATGCCGTTGTAGCGATGCTCAGGATCGGTGTAGGCGAAAACCGTGTACCAGTCGGCCACGGTTGCCCCGGTGATGAAAGTCTTGGTGCCGTTGAGGACGTATTCGTCTCCTTCGCGGCGGGCGGTCGATTTGATGGCGGCCACGTCCGAGCCAGCGCCCGGCTCGGTGACGGCGTAGGCTGCCAGCTGGCCGTTGACCATCCGGCCCAGGTATTCCTGCTTTTGGGCCTCGTTCCCGGCGATGATCACCGGCAAAACGGCCAGACTGTTAATCGTAATGGCCAGGGCGATCCCGGAGCAGCCCCAGCACAATTCCTCGGCCACAATCATCTCGTCCAGCAGGCTCAGACCCATGCCGCCATATTCTTCCGGGACATTGATCACCGTCAGGCCCAGTTCCTGGGCCTTGCGCACCACAGGCCAGGGATATTCGTGGCTTTTGTCGTACTTTTCGGCGACCGGCACCAGCTCCTTTTCGGCAAAGTCGTGGGCCATCCGTTGCATCATCCTTTGCTCTTCGGTTAGCGTAAAGCCAATGCCGCCGACGGCTCCGTTGCCGTGCGGGCTCATATTCATCGACTACGTCCTTTCTGCGTTTCTATGAAATTGAAGTCTGTTCCGGGATTTGAGTAAATCCCCGATTGTCATTATTCTTGGAAAGCGCGATGTTGTCAAGCAGGTGATGGCCGCCCGGTTAAATCGCGGGCGATTCACTTGCGCCTCATGCAAACCTACGGTATATTTTAGATAATTCCTCGCCAAACCTACCCTTCCGTTAGAGGAGGTACTCCTTTATGGCCCGCAAGACCCTCGGTTACACCCGGCTGGAATGGACCTGCCCCAATTGCGGTACCAGGAACCCCGGCCCGCAGAAAACGTGCCTCAATTGCCGCGCCCCCCAGCCCGAGGACCTGGCCTTCGAACAGCCTGCCCAGGAAGAACTGATCACCGACGAGGCGGAACTGGCCCAGGCCAAAGCCGGGCCCGACATTCACTGCTTCTACTGTGGCACGCGCAACCCGGCCGGAGCTACGACTTGCAGCCAGTGCGGCGGCGATCTAACGAAAGGCACGGCCCGCCGTCACGGCCAGGTGGTGGGCGCCCATCGCGCCGAGGCGGCAGAGCCGGTGGTCTGCCCCTCCTGCGGCACAGCCAACCCGGCCGATGCGCCCATCTGCGAGCATTGCGGGGCGGGTCTGGTTGAAGAGGCAGCGCCGCAAGCCAGGCCCGCCGCCGACTCCCGGCGGGGCGGCAGCCGGGTTCCCCTGCTCATCGCCCTGGCCCTGGCGCTGGTGGTGTGCGGCGGCATCGGCCTTTTCATCGCCTTGGGTATCCGGACCGAGGATATGACCGGCACCGTCAGCGGCGTTTCCTGGACCCGAAGCGTGGCGGTTGAGGAACTGCGCCCCGTCACCCGTGAAACCTGGCTGGAGGATATACCCTCAGGCGAGGCCGTCGGCGTTTGCACCCAGCGCGTGCATCACGTGCAAGATGAACCGGCCCCCAACGCCGAGGAGGTTTGCGGCACGCCTTACACCGTCGACACCGGCAGCGGCTTCGGCGAGGTCGTCCAGGATTGCGAGTATCGCGTCTTGCAGGACTGGTGCGAGTACACGGTCGATGAATGGCAGGCGGTCGATGAGGTGACGCTGACCGGCCAGGACCTCAATCCCCAATGGCCGTTGGTGCGCCTGGCCGCCGGCCAGCGGGAGGGGGCGCGCAGCGAGAGCTACCAGGTATTCTTTAAGGCTGAAACCGGCGCCCTCACCTACAGGCCGGACGATTTCACCGAGTTCAGCCAGTACCAGATCGGGAGCCGCTGGATTTTGCAGGTGAATACCTTCAATGATGTATTGTTGACGGAGCCGGTGCGTTAGTACACCGGGGCACAAGTAAGCCTGGGATTGAGGCGTATCCTTAGCCTGTCGAAGGATACGCCCCCGGTCTATGAACGATCTGTTTTTGAGGCGAGGCTTGATCATCTATCAGCCCCAGCGGGGGGACACGCAGCGAAAGGGGGGAGAGCTCGTAGTCAACTGAATCTGCTAACAGATCGTTCGTGCACCCTACGCCCCAGGCTCATTGACGCCTTGAGGTATTAGTCCGAAGCTTCCCTCAGCCAGTGGCGATAGGCCGGTCCGGATCGGTGATCCACTCGCTCCAGGAGCCGACAAAGAGCTTCGAGCCCTTCAGCCCGATGTGCTCCATCGCCAGCACGTTGAGGCAGGCTGTTACCCCCGACCCGCAATAGAAGATGGTCCGCTCCGGCGTGGCATCCCCCACCACCGCCGCCAATTGCGATTTGAGCCGTTCTGCCGGCAGGAACGTGCCGTCTTCGGCCAGGTTGTCCATAAAGAAATAGTTGGCTGCGCCCGGGATGCGCCCGGCCACCGGGTCGATGGTTTCGTTTTCCCCCCGGAAGCGGTCCGGATCGCGCGAGTCGACCAGCCGGTAATCCGGCGCCTCCCTGAGCCGCTCTACATCGGCCAGGCCGGCCCGCCAGGCCGGGCTGGCTTCTCCCGAAAAATGGGCCGCAGGGCGGGTTTCTATCCCGCCCCGGCTGGGCCGCCCCTCGTGCTGCCAGCGGGGAAAGCCCCCGTCCAGAACTGCCGCCGCCTCGTGGCCCAGGTAGCGCAGCATCCACCACAGCCGGGCGGCGTAGGCCCCGCCGGCGTCATCGTACCCCACCACCTGGCTGCCCGAGCCGATGCCCCATTGCCCCAGGCGTTGCTGAAAGAAAGCCATATCGGGCAGGGGATGGCGCCCGGTCGTTTCCGTTTTGGGATCGGACAGGTCGTATTCCAGGGCCAGATAGATCGCGCCCGGAATGTGCCCGGCCTCGTAGCGCCGCCGGCCCGCCACCGGATCGGCCAGGTCAAAGCGGCAATCGACCACCACCCAGCCCGGATCATCAAGGTGATCGGCCAGGGCGTCGGTCGAGATAAGTGTTGCGTAAGGCATCGTTACTTTCCCCCCTTCCTGAATTTCTTGCCCTCGAAGAACTCCAGTAGACCGTACCAGACCAGCAGCGCGGCCAGGCCCTCGTCGAGGTTGCCGATGAAAGGCAAATTATCCGGAATCAGCTCCAGGATGCCGGCGGTCGGGTTGAGCAGATAGATGATGCCGATGATGGTGAATAGATAGGTTAACCAGGCCGGGACCCCTTTGCGGGACGGGGGACTGGCCAGGGGGCTCAGGTCTTTTGGCTCTTGGCCGGTGGTCATCTTCGGTATCTCCTGAAGGTCATCGGTTGGCGAGGCGTGGGTTTCAAGGCGATGATTGTCGCACCGCTGGCCGAATTAGGCAAATGCCGCCGGCGGGCCGGGCGGCAAATCAACGCTACTCGTCAAAACCGTCTAAGAGGCTGTCTGAAAAGTATTTGACGGGGCAAGGTGACCGGCACTTTTGCGATTAACTTCGTGAAATTCGGCCCTATTCTGCCCTGGGTTTGAACGTTTTTAAGTGCCGGTCACCTCAAACCCGACTTTTCAGACCGTCTCTAAGTAGTTGTCCAGAAATAACTTGGCGTTTTTGCAGGGTGTTTCTTGGGGAAAAGTGAAAAGTTATTTACGGACAGTTACTAAGTGTTGCTGGCCGCATTGGCGA
>JBHHXL010000302.1:0-5977 GCA_046757065.1 Anaerolineae bacterium
GTCACCGCGTAAGTCCTGCAATTTACACCCAAGGAGTTTCGATACAATGGCGTTTCCAATTCCTGACAAGGTTCATCAAATCCTGAACCCGGAGGGTGCGCTCGTGGCCGAGCCGCCGGAGCTTCCGCCGGAACAACTGCTCGATTTCTACCGCTGGATGGTGCTGGGCCGGGTCTTTTCCCACCGGATGGTGGCCTTGCAGCGCCAGGGGCGGATGGGCACCTTCGCCCCCATCGACGGCCAGGAAGCGGCCAACGTCGGCCTGGCCGCCCCTCTGCAAGCGGCGGACTGGCTGGCCGGCTCTTACCGGGAGGTGTTGGCCTACTTCGTCAAGGGCGTGCCCATGCTGGCCGTGATGGAGACGTATAAGGGCTACGTCACCGGCAAATACCCGGTGGAGGCCCATTGCCTGCCGATGCAGATCGTCCTGGCCACCCAGATGCAACATGCGGTCGGCCTGGCGATGGGTCTCAAATACGACGGCCAGCCGCAGGCCGTGGTCAGCGTCTGCGGCGACGGGGCCTCCTCCGAAGGGGATTTCAACGAAGCCCTGAACTTCGCCGGGAGTTTCAAAGCGCCCATCGTCTTTGTCGTGCAAAACAACGGCTGGGCCATCTCCGTGCCGCGCCACAAGCAGTCGGCGGCGGAGTACATCGCCCACCGGGGCCCCGGCTTCGGCATGCCCGGCCACATCGTCGATGGCAACGACATCCTGGCCGTCTACCAGGTGGTGTCTGCGTGTGTCGAGCGGGCCAGGGCCGGGGAAGGCCCCAGCCTGGTCGAGCTGATCACCTATCGCCTCGGCGTTCACACCACCGCCGACGACCCGACCAAGTACCGCCCCGAGGCCGAACTCGAGGAATGGAAAGGGCGCGACCCGCTGCCGCGCTTCCGCCAGTACCTGCGCGCGGGCCAGTGGCTCAACGACGGCGACGAGGAGCAGATCGAGGCCGAGGTCCGGGCCGAGATCCAGGCCGCCGTCGAGGCCATCGAAGCGCTGCCGCCGCAGGACCCGGCTGAAATCTTCGACCTGGTCTACGAAGGGCTGCCGCCGCAACTGCAACGGCAGCGGGCCGACCTGCTGGAGTTTTTGGGAAGGGAGGGGCAGGATGCCTAACCTGACGATGGTTCAAGCGATTCACAACGCCCTGGAGCTGGAGCTGGAACGGGACCGGCGGGTCCTGATCTTCGGCGAGGACGTGGGCAAGAACGGCGGCGTCTTCCGGGTGACGGACGGCCTGCAGGAGCGGTTCGGCGAAGCGCGAGTGTTCGATACGCCCCTGGCCGAGTCGGCCATCGCCGGCGCAGCCACGGGGATGGCCGTCTACGGCCTGCGGCCCGTGGCCGAGATTCAGTTCGCCGGGTTTAGCTTCGTTGCCTTCAACCAGATCGCCTCCCAGGCGGCCCGTATGCGCTACCGCTCCGGCGGGGTGTTCACCGCGCCGCTGGTCATCCGCGCCCCTTTCGGCGGCGGCGTCCGCACCCCGGAGCTGCACGCCGACAGCCTGGAAGCCTTTTTTATGCACATCCAGGGCGTCAAGGTCGTGATTCCGGCCACCCCGTATGACGCCAAGGGTCTGCTGCACGCTGCCATCGAGGACCCCGACCCGGTCATCTTCCTGGAGCATATGAAGCTCTACCGCTCTTTCCGGCAGGAGGTGCCGGAGGAACGGTACACCATCCCCCTGGGCCAGGCCGCCGTCAGCCGCGAAGGCCGGGATGTAACGGTCATCGCCTACGGGGCGATGCTGCACGCCGCCCTGAAAGCGGCGGACCTGATCGAAGCGGAGGCGGGGGCGTCGGTGGAGGTCATCGACCTGCGGACCATCGCCCCCCTGGACGAGGCCGCGATCGCCGCCTCGGTCAACAAAACGGGCCGGGCGGTGGTGGTCCACGAGGCCCCCCGCTCCGGGGGCGTGGCCGCCGAGGTGGTGGCCGTCATCAACGAGCAGTGCCTCTACTCCCTGCTCAAGCCGGTGGAGCGGGTCACCTGCCCCGACACGCCCTTCCCGGTCCCCGGCGTCGAGGATTTGGTCATCCCCACCCCGGAGCGCATCGCGGCGGCCATCCGCCGGACGTTGGAGCCGTAGAGGAGAGATCATGTACGAATTCAAACTACCCGATGTCGGCGAGGGCATCCACGAGGCGGAGATCGTGCGCTGGCTGGTCAAGGAGGGAGACGCGGTCGGCCAGGACCAGATCATCCTGGAGATTCAAACCGATAAGGCCATCGTCGAGATGCCGTCGCCGGTGGCGGGGACCATCGTCGAGATCAAAGCCCAGCCGGGGGCGATGGTCCAGCTCGGCGAGGTGCTGGTGGTGATCGCCCCGGCAGGCGAAGTAGTGGCTCCGACCGATGGCAAGGACAAATCCAAAGTCCAAAGTCCAAAATCCAAAATCCAGACGCCGGGCATCGCCGGACCGGGCGAGCGCATCCTGGCCGCGCCGGCCGTGCGCAAGCTGGCCCTGGAGCTGGGGGTCGATCTGGCCCGGGTGCCCGGCTCCGGGCCGGCGGGCCGCGTTTTGCCGGGCGATGTGCGCCGCTTCGCCGAACAGGCGCCAGCCCCGCCCGAAGCCGCTCCCCCGGGCCCGCCGCCGGCGTTCCCGCCCCCCCGGCCCGGCCAGGAGGTCGTCGAGGAGAAGCCGCTGCAAGGGCTGCGGCGGCGCATCGCCGAGCGGATGGACATCGCCTGGCGCGTGCCGCACGTGACCAGCTTCGACGAGGTTGACGCCTCGCATCTGGTGGCCTTGCGGCAAAGCCTGAAGCCGGAGGCGGACCGGCGCGGGGTGCAACTGACCTACCTGCCGCTGATCATCAAGGCCACGGTCCGGGTTTTGCAGGAGTTCCCCGATTTCAACGCCAGCCTGGATATGGAAAACCGCAAAATCTTGCTGCGCCGTTATTATCATATCGGCGTGGCCACGGCCATCCCCGAGGGGCTGGTCGTGCCCGTCATCCGCCACGCCGACCGGTTGACGGTCCTGGAGATCGCCGCCGAGTTGGCCCGGCTGGCGGACCTGGCCCGGCAGCGCAAGCTGAGCTTGCCGGAGCTTTCGGGCAGCACCTTTACCGTCACCAACTTCGGCAGTTTCGGCGGCGGGCAGGGCACGCCCATCATCAACCCGCCGGAGGTAGCCATTCTGGGCACGGGCCGCATCGCGGACAGGCCGCTGGCCGTTGGCGGCCGGGTCGAGGTGCGGCCCGTGCTGCCCCTGGTCCTGAGCTACGACCACCGCCTGATCGATGGCGCTGCCGCCGGCCGGTTTCTGGGTCGATTGAAGGCGCTGCTGGCCGACCCCCGGCTGCTACTCCTGGAGTTGCGCTGATGGTGGTCGGCGACCTGGCCACGGCGGTCGATGTGGCCGTGCTGGGGGCCGGACCGGGCGGCTACGTGGCCGCCATCCGGGCCGCCCAACTGGGCAAGCAGGTGGCGATCATCGAGCCCGGCCCGTTGGGCGGAACCTGCCTCAACCTGGGTTGCATCCCCTCCAAGGCGCTGCTGGCGGCGGCGGACCGGGCCTGGGGGGCCTCGACGCTGGAGACGATGGGGGTGACCACCGGCCAGGTGGCGGTGGACCTGGCCCGGATGCAAAGCTGGAAGGCGGGCCTGGTCGAGCGGCTGGTCAAGGGGGTGGGCCAGTTGTTGAAAGGCAACGGGGTCGAGGTGGTCAAGGGCAGGGGCTGGTTCCTGTCCGAGAACGAGGTCCGGGTCGAAGGCGAGTACGGCGCGCAGCGGTACGCCTTCGAGCGGTGCGTGGTGGCCGTCGGGGCCGGTCCCGCGCCCTTGCCGGGCCTGGAATTCGACGGCGAGCGGGTGCTGACGCCCGCCCAGGCCCTGCACCTGGTCGATCCTCCACCGGACCTGGCCGTGATCGGGGCCGATTACATCGCGGCCGAGGTCGCGACCTTCTTCGCCAAGGTGGGCGTGCCGGTCCGCCTCCTGGTCCCGGCCGGGCGGCGTTTACTGGACGGGTTCGATCCGGCCGCCGGGCGGGAGGTGGGGGCCCGTTTGAAGAAGCTGGGCGTCACTGTTGAAACGAAGGCATCCGACCCGGCCAGGGCCGTCGAAGGCGCGGCCCGGGTCGTGGTCTCCAACGGCCTGACCCCGCGCACCGCCGGCTTGAAGCTGGACGCGGTCGGGGTGGAAACCGACGCGCAGGGCTACATCCGGGTCAACGACCGCCTGCAAACGAGCAACCCGGCGGTCTACGCCGTGGGGGATGTGACGGGCGGGCCGCCGCTGGCGGCGGTCGCCCTCAAGCAGGGCAAAGTGGCGGCCGAGGCCATCGCCGGGCGTCCGGTCCAGTACGCCCCGCAGGCCATCCCGCGGGTGGCCTGGACCGATCCGGAGGTGGCCGCCGTGGGCCTGACCGCCGCCGAGGCGGAGGCGGCGGGCTACGCGGTCGCCAGCGGGCGCTTTCCGCTGGCGGCCAACGGCCGGGCCCTGACCCTCGACAGCGGGGTGGGCTTCGTGTTGACCGTGGCCGAGCGGGACAGCGGCGTGCTGCTGGGCGCGACCGTCGTCGGGGCGCGGGCCGCCGAATTGATCGGCGAGGCGGCCCTGGCCCTGGAAATGGGGGCCACCCTGACCGACCTGGCCGAGACCCTGCACCCGCATCCCGGCCTGGGCGAGGCCCTCCAGGAATCGGCCGAGGCGGCCCTGGGGGCGGCGGTGCATATCCTGTAGGTGTGTGAAGATGGAACTGCAAGAGATGCTGCAACAGGGCATCCGGGCAGCCAGGGCCGGGCGCAAGGCCGAGGCCCGCGACCTGCTGGGCCAGGTCGTCGAGGTCGATGAAACGCAACTGAAGGCCTGGCTCTGGCTGAGCGAAGTGGTCGATAGCCTGGAGGAGCGGCAAATCTGCCTGGAGAACATCCTGACCCTGGACCCCGGCCACAAAGCCGCCCGCCAGGGCCTGGCCTGGATCGAAGCGCAAAAGGCCGCAACGCCGGCGGCCAGCCCGCCCCCGGCCGCCCCCGCCCCTCAGGCCTGGCAGGATGAGTTCGACAACGAGTGGCTCTGCCCCTACTGCGCCGCCGAAACGGGCCAGACCGACGAAATCTGTCCCGGCTGCGGCCAACGGTTGCTCTTCAAAGAGCGCCTCGCCCCCAGGCGCACGGTTTGGGTCTGGCGCGGCATCTTTTTGCAGATTTACACCGTCTTTTTTCTGATCGCCTTTCAGGTGGGCGTGATGACCATTGCCGTCAAATTGCAGGGGGTGCCCAGCCCCTTCCCCTTTCTGCCCGCCTATTTCGGGCTCTCGGTCGATCAACCGCCCGGCCTGATTGCCGCCGTCTTCCGCGCCTACCCGCCCCTCCTCTTTTGGATCATCAACGGCGCCACGCTCTACTCGTTGCTGATCCTGACCCCGCTCGCCCTGCGCAGCCGGGGCGGGCATTATCTCTACCTGCTCAGCGCCGAGTTTCTGCTGCTGCTGGGTTTGGTGACGATCCTGCTCTTCCCGCCCAGGCGCATCAAGTTTGCCGGCGGCTTTGCTCTCCTGTCGGGGCTGCTGCAGTTGATCATCACCCTGAACCTGTGGGATGACTTTACCTTCAAGCAGCGGCGACTGAAGCTGAAGGTGGAGGGCGGGGCCAAGGACCATACCTCCCTCTACCTGAGCGCCCGGGAGTACGCCGGGCGCGGGATGTGGGCCGCGGCCGTTATCCACCTGCGGCGGGCCGTGGCCAAAAAGCCGTCCGAGCCGGCCTACCGCCTGATGCTGGCCAGCGCCTATCTGAACATCCGGCGCTACGACCTGGCCGAGCAATCGATCCGGGCCGTGGAACAGATGGCCCCCGGTTCGCCGCAGGTCCAGGCCTTGAAGAAGCGCTTGGCCTCGGCGCGGGGGTAAACGCTGCTCTGCTATTTTATATGAGGAGCCGTATTGAGGGCTTTAGCCCTGTGAGGCCGGGGAGGGCTGAAGCCCTCAATACAGGGCCCGACTGGCCGCCAACAAGTAGACAGCTATTTTC
>JBHHXL010000303.1:0-5963 GCA_046757065.1 Anaerolineae bacterium
ACTAGGACATTAACAAACGAATAAACATCAGCACATCGTAGATTCGTTTGTTAAGGTTCTACACGATGTGTTGATGTTTTAGCGATTAGTCTTTCCACGATGTGCTGATGTGCGACAGGTAGGGTCTGTGAAGGATGAAGGATGAAGGATGAACGGTGGCCGGCGAATCTTTGTGGAATGAATTCCGCACTCCTGGATCTGCTCAATTGAAATGAGACACACCCGAATCTTTTCTACGGAACAGGAGCAGCAAAATCAACGTGCTGATCATCAAAACGGCGGTCACGGCCAGCCCCCCTTCCGGCCCGAAACGACCGCCGGTGATGGCGTCCGGCCCGGTCTCCATCAGGTTAAAAATCGTGCCGCCGGGCGCGGGCAGGCCGCTCACCTCCAGGCCGAACAGGTTGCCCTGGGCCCAGTTCCAGACGGCGTGGATGCTGAACACCCCCCACAGGCCGCCCTCGTACAGAGCGAAGAAGGCGGTAAACAGGCCGAACAGGAAAAGATTGAGGATGGCGACGGGGTTGAGGTTTGGGTTGAGCGAATGGTAGACGGTGAACACCAGGGCAGAGACCAAAACGCCCAGCCAGGGCCGGTACCTGGCCCCGATGACGGGCAGCAGCCAGCCGCGAGCGATGGCTTCCTCCGCCGGTCCCTGCACCGTCCAGCCCAGGAAGACGAAGAGCACGCCCCCCAGAGCGGCCAATCCCTGTTCGCCGGGATTTCCGGTCTCCAGAGCCATATAGCCCAGGCCCGCCGAAACCCCAACCGAGGCGGCAAACATCACCAGGCCGATAACCAGCCCCCGGACGTACTTAAAGGCGCCCCCCCTTCGCTCCAGGCCGAGGGTCCACAGCGGGCGCTTCTCGAAGAGGGCCAGCCAGGCCCACAAAATCAGAAAAATCGGCCCAAAGGTCAGAACCAGCAAGATGACCTGCTCCAGGGCCGTATCGGGAAAAAGTTGGCTGGCAAACGCCTGCGGATCGGCCAGAGACAGATCACCCCCCGGCAGGCCCGACAGGGCGAGGATAATGATCGCCGCCGGGATGCCGCCGCCCAATTGGGCCAGCAAGATGAAGACGAAGCTCAACAGAACGGCCACCACGATGTGCGGCAGCCGCCGGCCTCGCCGGGCCAGGTTCAGGAGATGATTGTCCGGGTCGAAGATAGGGTTCATCGTGCGCTGCAAGATCACCAGCTTTCGTAGCGGGTAAAGATGTTGCGGTACGCCTCCGATTCGCGCATCAGGTCATCGTGGGTCCCGATGGCGGCCACCCGGCCCTGGCGCATAACCACAATCTGATCGGCCCAGCGGATTTGCGACAGGCGGTGGGTGATCAACAACGTCGTCCGATTTTGGGCGATGCGCTCGATGGCCTGTTGGATACGGTCCTCGGTGGCGCTGTCGATGGCGCTGGTCGAGTCGTCTAAAATCAAAATCCGGGGGTCCGTCAGAAAAGCGCGGGCCAGGGCTACCCGCTGCCGCTGCCCGCCAGACAGCGTTACCCCCCGTTCGCCAACCAGCGTCTCGTAGCCATCCTTAAAGCCCAGGATGAAATCGTGGGCCTGCGCCGCGCGAGCCGCCGCTTCGATCTCGGCCGGCGTCGCCTCGGGGCATCCAAAGGCGATGTTCTCGGCAATCGTCCGCGACAGCAGGAAAATATCCTGCTCGATGATTGAGATTTGGCGGCGCAGAGCCTCCAGGTTCCAGTCGCGCACGTCCACGCCATCGACCAGGACCTGGCCGCTGTCGGCATCGTAAATGCGGTTGATCAGCTTGATGATGGTGCTCTTGCCAGAACCGGTCTGCCCGACGATGGCCACCCGCTGGCCGGGCTCGACCCGGAAGCTGACGTTCTCCAGGGCGGGATGGCTGCCGTTGCGCCGGACCAGGCCGTCGCCGCCGTCGTAGTTGAACGACAGGTTCACGAACTCGATGGCCCCCCGGATCGTGGCCTGGTAACCGCCCACGTTTTGATCGAGCTTCGTTTGGGTATTGATGATCTCCAGAACGCGCCTGGCGCTGGACAGCCCAGACGCGACCTGGGGGTAAGCAAACTGGCCGACGAAGGTCGGAAAGCCAAAGAGGAGCAACAGGCCGTTAAACGACACCACATCGCCGACGTTGATGGCCCCCGTCCGGAAGAGCAGCAGGCTGTGCAGAAAGCCCAGGGCTTGCAGCAAGCCCAACAGCAGCAGCGGGATGAAGCGGGCCTCGATGTCGCCCTGGACGATGAACGCCTTGCGCCAGGCGTTGACCGCCCCGGCGAAGCGGTCCCGCTCGCGCGCCTCCTGGGCTGCGCCCTTGACCGTTTCCACGCCCTCGATGGCCTCGGCCAGAACGGCGTTCATCTCGCCGAACTTGTGCCGCACCCGCTCGGTGGCCGGGCGCAAATCGAGCAAGTACTGGCGCAGGCTGAGGACGTAAGCGATGGTGTAGCCGATGGGCACCAGCAACAGTTGGGGATGGATCGAGGGCGACACGAGCAGAGGCATCAGCAAGAAGTTCAGGGAACCGACCACCAGGTTCATGCCGGGGTTGGCCATCATATTCATCTCGCGCAGGTCGTTGGTGGCCCGGGCCATCAGGTCGCCGGTCGATTGCGAGTCGTGGAAGGACATGCTTTTACCCAGCAGACTGACGTACAGCTCCTCGCGGGCATCCCGCTCCAGGCGCTGGCCGATGACCTCGCTGCAAAAGTTGCGGGCCATCATCAGCACGCCCCGGACCAGTTGGGACAGCACGATCAGGCCGGCAATGACCCCCAGTTGCCGAAAGGTGGCGGGCCTGGCCAGGACCACATCGAACGCCTGGCCGGTCAACACCGGCAGGGCAGCGGCCAGAGCCGCGTTGCCGAACGCGCCGACAAAGACCCCGGCGATGTACAACTTGTGCCGCCAGACGTGCCACAGAATCCAGCGGGCCGGGCTGCGGCGGTCGGAGTTCCAGGGTTGGGCGATGGTAAATTCGCTAACGGTCATAGAGGTTTCTCGTAAAAACGGCTGATTCTGTACTGGTCAAGATGATGTTAAACACCGCCGAGACGCAGAGTTCGCCGAGTTTTCTATATTTTTCCGGCTCTTTGAGCTTTTATGGGGTTTGGGACGCACCCCTTCCGCTGCTTCTATTGACTCCCCCTAACACAAGCATTATAATCGCCGGGTAGAGTTTAGCAACTCGCCGGGTCGTGGATTTGGCCGGACACCGGGCCGTGACCGGGCGTCGAACCAGGACGAACAATGACAACCGAGCTTAAAGAGCTGCTGAAGCGCCTGTCGGCGGCGGTGGGCGTCACCGGCTACGAAACCGCCGCCGGCGATATTTTGGCAGAAGAACTGAGGCCATACGTCGATGAGATCCAGCGCGACAGGTTGGGCAGCCTGACCGCCCTCAAGCGGGGCGAGCCGCCTGCCGGAGCCGGGCCGCGCCGCAAGATGATGCTGGCCGCCCACCTGGACGAGATCGGGGCCATGGTGACCGAGGTCAACCAGGGCTTCTTGCGTTTCACCCAGGTCGGCGGCCTGGATGCGCGAGTTCTGATGGGCCAGGAGGTGACCGTGCACGGGCGGCAGGACCTGCCCGGCGTGATCGCCTCCCGCCCGCCCCACCTGGCCGGCGCGGAGGACCGCGACAAGCTGCCGCCGTTGGCCGAGATGTTCATCGACGTCGGCCTGCCGCCGGAGGAAGTCGAAAGCCAGGTGCGGGTGGGCGACCCGGTATCTTTCGCCGGCAATCCGGCCGAGTTGCTGGGCGGGGTTCTGTGCGGCAAGGCGTTCGACAACCGGGCCAGCGTGGCAGCGATGGTCGTCTGCCTGCAACACCTGGCCCGCCTGAAGCACGAGTGGGACGTTTACGCCGTGGGCACGGTCCAGGAGGAGTGGGGCAACTTCGCCGGGGCAACCACCCGCGCCTACGAGCTGGCGCCGGACGCGGCGGTCGCCCTCGACGTGACCTTTGCCAGCGCGCCCGGCATCGCCGACGACGTCGAGGTCGAGCTGAACAAGGGGCCGGTGCTGGCCATCGGCCCCAACCTGCATCCGGTCCTGGTCCAGCGGCTGCGCCAAACGGCGGACCAACTGGAGATGGCAACCCAACTGGAGCCCTCGCCCGGCCACACCGGCACCGACGCCTGGCCCATCCAGGTCAGCCGGGCCGGCGTGCCGACGGCCCTGGTCGGCGTCCCGCTGCGCTATATGCATTCGCCGGTCGAGGTCATCCAGCCCAGGGACGTGGAGCGGGTGGGCCGCCTGCTGGCCCATTTCATCGCCGGCCTGGATGAGACGTTCATCGAGGACCTGACGCCCAAAGATGGCCTCGAAGCCGATCACAACGGGGCGAAGGAGTAGGGCCTGATGCTACTGGAGCAATTATCGAACGCCGTGGGCGTGTCCGGAGCCGAGAACGACATCCGAAAGCTGATCGTGAAGGCGATCCGCGAGCAGGTCGACGACCTGCGGGTCGATACGATGGGCAACGTCTTCGCTACCAAAAAGGCCGGCGGTCCGGCGGCGGCCAGAGTTATGATCGTGGCCCATATGGACGAGGTCGGCTTTATGATCACCCGCATCGCCAAGAGCGGCCTGCTCAAGTTTCGGGCGGTGGGCGGCTTCGACCCGCGCGTGCTGCTGGGCCAGGCCGTCCTGGTTGGCAAAGAGCGCATGCCCGGCGTCATCGGCCTGAAGCCGACCCACCTGCTCTCGAAAAGCGAGCGTAGCCGGGTCGTCTCCATCGATGCGATGCGCATCGACATCGGGGCCGGGGGCGAGGACGAGGCCAAAGGCAAGGTCAAGGCCGGCGATTACGCCACTTTTGCCACCAGGTTTGGCCGCTTGGGCGGCAATGGCGGGTCTCGGCCAGATGAAGGGCGGATCAAGGGCAAGGCCTTCGACGACCGCGCCGGCTGCGCCGTCCTGGTCGAGCTGCTGCGGGAGCGGTACCCGGTGGAGCTGGTGGGCGCGTTCACCGTGCAGGAAGAGATCGGCCTGCGCGGGGCGCGGGTGGCGGCCAACGCGGTCGAGCCGGATGTGGCCTTTGTTCTGGAATGCACCATGGCGGACGACCTGCCGCGCAAGGACAAAGAGCCGTCGTTCCCCCGCCTGGGCGCTGGTCCGGTCCTGACGGTGATGGACCGCTCGTTCATCGCCAACCGCCAGTTGCTGAGATTGCTGGTCGATACGGCGGAAGCCGGGAGCATCCCCTACCAGTTCAAGCGGCCGGGCGTGGGCGGCACCGATGCCGGGGCCATTCACCTGGCCGGGTCCGGGGTGCCGTCGATGGTCGCCTCGGTGCCCAGCCGCTACATCCACGCCCCGGCCAGCATCATCGACCTGGCGGATTTCCGGCACACGGTCGAGCTGATGCGGGCGGGGCTGCGCCGGCTGCCGGAGTATTTACCGGCTGCGACTTGAACGCCAGTTCTATTTGAGGAGACATCCGTTGAAAGACTTGATCGAAAAACTGACCCAGGTTTATGGCCCGTCCGGTTACGAAAGCGCCGTACGCGACGTGATTCAAGCGGAAATCCAACCCTACGCCGACCGCGTGGACGTAGATGCGATGGGCAATCTTCACGCCGTCAAGAACGGGCAGGGCGGCGGCCTGAAAATTATGCTGGCGGCCCACATGGATGAGATCGGCCTGATGGTGACCGAGGTCGAGAAGGAGGGCTTCGCCCGCTTTACCAACCTGGGCGGGCTGTTTCCGCTGAACCTGGCCGGCTCGCGGGTGGTGTTCGAGAACGGGGCGGTCGGGGTCATCAACGTCGAGGAATGGCAGCAAAACCCCGGCCTGGACCGAACCCACAAGAAACTGTACATCGACACCGGCGTCTCGGCCCGAGACGATTCGCCGGTCAAGACGGGCGACGTGGCCGCCTTTTTCGGCCCCTTCGTCGATTTGGGCCGGCGCGCCGTGGCCAAAAGTATGGACGACCGCATCGGCTGCGTGGTGCAGATCGAAACGC
>JBHHXL010000304.1:0-5957 GCA_046757065.1 Anaerolineae bacterium
AGTTTTGAGTTTTGAGTTTTGAGTTGGGGTCTGGCGGGGAACTCGAAACTCGAAACTCGAAACTCAACACCGGAGGACTGTGAATGAAATACCGCGATCTGGTCCAATTCGATCCCATCGAAACCGTGGTCCAACTGCGCGCCGCCGACCAGCGGGCGGAGGCCGAGCACCTGGTCCGCACCTACGTCATCTCCGAGCGGATGGCCGATTTGCTGGCCCGCCTGGTCATCCCCCAGTTGCAATACACAGCCCCGGCCGACAATCGGGGCCTGTTCATCGTCGGCAACTACGGCACCGGCAAGTCGCACCTGATGTCGGTCCTCAGCGCGGTGGCCGAGCACGCCGACCTGGCCGCGGCCCTGACCAACCCCCAGGTGGCCGAGGCGGCCGGGGCCATCGCCGGCCGGTTCCAGGTCGTCCGGGCCGAGATCGGCTCGACGACGATGCCCCTGCGCGACATTTTGCTGGGTGAATTGGAGCTGGCCCTGGCCGATCTGGGCCTCAAGTACGGCTTCCCGCCCATGGACCAGGTCTCCAACAGCAAGGACCTGCTGGTGGCTATGATGGCCGCCTTTGACGAGGGCTATCCGGGCCAGGGCTTGCTGCTGGTGGTGGACGAACTGCTCGACTATCTGCGCTCCCGCCACGACCAGGCCCTGGTGCTGGACCTGACCTTCCTGCGCGAGCTGGGCGAGGTCAGCCGCCTGACCCGCTTCCGCTTTATGGCCGGTATCCAGGAGTCTCTGTTCGACAGCCCCCGCTTCCAGTTCGTGGCCGACTCGGTCCGGCGGGTGAAGGACCGCTTCGAGCAGGTGCGCATCGCCCGCGAGGACGTGGCCTACGTTGTGGCCGAACGCCTGCTGCGCAAGGACGACCGCCAGCGGGGTCTCATCCGCGAGCACCTGGCCCGCTTCACCCCCCTCTACGGCACTATGGCCGAGAAGCTGGACGACTTCGTCCGTCTCTTCCCGGTTCATCCCGCCTACCTGGAGACCTTCGAGCGGGTCTACGTGGCCGAGAAACGGGAGGTGCTCAAGACCCTCAGCGCCGCTATGCAGGCCCGGCTGGATCAGGACGTGCCGGCCGACGAGCCGGGGCTGATCGCCTACGACTCCTACTGGGCCGTCCTGCGTGACAACCCTTCCTTCCGCAGCATCCCCGACATCAAAGAGGTGATCGACAAAAGCCAGGTCCTGGAGGACCGGGTGGCCCACGCCTTCACCCGGCCGGCCTACAAACCGGCCGCCCTGCGCCTGATCCACGCCCTCAGCGTCCACCGCCTGACCACCGGTGACCTTTACGCCCCGCTGGGCGCCACCGCCGAGGAGCTGCGCGACGACCTGTGCCTCTACCTGGCGGTGCCGGAGCGGGAGGCCGATTTTCTTAAAAGCACGGTCGAGTCGGTCTTGCGCGAGATTTTGAAGACGGTTAGCGGCCAATTTATCTCCTTCAACCCCGACAACGGTCAATACTACCTGGACTTGAAAAAGGACATCGACTTCGACGCCCTGATCGAGCAGCGGGCCGAGAGCCTGGGCGAGAGCCAGCTCGACGGCTACTACTTCGAGGCCCTGGCCCGGCTGATGGAGTGCCCCCAGGCGACCTACGTGCCCGGCTATCGCATCTGGGAGCACGAGGTGGAGTGGCCCGAACGGAAGGTAACCCGGCCCGGCTATCTCTTCTTTGGCGCGCCCAACGAACGCTCCACCGCCCAGCCCCCGCGCGAATTCTACCTCTACCTGCTCCAGCCCAAAGCGCCGCCCCCATTTCAGGACGAGCGCCGGGCGGACGAGGTTTTCTTCCGCCTGGCCCGCCCCGACGACGACTTCGAGGCGGCGCTCAAACTGTACGCCGGCGCCCGGGAGATGGCCCTCTCCGCCTCGGGCGACAACAAGCTGCAATACGACAAGAAGGCTGCTGATCATCTGCGCGCCCTGCAAAACTGGCTGCGCGACAATTTAGCCCGGGCCATGGATGTGACCTACAAGGGCGTGACCAAGCCGTTGAGTGAGTTCATCAGTTCCGGCCTCCGGGTTTCGAGTTCCCCACCAAACCCCGACTCAAAACTCTCCTCGGTCCGCGATCTGGTCAACGCCGTGGCCGCCAACTGCCTCGCTACGGCTTTCGCCGATCATCTGCCCGATTACCCGACCTTTTCAATCCTGATCACCCAGGCCAGCCGCGCCCAGGCAGCAAGCGAGGCGATTCGCTGGCTGGCCGGGGGCCTCAAAACGCAGCAAGGGACGGCCGTCCTCGACGCTTTGGACCTGCTCGATTCGAAAGGCCACGTCCGGGCCGGCGACTCGCGCTACGCCGGCCATTTCCTGGCCCAACTCCAGGCCAAGGGCGAGGGCCAGGTCCTCAACCGCTCGGAGCTGATCGCCGGACCCAGCGACGCCGAGGCCGACCGCCACTTCGGCCTGGAGCCGGACTGGGTGGCCGTGGCCCTGCTCGGCCTGGTCTACACCGGCGAGCTCAGCCTGGCCCTGCCCGGCCGCAAGCTGGACGCGGGCAACATCGAAGAGGCGGCCAAGCTCAGCCCGGACGACCTGGCCAACTTCAAGTTCATCGAGCGCCCGCGCGGCCTGCCCCTGGCCGCCTTGAGCGTCCTGTTTGAGCTGCTGGGCCTGCCCCCCGGCCTGATCAAAGATGCCAACCAGCACACCACCGCCGTGCAGCAGTTACAGGCGCGGGTAGCCGCCGAACTGGACCGGCTGGTGCTGGCCCGGCAGAAGGCCCAGGAAGGGTTGCCGGTCTGGAAGGCCAACGTGCTGGAAGGCCAGGCCAGGGCCAACCTTGTAAGCCACCTGGACACCTACAAAACCTTCCTGGAGTCGCTGCAAGCCTACAACACCCCCGGCAAGCTGCGCAACTTCCGTTACAGCGCCGGCGAGGTCAAAGCTCAGATGGGGAAACGGGCGCTCCTGGCCGACCTGGAAATCCTGGCCGAGGTGGTGGCCGGCCTGCAACCCCTGACCGCTTATCTGGGCGTGGCTACAGCCGTCCTGCCCGCCGACCACGAGTGGGTGAAAAAGGCGGAAGCGCTGCAAGCCGAGCAGTTGGCCCAATTGCGTTCCGGGTTTCGAGTTTCGGGTTCCGAGTCAACCCAAAGCCTAAAACTCACCACGCGGAACTCGCTCCTCAGAGCCTTAGAGGCCCTCAAAGACGAATACATCCAGCTCTACCTGGACCTGCATCGCCGGGCCCGGCTGACCGCCGCCGAGGACGAGCGCAAGAAGCGCCTGCTGGGCGACCCGCGCCACAAGCAACTGACCGCCCTGGCCGCGATTGACTTTTTGCCGGTGGCCAAGTTAAAGGAATGGGAGAACACGCTGGCCGACCTGCACCCCTGTTTCACCATCGGCGCCTCGGATTTGAAGGAAAGACCCTTGTGCCCCAGCTGCGGCTACCGGCCGGTGGAGGAACAGGCCGGCCGGCAGGCCCAGGTACTCCTCGATGATCAGGAAGATCAGCTCAACAAACTCTACGCCGATTGGACCAACGCCCTGCTGACCAACCTGAACCAGGGGGAAACCCAGGCCAACATCGCCCTGATGACCGCCGACCAGCAGCGATTGGTCCAGAATTTCCTGGACGCCGGCGCGCTGCCGCAGACGGTGGGCTACGACTTCGTCCAGACGGTCAAAGAAGCCCTGACCGGCCTGGAGCGGGTGACCGTGCCGCCGGAAGACATCCTGCTGGCCCTGACCGAAGGCGGTATGCCCTGCACCGTTCAGGAGATGCAAATCCGCTTCCGCCGCTTCGTGGAGGACCGGATCGGGGGCAAGGATCCCAACAAAGTACGGATTGTGATTGAGTGGTGATCGATCAGTTTCGAGTTATGAGTTTTAAGTTTGGAGGAGTAAACGGATGAGCACACTTGCCCCAGATACGTCCCCCCAAGTCGAACAGATCCAGATCGAGCGGCTGCGGCAGATGCCTTCCTGGCGCAAGCTGGCCCTGGTGGGTGAGATGAACCGGACGGTGCAAGCCCTGGCCCTGGCCGGGCTACGTCAGCGCCACCCGGCAGACACACCCGCCCAGCGGCAGCGGCGTCTGGCCGATCTGCTGTTGGGTCCGGAGTTGGCCACCCGAGTCTATGGCCCCTGGTCGGAGGAAGACTGATGCTGGCCGAACCCATTGCGGTCACGATGATTGTGGCCGATGCCCTGGAAGCCCTCGGCGTGCCCTATGCCATTGGCGGTTCTCTGGCCAGCGCCGTGCATGGCGTGATGCGCGCCACGATGGACGCCGATCTGGTGGCCGACCTGCGCCCGGAACACGCCGAGCCGTTGGCCCAGGCCTTAGGCGCTGCCTTCTATGCCGACGTGGAGATGATACGCGACGCTGTGCGTCGTCATAGCTCCTTCAACCTGATCCACCTGGAGACGATGTTCAAGGTGGACGTCTTTGCCGCCAAACCACGGGCATTCGACCACTCCCAGTTGGCTCGCCGCCAGTTGCATCGGCTGAGCGAAGACCCTGAACGCCACGCTTACGTCACCAGCGCCGAAGACATTGTCCTTGCCAAGCTAGAGTGGTATCGCCTGACTGGCGAAATCTCCGACCGCCAATGGCGCGATGTGTTGGGCGTCCTCAAGGTGCAAGGCGACCGGCTCGACCGCGGCTATATGCGAGAAATGGCCACCGATCTGGGGGTGACCGACTTGCTAGAACGGGCTTTGGAAGAGGCAGGCTGAAAAATGACCGACCAACTTCCGCTTAATCTCGACCCGGACAACACTGAACTCGAAACTGAAAAACTCGAAACCCGAAACCGTTATTTGGAGCGACTACGCCAAAAACTGCAAGACCCCGACTTCCGCGCCATCGAGGGCTTCCCCATTGCCGAGGACGAAGCCATCCTGGCCCTGTCCGACCCGCCGTACTACACCGCCTGCCCTAACCCCTTTCTGCCCGAAATCATCGAGCGCTGGCAGGCCGAACGGGCCCAACTCCGTGAAGAGTTGGGCCTGCCCGACGATAGCGCCGACAACGGAGACTCCCCTCCCCCGCATGCGGGGGAGGGGCCGGGGGTGGGGGTTTACCACCGAGAACCCTTCGCCGCCGACGTCTCCGAGGGCAAGAACGACCCCATCTACAACGCCCACTCCTACCACACCAAAGTGCCCCACAAGGCCATCATGCGCTACATCCTGCACTACACCGAGCCGGGCGACATCGTCTTCGACGGCTTCTGCGGCACCGGCATGACCGGCGTGGCCGCCCAACTCTGCGGCGACCGCAAAACCGTCGAATCCCTCGGCTACTTCATAGACGACGACGGCCATATCTACGACCAAGCCCCACCCAAAGAAACCAATCCAAAATCCAAAATCCAAAATCCAAAATCGGCACAGCCCATCTCCCGCCTTGGTTCCCGCAAAGCCGTGCTGTGTGACTTGTCCCCCGCCGCCACCTTCATTGCCTACAACTACAACACCCCGGTTGACGTGAAAGCCTTTGAAAAAGAGGCCAGGCGCATTTTGCGCGAGGTGGAGGAAGAGTGCGGCTGGATGTATGAGACCTGGCACGTGGAACCGGCATCGTGCCGGCTCATCGAACGGGTAATTACCCAGGGCCGCCCCTTGCCAAAACCAGAGAGTGGTGGAAAAAGTGGAGAGGACATCCTGTCCTCCCCGGCTGGCAGGATGCCGGCTCCACCATCAACCTCGCCCAAAGGCATCTCAGAGTTCACCGTCCGCCAGGGCGACCTGCCTCACTGGCAACTGCCGGGCGCCCACTACTTCATCACCTTCAACACCGCTAACCAGCGCCAACTCTCGCCGGCGGCCCGCAATATTATCTTGAATGCTCTCAAGTATTGGGATGTTGACAGTGATGGAGAGGACATCCCATCCTCCCAGGCTGGCAAGAGGCCAGCCCCACAGGATAAGGGTGGGGAGGACATCCTGTCCTCCCAGGCTGGCAAGAGGCCAGCCCCACAGGATAAGGGT
>JBHHXL010000305.1:0-5947 GCA_046757065.1 Anaerolineae bacterium
CAACCCCTCCCCGCCGGCGGGGAGGGGCTAGGGGTGGGGTGAAATGTTCATTTATTCTACTCTCAGACCCGCGATCAGGACTCGGTCCTCGTCCCCGGCCCCCAGGCGCTGGCCCGTGGCCGGGTCGTAGAGGCCGATTTCGAGTTGATAATCGCCGGCCGGGGCGTCAGCCGGAACGGCGATGGCGTAGGCGTCGGCGATGACCTCGCCCGGCAGCCAGCCGCTGGTGGGATAGGCCCCGCCGCCCGGAACCTGATCGACCTGGCCGTGCAGCCGGCCGTCCGGCCCGATCAAATGGACGAAGGCGGTGTAGCTGGCCGGTATCTCCGCCCCCGCTCGCCAGAAAAGGGTGGCGTTCAACGCCTGGCCGGGGGCCAGGGTGCGGGTCGACAGGTCCAGGCCCAGCAGGGTAATCGCCGCTCCGAAGCGGGCGTCGAGGGCCATTTGGGGCTCGGGCTCGGTGAAGGAACGCTGCCAGCCCTCGACCCGGACCGCGCCCAGCGACAGGGTGTTGACCACCGCGCCCCCGGCTTCGAGGCGCAATTCAACTTCGCCGGGGCCGCCGGGCGTCGAGGGCGGGACGCGGGCCGGCAACCAGCCGCGCAGCACTTCGCCCGCCTTCCAGGCCGAGGTGGGATAGGCCGGCCCGGCCAGGTCCGTGGCGGGCGCCAGTTGGTGGCTCTCGCCGCTCGCGTCGCGCAGCCAGAGCGAGGCCCGGTAGTCCTCGGCCAACCCGGCTGTGGCCTGCCAGACCAGGGGCAGGTCCAGGGCCTCGCCCGGCCTGACCGCCCCCTCCGGCGCAAAGCCGAGGCCGGCCAGAGTCAGGCCCGGCGCGACCGGCGCGTTCAAGAGCCGGGGCAGGTTCAGGGCCTCGATCGACGGCTGGCGGCGGGCCGGTTTCACCTGAACCTGGCCCAAATCCACGATATTGCCGGGACCAACGGCCAAGGCAAGCGGGCCGGCCGCCGCCGTGGGGTAGCTGACCGGGAAGCGGCCGGGTCGCTCCTCGGTGTAAATGCCCACCCCCAGTCGGTACACGCCCGGCGGTGTGCCGGGCGGCAGCGGCAGCAAGACGTAGGTGTCCTCTTCATCGCCGGGAGACCAGCTCTGCGTGGGACGGTGCCAGATGTTGTTGAACAGCAGTTTGTCGATCTGGCTGATAGGCCGCCCCTGCGCGTCCTGCAACCGTACCGTCACCTTCAAGTCCTGCGGCGTGGGCGCGACCAGACGCCAGCGCAGACGCAGCCAGAGCAGATCGTTGCTGAACGCCTCCGGCCGGGTCACCCGCCCGGGGTCCCCGGCGTTCCCGTAAGCGTAGCCGGCCAGGTCCAGCTGATCGCCGAAGCGGACCGCCGCCGGGGCCAGCGATTCGGCGGCGGCGAAGTCGGGCGCAGGGACCTCCAGGGCGTAGGTGCGGGTTTCAAAATCGGGGTAGCTGTTGCGCTCGACGAAGCGCCCATATTTTTCCAGGTAGTAGGGCAAGACCTCCTTGGGGTCGGCCCCGGTGTGTTTGGAAGCCTTCCAGGTCACTAACCGCGCCCGGCGCTGGCCCCGGAGGGCATCCCCCAGGTCTTTGGGGAGGGTCCGCTCGTCATCGACGATGTAGGCGATTTGGGCCGCCCCTTTGTAAAGAAAAAGGATGGTGTAATTGGCGGCCACATCCCCGGCGGCGGTGTTCAAGGGCAGGATGAAGGTGGTCTGGCCGTCCGTTTCTTTGGACATCTCCTCGGCCATATTGACGGCGTAGACGTGAAAGGCGGCCTGGGCGTCGTTGGTTTGGGGCCAGGCCACGAAATAATCGACCAGGTCGCGGTAGGCGCTCAACCCCATCCAGCCCAGGGAGCCGGCCAGGATCAGCCCGGCAGCGGCGGGTAAGCCCCATCGCGCCGCGCCGCTGGTCTGCCGGGCGAAAGATGCGGCGGCCTGGCCCAGCTCGACCAGGACCAGGGCGACCAGGATGTAAATCGCCGGGGCCGCCCCGACGCCGCGTAGCAGGTGGGGGATGAGGTCGGGCGAGAGGATGCTGGGCAGGAGCATCCCCCCCAGCCAGGCCAGGGTGAACAGGTAGGGGGCGTGATCCCGGCGCGGCAGACGCCACAGGGCCAGCCCCAGCCCCAGGAATACGCCCAGGCCGATGGGGAGCGGCAGGACCAGGTTGGCCGGGGCGCGGCCCAACAGCCAGCTAAGGCTGAGGCCGAACCCGCTCAGGTTGCCGCCCAGGCTGCGCCAGAGCGTGCCCCACAGGTCGCCCTGGTTGATCAGCGGATTGAGGATGAAGGCTTCCTGCGCCCGCTCGGTGACCTGGGTGGGCGAGGCAAAGTAGAGGTAGAAGACGGGTAGGACCAGGGCCAGGGCGATCCCGGCGCACCAGGCCAGGTTGGCGAAGTGCCGCTGCAGGAGGGGCGGCTCCGTCTCGCGCCCGCGACGGGCCAGAAGGCGGGCGATGGCCGCTTGCAGCAGGAAAAAGGCCAGGTAGACCAGGGGGGCGAAGGCTCCGGCCAGGTAAACGTAGAGCAGCGCGGCCAGCAAGACGCCGCTGAGGATGAAGTGCCGCCGCCGTCCGGTGTGCAGGCCCCGCCACAGGAAGTAGATGCTGGGGATTTGCAGCATCGGGACCAGGATGCCGGCGAAGGCCATGCGGCTGGTCGAGATGTGCCAGCGCGAGGTGGCGAACAGCAGCATCGCCACCAGCCCCAGCCAGCGGGCCCGGGCCTGGCCGGCCGGGCGGAACATCTCGCGAACGGCGAAGTAGCTGGCCCCGACGGCGATCAGCCCGGCGAAGGCGGCTGTGCCCCGCGTGGCGGCGATGCCGGGGCCGAACAGGGCGAAGCTGGCGGCCAGCATCCAAAAACCGAGCGCGCCGCCTCCGCCCTGGCCATCGTAGTAGACCTGGGGGCCGTTTTGCAGCGTTTGCAGCGCGCCGACCGCGCCGACGGCCTCGTCGGAGTTGAAGCCGGGGGGTACCTGCTCCAGGCCGATGAAGCGCAACCCGGCGGCCAGGGCCAGGATGGCCAGGTAAGCGATCGTTTCCAGCCAGAACCGTTGAGATTTGTTCCTGAACAACATTGCCCTCTGGAGCGGTCAGGCATAGGTGGGACCGGCCAGCCGCCGTCAGGTTATGGCCTGACCTGCACCTGGCCCAGAAAGATTCGATTATCCGACACGGGCAGGGTCTCGCTCTTGACTGGCAGCCGCTGCCCGCTGGCCGAGTCGTACAGGCCGGCGTAGATGTCGTACTTCCAGGCCGGCGCGCCCTCGGCCATCGGCACCCGGTAGGAATCGGCGATGACCTCGCCGGGCAGCCAGCCGGTCGTTGGCAGCGCGCCCCCGCCGGGAACGCTGTCCCACTGGCCGCGCAGCACCCCGTCCGGCCCGACGGCGTGGACGAAGACGGTGTAACCGGCGGGGATCGTCTGCCTGGCTCGCCAGTAAAGGGTCAGCGGGATGTCCTGGCCGCTGTCCACCGCCGTGGCCTCCAGCCGGAGGCCGATCAGCTCGATCTCGTCGTTCAACACGACCGAGACGGGGATCGCTTCGGACGGCAGCGTGTAGTTGTGAGGCCGGTCCTGCAAGCGCCAGGTCCCCAGGGTAACCGGCGCGCCGGCGGCCTGGCCGCTGCGGTCTGCAATGAGGGTAATTTGCAGTTCGTACTCGCCCGCCGGCGCTTCCGGCGGGAAGCTCAGGAGATAGGCCTCTGCCCGGACCTGCCTGGGCGGCAGATCGGCCAGGACGGCTCGCTGCAAAACCCAGGCCTGGCCGGCCCCGTCCTTTGGCCGGGCCGAAATCTCGACGCGATAATCGCCCCCCGCTCGCCCCGTGGCCTGCCAGAACAGCTTGACCGCCTGGCCCTGGCCGGGCAGCAGGGACCGGTCCTCCAAATCGTACCCGACCAGATTCAGGCCGTCGCCTAGCGCCGTGCGGGCGATGCGTAGGGCCGGGTCGAGGTGGGCGGGGGTAACCGGCGCGTCCGGCTCGACCACGGTCACGGCGGCCACGTTTCGGGCCAGGCCGAACGTCTCCAGGGTGTCCACGTCGTACAGTTCGACCTCGAGCGAGTATTGGCCCGGCGGCGCGCCCGGTTGCAGGGATAGTTTGTACTCATCCCGGATGAAAACCCCCGGCTGCCACTGGTGGGTGTACCACAACCCGCCGATGGGGAAGCGGTTGGTGTCTCCCCAGACCACGCCCTGCCCATCCAGCAGGCGGACGGCCACGTTCAGCTTCCTCGGGATGGGGGCCAGCGCCTGCCAGAAAAGGGTGACGGCCAGCTCGCCGTCCGCCGCCAGCGCATCGGCTGCCGGGGCCAGTTCCAGGCCGTAGAGATGCACGGCTCCGCCAAAGGTGACGTCGGTTGGGTGGCCGAGCGCCGCCGGCGGGTCGGTGCTGACGATGGGGCCGGGGTAGATCCAGGCGTACTCGGCCCCGCCCAGGGTGATGACCTTCTCCGGCCGGCGGTCGGCGAAGTAGTCCAGCAGTTCCCGGCTGGGAAATCCGCGTTGGACCTGGTTGATGTAGAAGACGGTGTAATCGGCGGTCAGGGCCGGTTCAATGGACGACAGATCGAGGGTTTCGCCCCGGTAGTAGGGCGCAAACTGCCAGCTATACCAGGCCGCGACCGCTTTCTGGCCGTTGGCGCTGACCTGATTGAGATAGCGCGCGGCCTGATCCAGCCCCTCGCCCCAACCGACGTTGATCACCTGGGGCGCGGTCCGGTAGCCGCCGGCCAGGGGGTTGAAGTAATCGAAATAGTAGGGGTGGTAGAGCAAGACGAAGGCGATTTGAACGATCAGGGCCAGGAACAGCCAGGCGAAGTGTTGGGTTTGCCCTCCACGAGCGAAACGTGTGGCGATAAGCGAGAAAATGTTCCGTGACTTCCGACTTTGCCCTTGAGGGATGACCGAGGTTTCTCTCCCCCTCAGTCCCCCCCGCTGGGGGGGAAGAAACTCCCGCAACTTTTCAAAGCCCGTTCTGAAGGTCCACCCGGATCCCCCGATCAAGCTCGCCAACCACCACAGGCCCAGGACGGCCAGCAGATCGACGGCCAGATAGACCGGCAGGATGTAACGGTCGCCGCGCCGGGAGACGTAGGACACGGGCGCTACGAAGACGATGGCGTAGGCCAGCAGGCTCAGCAGCAGCGGCAGGTGGCGGGCCAAGAACGAATCCTGGCCGCGCCGCCGCTGGACCCCGGCTGCGACCACGGCGGCCAGCCCGGCCAGCAGCCCGACCGTCGATAGCGGCGTCAGGTGGAAGGGCAGGACGAAGAGGTAGTAGAGCGGGTTGCGGTCGCTGCCGGTTGGGCCCCAGAAGACGCCGCTGGTGGGATGGCTGGTGCTGTTGACGCTGCGGATGTTGTTGATGATCCAGGTCAGGGCGAAGGCCGGCCTGGCCCACATCGAGGGCCACAGGGCAAAGAAGGCGGCGGCGGCGATCAGGCCCCAGACCCCCAGGGCCAGCGCCAGGCGTTTCAGGCGGGGCCGCCGCTCGACGCCGGGCGGGGGCAACAGGGCGTACAGCAGGCCGCTGGCCAGCAGGATCGGGGCCAGGATCGCGCCCGGCGTCTTGCTGAGCGCCCCCAGCGCGCCCATCAGCCCGGATAGGATCAACCAGGGCCAGCCGCCCCGGTCCAGGTAGAGCAGGAAGGCGATGAAGGCGGCGAACATAAAATAGGCCAGGGGCGCGTCGACGTGGATGATGCGGGTGTGGGCCAGCAAGAAGGGGTCGAAAGCCAGGACCAGGGCGGCCAGCAGGGCCAGGCGTTCGGGCAGCAGCCGGCGCAGCAGGACGAAGATGACGGCGATGACCAGCGAGGCGGCCAGCGCCATCGGCAGGCGCACGGCCTGGATGAAATCGAGCGGGTAGTCGCGGACGGTGGCCAGGGTGGAGGCCAGGTCGGGGCCGGGGTGCGAGAGCGGCATCCAGCCCCAGAGGTGAACCTGGTAGCGCA
>JBHHXL010000306.1:0-5943 GCA_046757065.1 Anaerolineae bacterium
TAGCTAATCTGCTCCTTGATGTAGACCTCAATGATGTCGCCTTCCTGGAAATCCTGAAAGCTTTCCAGGCCGATGCCGCATTCGTAGCCGGCGGCGACTTCGCGCGCATCTTCCGTAAATCGCTTGAGCGAGGCGATCTTTCCTTCGTAAACCGGTTCTTCATTGCGCAACAGGCGGGCAAAGGCGTTGCGCCGGATCAGCCCATCGAGGACGTACGAGCCGGCAATGCGGCCCCGCTTCGGGATTCTGAAGACGGCCCGCACTTCGGCGTGTCCAACCACTTTGTCGCCGTATACCGGTTCTAACAGCCCCTTGAGCGCCTTATCGATGTCGTCAATCAATTTGTAAATTACATCATACAGGCGAATATCAATCCCGCCCTTTTCCGCCGTGCGGCGGGCGGCGGCGTCAACCTGAACGTTGAAACCAACAATAATGGCTTGTGAGGCAACCGCCAGGTTGACATCCGTCTCGCTGATATTCCCGGCGCTCTGGTGCAACAGGCGGATCTTCAGATTATCGCCGCCCAGGTCTTGCAGCGAATTCACGATGGGTTCAAGCGAACCTTGCACATCGGCCTTCAGGATGATGTTGAGCTCGCGAGGGCCCTCAGTTTCCGTCTGGCTAAAGAACGCCTCCAGGGTGAGCGGGCGCTGGACGGTGTTTGTAGCTCTTGCCTGCTTTTGCTCGGACCGCTCAGCAACAATTTGGCGGGCGTTCTTCTCGTTTTTGATCACTTCAAAGAAGTCGCCGGCGCTGGGCACCTGCGGTAAGCCCAGAATTGAAACCGGTGCAGATGGCTTTGCTTCCTTTATCCTCTGCCCTTTGTCGTTGAACATAGCCCGGATACGGCCGTAAGAGTCTCCGATCAGCACCACGTCGCCCACCCTCAGGGTTCCATTTTGAACCAGTAGCGTTGCCTTGACGCCCCGCTTCTCATCGATTTCGCCCTCAATGACGGTGCCCTGGGCCGGCCGGTCGGGGTTGGCCTTGAGATCGGCCACGTCGGTAACCAGTAAGATGTTTTCCAAAAGCTCGTCGATGCCTTGTTCTTCCTTGGCCGAGATAGGTACGCAAATAACCTCGCCTCCCCAATCTTCAACCACAAGGCCCGCATCGGCAAGTTCCTGCTTGACGCGTTCCGGCCTGGCGTTCGCTTTATCAATCTTGTTCAAAGCCACGAGGATCGGGACCTGCGCGGCGCGGGCGTGGTCAATGGCCTCGCGGGTTTGGGGCATAACGCCATCATCGGCGGCGACAATCAAAATGGCCAGGTCGGTTACCTGAGCGCCGCGAGCGCGCATTGCGGTGAACGCCTGGTGCCCGGGCGTATCCAGAAAGGTGATAAGCTTCCCATTGACGGCTACCTGGTAAGCGCCGATATGCTGGGTAATGCCCCCAGATTCGCCGCCGACCACGTTCGTTTTCCGAATAACGTCCAGTAGCGTCGTTTTGCCGTGGTCGACGTGTCCCAGGACAGTAACAACCGGGGGGCGCAGTTTCAAATCGGCCGGGTCCTCGTTGGCGATAAGACGCCGGTGCAGGGGGATTTCCGCCTGGCTTTCTTCCAGAGCCTCTTCTTCAGCGGATTCGGGAACAATAGTAAAGCCCATCTCCTCGCCCACGATAGCGGCGGTGTCAAAATCGATCTGCTGGTTGATGGTAGCCATAATACCGTTGTTCATCAATTCCTTGATGATGTCGATGGGGCTGATACCCAACCGCTCGGCCAAATCCCGAACCGTCAAGGCTTCAGGGATTTCGGTGGCTTGCTTACCGGCCTGCGCTTCCGCGTCGTCTTGAGCTACTTTTACTTTTTCTACGGCCATTTGCTTTACCCCTCTTTTGATTTGGAAATAAGGGATGGTTTAAAAACCATCCCGGAAATAATATCAGGAATTCCGCACATTTGGGCGGACCTGGCAGACTGTCAGACAGGAACGTCCTGAGCTGTGCAGCTTAATCAAGCAGCTCTGTTGCCATATAAATCACTTCGGCCACCATCTGGTGACAGAGCACCCGATGTCTGACCGCGAAGCGCGGGTTTTGAACTAGATTGCAGCGTGTGGGGATGCTGGCTTGCCCGGAGTTTGAGAGCGAACAGCCTGCTTAAAAGTTAAAAGGGGAGATCGCTCGTGGCTAAAGGGGGCAAATAATCAGGGGACAAATGTGGTCAAGAGTACGGTCCAACCAACTCTAATCGGCCATTTGCCCCTCCCCACGCCGATGCCGGCCGCGCGTATTCACTTTGAATTGTCTCCTAAAGACACCTTGCCCACCTCGTGGACTCCTTCGCAACTCCTTTTAGCCGTCGTCCAGAAATAACACGAACAGGTACTCAGGTTACGAGTCGCAAGAGGTCTGCTGCCTGAGTGCCCAAAGCGCGTCGCGTTTCTTCCGTTATTTCGGTCTTTAGCGCTCGAGCCAGGCGTCTGTCCTGCAAACCACGCTCCCAACAAGATTCCTGCCGGCATAAATAGGCTCCACGCCCGTTCAATTTGCCCGTTTCATCAACGAGCACTTCTCCGCTGGGAACCCGGACGATTCTCACAAGTTCGCGCTTATCTTTGACCGCCCGGCAGGCAATACAGGTCCGTTGGGGTACGTGTTTTTTACGGGCCATAGCTGGCAATATTATGTGTTGTTAATAATCGAGTTCATCCAATGTCGAAGTCTTCCCATTCGCCCTTCCGCCGGCTTGGCTTGCGTCTCCGTTCGGCGATGACTTCGCCCAGGTCCTCGTCATACACAAGCCGCCGCTTTTTGCGTCGCGCCTTTTTCTTTTGCTGTTGCTTTTCGAGGAGGTCTTCCTCGTTCTCGTTCCAAAGCCCTGCGTCGAATGTCTGGGGCTCGGGTTCAGCCACCCCCACGACCTCCGCTTCGCCTTCAGGCTCCGGCACGGTCTCGACCGCTTCGCCGGCCGGCGTTTCACCAACGGGGGCTTCCACCGCCTCAGTTTCTTCAACGGCCTCGACCTGGGCAGGCTCGACCTCAACAGCTTCAAGATCGGCAACTTCTTCGGCTGCCGCCGTTTCGGGCGCTTCGGTAACCTCGGCTGGGGCTGCTTCTTCAGCCCCGGCCTCCGGCGCTGCCCCGGTGAGAATGGCTTCGGCCTCGGCCAGAAGATCGGCCTTCTCCTCTTTCGCCCGGGCGGCTTTTTCGGCTGCCCGCCTCTCCTCCTCAAGGACCAGTTGAGCGTTACCAACAATACCGATGGCTTCACTTAGCAATTGCAATTCGCCATCGGTCAGCTCGTGGCCTTCTTTTTCCTCGAGGATGGTCGCCACCAACGAGAAAACTTCCTGCTGGTTTTTCAAGGCCTCCCTCAACGCCGCATTTTCAGCCAGGGTGCGCAAAACATCGACCGCTGCCTCATACGCGCTCTTAATGTCGATGCGCCACCCGGTCAGCTTGGCGGCCAGGCGAGCATTTTGCCCTTCCTTGCCAATGGCCAGCGACAATTGCTTGTCCGGCACTACGACTGTGGCGGTTTTGTCGCCGTCAAAATAGTGCAAGAAGACGTTCAACACCTTGGCCGGGCTGAGGCCATTGGCAATGAAATAGGCCATATCCGGGCTCCACTGGACCACGTCGATCTTCTCGCCGTTTAGCTCGTTGACTATGCTTTGAATGCGGACACCTCGCATCCCGACGCACGAGCCAACGGGGTCCACGCCCTCTTGCAGAGCCGCCACGGCCACTTTTGAGCGATAGCCGGCTTCACGGGCAATCGACTTGATCTCGACCGTGCCGTTGTAGATTTCCGGAACTTCGACCTCCAGCAAGCGGCGGAGCATATTGCGGTGGGTTCGCGAGACGACAATGTGCGGCCCCCGGCTGGTGCGTTGCACTTCAGAGACGTAGGCCCGCAGCCGCTGGCCCTCGCCATAACGTTCGGTTGGGATTTGCTCGGACCGGGGCAAGATGGCTTCGACTTTGCCCAGGGACAGGGTCACCTGGTACGGCTCGATTTTGTGAACGGTCCCGTTCACAATTTCCCCCTCGCGTTCGGCGTAGGACTTGTACAGAGCTTCGCGCTCGGCCTCGCGGATACGTTGCAGAATGACCTGCTTGGCCGTTTGCGCGGCAATGCGGCCAAAATCTGTAGGCGTCGTTTCGACCTGGATCACGTCGCCCTCGACAGCGCCGGGCACATAGGCCTGCGCATCTTCTACGGTGATTTCGCTCTTGTCGTCAAAAACATCCTGAACAACTTCTTTTTCAGCAAAGACCCGAGCTTCGCCTGTGTTGGGATCAATCTTGGCAGTGATAATCTGCGCTGCCCCAAAATTGCGCTTGTAGGCTGAAATTAAAGCAGCTTCCACCGCCTCCAGGACCACATCCTGTGGCAACTGGCGTTCGTGGCATAATTGGTTGATCGCCATCATGAATTCGTTCTTCATGATGTAGCAGACCTCCGCTGTATTCACTAACCGGACACAAAGAAAAGTGGGAAGAACCCACTTTTCAGGTCGATGACTCTCGCTTCTGCAATGCATGCAAATTGTACCACGATAGATGGTGAAATGCAAGTTGGATTTGCGATTTGCGGGAATCAACTCTCCCCGGAGTCATTCTGCCCGCTCTCCTCCGATCCAAGCGCCTCCTCCGGCGGCTTCCTGGCCCGTTTGAGGGCCTGGTGCAGGCGGGCGGCCTTCGATTTGGGAGCATAGACCACGCGGGTGGTGACCGGGCTGGCGTGCCCCAGCAGTTCTTGCACGTCCTCGATGGCCACCGGGTGTTCTTCGTCGTTGAAGAGTTGCTGGGCGAACCAGTGCCGGAAGGCGTGGGGGCCGCTAAACCGGGCCACGCCGGCGGCTTTGGCCCCGTCCTTAACCACCTTCCACACCCATTGCCGGGTCACAGGCTGGCCCTTGTTGCGGCTATGGGCGATGAAGAGGGGAGCGAAGCTATCGTTCCGCTCCCGCAGATAAGCCCGCAGGTGGCCCAGGGTTTGCCGGGTTAGCCAGACGGTGCGGGTGCGTCCACCCTTGCCGGTAATTTGAACCGCCGCATCCTCTGGCAGCGGTGAGGTGCGCAAAGCATCGTCAATGACCTCGCGCTGCATTGCCGTCAATTCACTGACCCGCAGCCCGGTATCGTACAGAACGTGGAGGATGCCGCGCGCCCGTAGCAGAGCCAGGCGTTCCTGCCTGACTTTCCAGCGTTCCCGCCCGTTCATGTCCGGATCGACCGCCGGCAGGGGCAAATTGTCGTAGTAGACGACCACGGCGGGCAGGCCCCGGTCGATCTGGCGATGCCGGTAGGCGTGGCGCGCCTGGCCCTGGGCGTTTTCCAGCCGCACCCGCGCCCGGCCGAGGTCGAAGCCGGGCAGTCGATTTTCAGCTACGGCCCAGGTCAAAAATCGCTTGAGAGCGGCCAGGTAGTGACGCGCCGTCGAGACGGCGAAACCGGAGGCGCTCTCCGCACCGGCATCGGGCTGTGGCTTGGGGGCGGTGTTGAGTAGCCAGCGCCGGTACTCGACCAGGACATCATCGGCCAGCATCCCGGCGGGGTAGGGGGCCTTGGTCTGGCGCTTGCGGCTGTAAGAGGTTTTGACAAAACGCTTGAAGGTGCGCAGGGCGAAGGCATAGCTGCGCGCTGTGGATAGGGCGCTGGGGGTGCCGGCCTGTCGCCGCAATTCCTGCACGAACTGATCGATCAAGTCGAAAAGCAGTGGGGGGGCAGCTTCGTCGGGCATTGAAACCTCCTGACTCACAAGTAATTTACTTAATAGACATTGTGTAAAATAGTCTTGCTGCCCCTATTGTGCCACAGGATTGGCGTTTTTGCAAATCCATTTGGCAAGATGGATACGGGATGGATGCCGGCTCCTGTTGATTTCTATCTTCGCGCCGCCTCCCCGGCAAAGGGCCAGGGGCGACGACCTTTCGTCTTTGGGTGAGAAAGCTCCCCTTCGTCGGACGGGCGGAGTAAACTAAG
>JBHHXL010000307.1:0-5911 GCA_046757065.1 Anaerolineae bacterium
TCAGCCCTTGCCAGCCTCAAAGGGCTGAAGCCCTCAATACAATGCCTGGCTACCCGTTAACAGACTGGAAGCTATTCTCAGAGGCGATTCTATATTGTAGGACAAGCTGTTAGCTTGTCCCACCGCCGGACAAATTAACAGCCTGCAAAGTACGCAGGACTTTGTTTTCCGCTTATCCGCTCCCTACGCTTCGCGGTTGATTTCCCGCCGGGGTCAACTCTGCTATTTTCGGCTCTGTGAGGAATTGTGTGGTAATGTAGGACACGCGGAGCGTGTTGGTTTGTCCCGCACAAGCTGTCAGCTTGTGCTACAAAACCCCATAAAAGCTCAAAGAGCCCTATTTTCACAGGAGTCCGGAATTCATTCCGGACTCCTTTTACAAGTTAGACGGAAAGCTACACCTTCTCCAACCGCACGCGCGTGTCGTAAAAGCTGGCGCTGCCGCCGATGGGGTCGGTCAGGCAGACGTCGCCCAGGATGGGATCGACCCGCATGGAGGGATTGGGCACGATGCCGCTCGACCGGCGCAAGTCGCCCTTGATGACCTGGTTGTCCACTTCAACGTCGTTGGAGCCGTAAGCCCAGTGGCCGTAGCTCCAGGAGACGGCCACCGTGCCGGGGCGAATGCCTTGCACGACGTGAACCTTTCCGGCCACCTCGTAGGTGCGGCCGTCGCCTAGATCAACTTTGGCGTCGGGCAGGGAGGCCGAGACGATGCGGGCCCGGTCGCCGTCCTCCAGGCCACGTTGCAGGGCGTCCAGCCGGTTCATCATGATGTAGTTTTCGGGCATGATGGCGGTCTGGATCCAGGGCGCGGCGTGGGTGCGGCTTTGCCCGCCAACGATATCTTTGTAAGTGATCAGTTGCAGGTCGAAGCCGTCATCTTTGATTTCGTTGCCGGCCACGTCCGTGATCGGTTCATAGTGAGGCAGGCCGTCGAAGCGCTCGCCGCTCATACTGTTCTTGCCCTTGGCCACCCGCTCGACGTACAGGTGCCAGCTATCCTTCCATTGCTTGGCGATCCAGTCTCCCTTGTAAGCCTTGCTGGCCGGCAGGTAGCGCCCGCCCCGGTTAAGGAAGTAGACCACGCTGGGCCACAACTCGGCCGGAACGGCTCGCTTCCAGACCTCTTCGTCGAAGACGGCTTTGGGCAGGTGGCGACGCGCTTCGCGGAAGAGGCGCATTTCCTCCTCATCGGCGGCGGGCAGCGTATCTTCCCCGTTTTTGTCGCCGAAAGCCAGGTTTGCCGCCATCGCCAGGTAGTATTGCTCCGGGCGGTCGAAGTTGAAGCCCTGGCCCAGAGCATCTTTGCCGAAACCGGCCAGGTCCAGCTTTTTGCCGACCGCTATCAGGAAGGAGTCCATACTGATGGGCATCTCCTCGCCATCCACGGTCACGAGCTCGGTCATCGGCGGCGCAGCCGGCTGCCGCACCTTGCTAACCGCGGTCAGGATGGCCGGGGTGATGTGGGGGATGCCCCAGCGTTCCATATAGGTCAGGTCGGGGATGATGTAGTCGGCGTACATCGATGTCTCGCCGATGACCACATCGCAGGCGAGGACCAGAGGGATCACCTGCGGGTCGCGCAGCATATCGATTTGCTTGTGCCCGGCGGGCGTGGCCAGGACCGGCGTGCCCTTGTTAATGAACAGGGCCTTGATGGGGTAGGGATAGCCGGCTGCCGCGCTGGGGATGACGTTCTGGTACAGCTCGGAGGTGAAGGGATACCAGGGGCGTTGGGCCGGATAGCCGTTGAACAGGGTGCTCTTTTCGTAGGTTTCCTTTTCCCGGTTGACGTGGAGGCCGAACTTCTTCAGGCCGCCGGGGGCGTTGATGACCACGCTCTTGGGGAACGGCTGCCCCTCTTTGGAGCCATCTTCGTGCCAGTGGCTGCCGCCGGTGGTCAAACCGCCGCGGTGGTTGACGTTGCCCAGCAGCACGTTGAGGGTGATGACGGCCTGGGCGTTGTAGTAGCCGTTGGTGTGCTGCACCGGCCCGCGATAGATTTCGGCGGCGGCCTTTTTGCCGTGGCTGGTGAACTCGTCGGCCAGGGCGACGATGTCTTCTTCTTTGATGCCGCAAATCATGGCGTACTCGCTCAGGGTCTTCTCCTGAGCTCGCTCTTTGAGGAGCTGGAAGACCGGCTTGACCTTGACACCGTTGATCGTGAATTCCCCTGCCAGTAGACCGGTTGGGGCTTCGGTGTGCAGGGCCGGGCCGTCTTCGGTCATCACCACGAAGACGTGCTTCTCCGGGTTGCCGTCATCGTCGACGGGGCGCTCCAGGCCGGCCTCTTCGGGGGTCAGGAAGACCATCTCATCCAGGCGGACCAGGTGGGTGGCGTCGGTCGAGGTTAATTCGCCCTTTTCTTTGGCGGCGGCGTTGCTGGGCGTTTCCAGGTAAGCCTTGTCGTAGCGCTCGTTGTCGATGATCCAGCGGATCATACCCAGGGCCAGGGCCGCATCCGTGCCCGGCTTGAGCGGCACCCACTTCCAGGCCTTGGCCGCCGTCTTGCTGAAGCGGGGATCGACCACAGCGACCTTGAAGTTGTGGCGGACCAGGGAATCGGTCACCAGTTCGGCCATCGCCGTCGGGCCGAAGTTGGCCTCAAAGGCGCCCGTGCCGAAGAAGATGACGAACTCGCTGGATAGGAAATCCGGCTTCATATGAGTTTTGCCCTTGCCTTTGGCCAGGTTGCGGCTCATCTCGGCGTAGGCGATGTGGTGACTCTGCTCGCAGATGGTGGTGTGCAGGTAGAAGTTGACCGAGCCAAAACCATCGTAAGTGAAGCGCTTGCCTAACTCCTTGCGCCCGTGCTCCATACGACCGCCCAGGAAGACGAACTGGTTGTTGACCGGGCCGAGGTCGGGATGGTCGGGGTCGATGAGCAGGTCTAGATGGGCGCTGTGCCTGGACTTGAACTCGTCCACGGTCATCTCGCCTTTGGCCACGGCGCTGGCATCGGCGGCCAGCTCCTTGGACAGGTCGGGGTCGCGCAGTTTGTAGATGTCTTTCAGGCCGGGCACGTTCCCTTCGCCAAAGAGGTTCCCGCCGTTGACGATTTCATCAACGGCCTGGTTGAAATCGATGGCCTGCCACCGGCCACTGCCGCGCGGCCCGACGCGCTTGAGCACCCGGCGCAGCCGGTACGGGTCGTACAGGATTTGCACGCTCGATTGCCCTTTGGGGCAGAGCTTGCCGTCTATTTTGGCCGCCGCGGCCAGGGGCGTTTCCTCGGGCAGGTGGGGGAGGAGGTTCATCGGGCTGTAGGGGTTGCCATCGACCTTGACCACCATCCCATCCTGGATCTTGGCCTTGATGGTGCAGGCGGTGTGACAGTTCAGGCAGACGCTGTAAATCACATTTTCAGCCTGGCTCAAAGGGTAGCCGGCGCTGGAGGCGGACGTCGCCGCCGCGCCGTTGTCGGCGCTGACCTGCCTCATCGCCCAGGGCAGACCTCCGGCCATGGCTACCGTGCCGCCCACAAAGGCGCTGGTTTTTAGAAAATCACGGCGAGAGAGGTTGTCATCTAAAAGCGTGCCGTGGTTAGATTTAACCTCGGATGTTTTTGTTTTGGCAGTCATAGTTACGTCACCTCCTTTGGCTGAGTGACTAATGGCAACAAGTTATAGCCCACCAGGAAGAGCAACCCGGCCAGGGAAACGGTCCAGACGAAGTAGAGCCATTCCATCGAGCTGGGGAAGTAATCGAAGTTCAGGCCGGGGCCGGAGAAGGCGTTTTTCAAACCTTCCAGCTCTTCGACGGCCAGACCGGGGATGACGATGTTCAAGCGGACGCTGAGGAAGGTCACGGCGATCAGCGCCCCGGCGGTGGCCACGGCGGCCACGTTCTTGCGGGCAAAGACCAGGAGCAGGATGGGGATCACCGAGCCGAGCAACAGGTGAACGAACCAGAAAACCCACCAGTACTGGCCGAAGAGGACCAGTTGCAGGCTTTGGGCGTGGGTCGGGATGGCCGCGTACAGGCTGGTCGAGTATTCGGCCCATTCCAGCAGCAAATCAAACAGCAGCAGGCCCAGCACGATCTGGCCCAGAAAAGTGACCAGCTTGCGGTGAGACTCGCTGCCCCGGTCCGGCCCCCAAATGACGGAGATAAAGGCTAGCAAGGCCCCGCCGGAGGCCAGCGCGCCGATCAGGAAGGTAATGGGGGTCAGCCCGCTGTTCCAGAAGGGGCGAGCGCCGACCACGCCGAACAGAGCTCCCACACCTCCGTGGAAAGCCACGGCCAGCGGCACGCCGATGGTCCCCAGGACCCGGAGGGTGTTCATATCTTTGGCTACGGCTGCGGTAGAGGCATCCTTGCGGCCAAAGGTTAAAAAGTTGCACAGTTTGCCTTTCAAACCGGGTTCGCCGGCGCAGGCGACCAGATCGGCCCGCATCGCAAACCACAGCTCGATCAGCAACAGCGCAAAGTAGGCTGAATAGAGCCAGGCCATCCAGCCCATCATCGAGCCGAAGTTGGTTTTGAAGATCAAGCGCCAGGCGCGGGAGGGGTGACCCAGGTCAAGCCAGATGGAGAACATGGCTGCCACCAGGGTGACCAGAGCCGTAAAGAGGGCCAGCTTGCCGATTGGCTTAAGCAACTCAATCCGAAAGACGTAAACCAGGGCCGACAGTAAAAAGGCCCCGGCGCTCAAACCGATGAAGTAAATGTAGGCCGCTACCCACAGCCCCCAGGGGACGTAGCTGCCGTAATTCGCGCCCCGGTGCCCTACGGTCAGGAGTTGGTATAGACCAACCAACCCGACCAGGAAGCCGATGATGGCAATGGCCCAGGCCAGTCGTTGTAGTGTTCTGCTCATTTTTCACACTCCTCGCTGGTTAAACCAGATAATAGACGTTGGGTTCGGTGCCCAACTCTTCTTTGAGCCGGATGATGTTGGGAGAGGCGATTAGCTCGGATACCAGGTTGTTCGGGTCATTGGCATCGCCGAAGTAGTTGGCCATACCGATGCAGGTGGTGACACAGGCCGGCAGTTCTCCGGCATTTAAGCGGTGCAGGCAGAAGTGACACTTGCGCACGTTCTCCACCGGCGAGCCTTCATCGCGGGGCCATTCCTGGCCGTACTCAAACGAGGGGGCCATTTCGTAGCCCATCTGTTCCGGGGTGCTCTCGGTGTAGGTGTGGCCGGTGTCAAAGGTGCGGGCCGAGTAAGGACAGGCGGTGATGCAGTAGCGGCAGCCGATGCACTCTTCGTAATCAATGGCCACAATCCCATCGTCCCGTTTCCAGGTGGCGTTGACCGGGCAGACTGACACGCAAGGCGGATGGCTGCACTGCATGCAGGGCCGGGGCATAAGGCGTTTGCCCACGTTGGGGAAGGTGCCAAACTCATATTCCAGCACCGGGCGATAGACCACGCCGGGCGGCAGCTTGTTTTCGGCCACGCAGCTTACCGTGCAGGCGTGGCAGCCGACGCACTTGCGGGTGTCGATGACCATCACCCAGCGCCGTTGGTCCTCCGGCTTTTGCAGGGCCTTTTCAATTTCGGCCTGCATCCGCACCAGGACATTTTCCTGCTCAAGAACATTAGACATGACGGAACCTCCTTTTGGGAACGACGCAAAGCGCAGGTTCTGTTGGTTTCATGGGGACTCCTCCAAAAAAATTAAAGGAAGCAACCCCGCGTTTGCCACGGGCGTTGCTTCCTTTTCAAGTCAGTCCATTGTCCGGCTGGACGTCGGAAGGCGGCTGGGTTTCCCCGCCGCCCGACCCCAACATACGGAGTGGTGTCCTGCTCTCGTAGGCAACAACGCCCGTAGAGAGCCAGGCTCGGAAGCAATTGTATTGTACGATATTTCACAGGTGATTTGTAGCGGGAGAATCCCGCTATTTTTGGAGACTTTGTGGGGAAAAAACGAAAAGCTTGTCAGGGAATTCTCTGACAGGG
>JBHHXL010000308.1:0-5905 GCA_046757065.1 Anaerolineae bacterium
TAACTGCGCCAAAAGTATAGCCTGCCAGCAGAGCCAAGTCAAACGCCTTTCCTTGCCGCCCTGCGCTGCCGAAGGCATAGGGCACACTATGCAGGTTCGGTTTGGCATCCGTGTTTAGGGCAGGTATAATGCTAGACGTAGGTTTTGCGAGGCCGTCGCTAACCGTTAGCGAATCGAGGACTTATATGATTACGGTTATTGCCTTTATTCTGATTTTAAGTTTACTGATATTCGTTCACGAATTGGGACACTTTATCGTCGCCAAGCGGGCCGGCATCGTGGTCGAGGAATTTGGCTTCGGCTACCCGCCCCGCGCCTGGAAATTCTGGCAGGATGAGGGCAACGTAACCCTCGATGGCCGGCAATATATCATCGGGCGCAACACGACGGTGCCGCGCAATATCCACGCCGGCTCCGAAGTCGTGGTCAAAACTGCGCCGAGGGCCGACGGCAATCTGGAAGTAACCCACATCAAATCGGTTTCCCAGGATAAAGGCGAGGGCAAGAACGGCAAAAACCAGACCTCCGACCCGCAACCGGCGCAAGCGGCCCCAGGTCAAAGCGAGACGGCGGTCACGATTGAGGCCCTGGAGCGCCCAACCGAGTACACGGTTAACTGGATTCCGTTCGGCGGTTTCGTCAAGATGTTGGGGGAAGAAGACCCGCAAGCGCCGGGCAGTTTCGCCAGCAAGAGCAAGCGCATCCGGCTGGCGGTGCTGGTCGCCGGGGCCGGGATGAACCTGGTTCTGGCGGCCATCGTCTTTAGTTTAACCTTTATGGTTGGCGTGCCCGAGCCGGTCACCGGCATCAACGCCGCCGGCGAGGAATTGCCTCTGGTCAGCGTCATCATCGATGAGGTCGCGCCCGGCTCACCGGCGGAAGCCGCCGGGTTGCAGTCCGGCGACATCGTCCTAGCCGTGGATGACGTGACCCTCCGCTTCCCCGGCGACCTGCCCGATTATATCGACCGGGCCAGGGGCAGCGAAGTTACGTTGAAGATCGCGCGCGGCGAAGCGGTGCTGACCGTTTCTCTGGTCCCCCGCGTCAACCCCCCCGAAGGCCAGGGCGCGATGGGCGTGATTTTGAGCCATCAGGTCGAAAATGAGATCGTCTATTATCCGTTCGGCGAATCCCTGGCGCGGGGCCTGGCGGAAACGGCGCAAATCGTGGGCTTTACCTTCTACGTGCCCATCGCCATCATCCAAAACATCATCCCCGCCGAAGCCGCTCGCCCAACCGGGCCGGTGGGTATTTACCAGCTCACCGGGCAGGCGGTGACCGCCTCGGTCAACTTGCGCTGGTGGTATCCCGTGCTTTGGATCACGGCTATGCTCAGCACCGCCCTGGCCGTGACCAATTTATTGCCCCTGCCGGCCCTGGATGGGGGTCGCATTTTCTTCATCTTCATCGAAGCCCTACGCGGCAAACGCATTGACCCCGAAAAAGAGGGAGCCATTCACTTCATTGGTCTGGCCGTTCTGGTAACGCTGATGCTGGTTATCAGCTACTACGATGTCGTCGATCCGATCCGGATTCCAGATTTCGCTGATCTGTTCTGATGTCGTTGAACGCCTGCCCTCATTGCCACCACCCGGTTGATCCTGACTGGCAGCTATGCCCCAACTGCGGGCATGAACGCGGCAGGCCAAAACGGTTCGGCAAGATTCGCTGCCGGCGCTGCCGGCGGCGGGCCGCTCGCGAGTTACACACCTGCCCCCACTGCGGGGCGACGCTGGAAGCGGCCCCCTTTCCCTTTTTTACCGTCAGCGCCGGATTGGCGGTCCTCGTTGCCCTGACCTGGGGCGCATTGCAATGGGGCTCCGGCCTGCGCCGGGGGGTCGAGCAAGCGGCCCGGCTCCTGGCCCCACCGACGGCCACGGCCACCGCCACCCCGACCGCCACCCCGACGCTGACACCGCCGCCCACCCGCGAAGCGACGGCAACACCGACTGGCACCGCCACAGCCACCAGCACGGCCACGCGCACACCGACGGTCACAGTCACCCCGACGCTGACGCCAACGGCCACCGCCGGGCCCGTGCTACCGACCGATACCCCCACGGTTACGCCCACGCCGACGCCGCCATTTGCCCAAATTGGCCTGCTCGGCCCGGACGACGAAACCATCTTCGGCCAGGAGCAGGAGCTGATGCTCTCCTGGGAAAGCGCCGGCCCGCTCGGCCCGGATGACTGGTACGCGGTCCGGCTGGTCTGGCAACAAGGCGGCCAACCGGCCTTCGGCGGAACCAATATCAAAGAATCCTTCTGGATCGTGCCACCGGAGCTGTATTGGGGCCTGGCTGACCAGAGCACCGGTCGCCGCTACGAATGGCACGTTTTCGTCGAGCGGGTCAGCCGGGACGAAAACGGGCAAACGGTCAGCGAGCCGTTAAGCCCGGACAGCGAATGGAGATCATTTTTCTGGCAGTAAGCGATGAACGACATGTTTAACGCCGCCCTGCGCCATCTGTTAGCGGATGAGCCGGTGCGAGTCACCCACCTCTACACGCTGTCGATGATGCAGCCCCAGCGGTTGGACACCTTCAAGCAAACCTGGGCCAGGGTTCCGGCCCCGCGCCGGCGAAAGGTAATGCAGCGCCTGGTTGAGATGACCGAAACCAACCTTGAGGTCAACTTTACGCCGATCTTCCTGCTCGGCCTGGCCGACGAAGAGGCGGGCGTGCGCCAGGCAGCCATCGAGGGGTTGTGGGAGGAGGAAGACCCTGCGCTGGTGGGCTTACTGGTCCATCTCCTGCAAACCGACCCCGACGTGGCGGTTCGGGCCGCCGCCGCTACGGCCCTGGGCCAGTTTGTGTTGCTGGGCGAGCTGGAGGAAATCGACGGGGCGCCGGCCCTGCTGGCCGAGCAATCTTTGCTTGAAGCCATCCGCAAACCGGCGGAGGACCTGGAGGTGCGGCGCCGGGCCGTGGAAGCCGTGGCCTACTCTGGAGAAACCGGCATCCGCCAGGTTATCGAAGCCGCCTACTTCGACGAGCACCCCAAAATGCGGGTCAGCGCCGTCTTTGCCATGGGGCACAGCGCCGACCGGGTTTGGGTGCCAACCCTACTCCGGGAGTTGGAGAGCGACAACCCCGAAATGCGGTTCGAGGCGGCCCGCGCCTGTGGCGAACTGGAGGCCGCCGAGGCCATTCCGGCCTTGCTGGTCCTGATCGAGACCGAGGGCGACTACGAGATCCGGAGCGCGGCCATCTGGTCGCTGGGCAGCATTGGCGGCAGCCGGGCCAGGCAAGCCCTGCTCGATCTGGTTGAGGGCGACGATCGGGTCTTGCGGGCGGTCGCCCAGGAGGCTTTGGAAGCGATCAACCCCTTCGGCGACGAATTGTTAGACCTGTCGCTCTACCCGCTTGAGGACATCGAATTCGAGGACGAGGAGGCGGACGAATTCGATTAGGGCTATGACCTCACTCCCCTCCATCTTTTTCACCATCATCGCCCCCATCCTGACCGTGGCCGGCCTGGGCTTCCTGGCCGACCGCCTCTTCACCATAGACACCCGCACCATCTCTCGCCTGACCCTCTACTTTTTTTCGCCGTCCCTGGTGTTCGCCGGCCTGGCCGGCTCGTCTTTGCAAGCCAACGAGATCGGCCAGATCACCACCTTTGCCACGGCCTCCCTGGCAGCAATCACCGCCCTGGGCTGGATCGCCAGCCGCCTCTTGAGGTTGGACCGGCGGACGGCCAGCGCCTTTGTCCTATCTATCGCTCTGGTCAACGCCGGCAACTACGGCCTGCCGCTCAACGAGTTCGCCTTTGGCCGGGCCGGTTTGGAACGGGCCCTGATCTTCTTCTCGGTGGCCGCCGTCTTCGCCAACACCATAGGCGTCTTTCTGGCCTCACGCGGCAACGCCTCGATCCGCCAATCGGCCCTGAACGTGTTTCGCACGCCCCTGCCCTATGCCACCCTGCTGGGCCTGGTCGTCAACCAGGGCTGGCTGCCAATGCCGGAGCCGGTCTTGCGGGTCACCGACTTGTTGGGCCGGGCGGCCATCCCGCTGCTGCTGTTGCTCCTGGGCATCCAACTCTCGCGAACGTCACTGCGGGGCAACCTGACGGTGATTTTGGCCGCCGCCTCCCTGCGCCTCGTTGGCAGTATCCTGCTGGCCATCCCCCTGACATCCTTGATGGGATTGATCGGGGTTACGCGCCAGACGGTAATCATCGAAGCGAGCATGCCCACGGCGGTGATCTCCATCGTCCTGGCGGTTGAATTCAATAGCGACGCCGAAACTGTGAGCAGCATCGTCCTGGTTTCGACGTTGGCCAGTGTGGTTACGCTGAGTGGATTGCTGCTTTACCTGATGTGAAGGCCAGGCCCCCGGATCGCCTACCGCCGGAATTGGGGCAACTTCCCCTGCACGTAGGCCGCAGCCAGCGCGGCCTGATGCGGCGCGCACCCCACGAAGTAGGTGGCCTGGTCCTCCCCCTTGCGCTGCACCGCGATGGCGTCTTTGAAAGCCCTGACGCCGGTTAACTTTCGATCCATCCGAATGAAGGTAAAGGTATTGCTGGGAAAGACCAGCCGCTGCTCGGTCACAAACAAATTGCCCCGATCCTGCCAGCGAAAACCGGACCGCGACACGATGGCGGCCGGTCGATAGGCAGCACCCGCCTCCAGCGCCGGGCCAAGCGCCCGCCGCAGGTCATTGATCTGGATGTAGCACGTCTCTCGTAGCTGGCGCACAATGACCTGGGCCAGGGTTCCCTCCGCCGGGCGAAGAGCCGTGAGATCACCCCCGGCAAAAGCGGCCAACTCATCATCGGTGTAGATGTGCTGGCGCAACATCCCCAATTCCGGCTCCGAGAACGTTTTTCCCTGGAGGGCAGCGCGGGCAAGGGGGTAGTCATCACCCAGGTCCACGACCTTGTAGCGTTCCTTGCGCAGAAAGCCCAGTAGCGGCGGCTGCTTGATCTTCAAACCGCATTGCGGACATTCATAACGACCTTCGCTGCCGGCCAGCGAGTTTTGATTGCAGATGGGGCAAATTTCTGATAACGAGTGTTCGCTCAAGATGTTGCTCCCCTTAGAATCGGGCCTCACACCCGATCCACGTCGTGCGGCCCGCTTTCGCGCGCGCCCGCCGGGGTGATCTCGATGAACTCGGCGTTGGCCTGCAAGGCTTCGATCGTGCGCGCGCCGCCGTAGCTCAGGCCGGAGCGCAGGCCGCCCACCAGTTGGTGCAGCATCTCTTCAACGCGACCTCGATAGGGCACGACGGCTTCGACTCCTTCCGGAACGACCTTGTCCCAATCGGCCTGGCTTTCGGCGCTTTCGCTTTCCTCTCCCTCCACGGCCTGGCGGCCCATCGCCGCCCCCAGCGAGGCCATCCCCCGCACCACCTTATACTTGCGGCCCCCGCGCAGGACGGTCGCCCCCGGCGACTCCTGGCAGCCGGCAAACAGGCTGCCGATCATCACCGTGGCCGCGCCGGCGGCCAGCGCCTTGACCAGATCGCCCGAGGCCCGTATGCCGCCATCGGCGATGACCGGCACGGTCCGGCCGCTGTCCCGAATCCCGGCCACTTGCCGGGAAGCGACCGGCGAGCACCTGGGCACCAGCAACACATCGTCAAAGGTTAATCCTTTGCCTGGACGAATTCTCATAGGGCTGCTCCTCGTCTAAAACCGCTCAGGGATTAGACACCTGCTCTATTGAGGGCTTCAGCCCTTTGCGACCGGTAAGGGCTAATGAAACTGGACTTTGGCCATTTTCTGATCCCCACTATACCTTGAGGAATGAGGCACGCCCACGTGCCGTATCTCGTGGTCCCGCTCGCATCTAGGGATGCTCACTCCTCAAAATGGCCAAAGTCCAGATGAAAGTTAAGGGATTAAATCGGTAATGCCGATATACCTCCGAAATCGACGGAGTGGGTCGGCCAGGACC
>JBHHXL010000309.1:0-5812 GCA_046757065.1 Anaerolineae bacterium
GGCCGCCGGCTTATGGATGAATCCATTAAACGTTGTCCAAGCTGGCGAAGCCCGTCGCTTTACCCCGCCGACGAAGGCCCAAGGACCAAAGACGAAAGATCGGTTCAGTGCCGAGGCTGGGGGCCTTCGTCCTTGGTCGGTGTTAAAGGTTCAGCCCTGGCCAAATTGTCCAAGTTTGAATCGGTTGCTTAATCAACTCATCGGGAATGGGGTGCGCCGTGTTGCCTGGAAGCCGGTTGTGGCTGTCTGCCGCGATCCTTGTAGCAGCCCTGTCCTCCTGCCAGGAGGGGGTGACATCGACCGGGGCGGTTGTCGATTCTCCGACGCCGGAAGAGCCGCCCCTTGCTATCGAAACGCCGACCGCCACCCCCGCGCCGACCGTGGGCGGTCCGGCGGTGGCGGGGGTCACCCCTACCCCAACGACTCCGCCGGCAACCTCGACGCCCACCCCTTCGCCAACGCCTGTGCCCTCCCCGACCCCGCATACGCCGCCCCTGCCCATCCCTACGCCCGAAGGCCCACCGGTTGATTATCACCTCGTCAGGCCCGGCGAAACGCTCGGCTACCTGGCCCTGCGCTACGGGGTTGACCTGGACACCCTGCTGGAAGAGAACGATCTGGCCGACGAATCGGCCATCATTCAAATCGGGCAAACGTTGCGCATTCCCGTGTTCACCGAACTGGCAGCGCCGGCGACCCCGCTTTTGCCGGACAGCGAGGTTGTCTACGGACCGGCTTACACGACCTTCGACGTCGCTGCCTTTCTTGCGGAGCGGGAGGGCTACCTGGCCGGTTATCGCGAGCCTGTCAACGGCCAAACGCGGTCCAGCGCCGAGATCATTGAAAGCATTGCCCGCCAATATAGCGTGGGCCCGCGCCTGCTCCTGGCTTTGCTTGAGTTCTACGGCGGGTGGGTCGATGATCCAGCGCCGCCGGCGGAGCGCCTGAGCGCCCCGCTGGGGCCGGGCAACCCCGTTGGCGGGAGTTTGCACCGGCAGTTGGCCTGGGCCGCCGACCAGCTAAACGAGGGCTATTACGTTTACAAGCAAAACGGCACTTTAGCCCTGACCTTGCGCGACCGGAAGCGAGTCATCGTGCCCTGGGGGTTGAACGCCGGGACCGTCGCCGTTCAACATTTCCTGGCCCTCAACGCCGATTGGGAAACCTGGCAGGCGCAGGTAAGCGCCGGTGAGTTCAACCGGGTCTATCGTCGCCTCTTTGGCGATCCGTTCGCCCTGGCGGTAGAGCCGGTTGTGCCCGTCGATTTGCGGCAACCCTCGTTGCAGTTACCCTGGGAGGCCGGCCAGACTTTCTACTACACCGGGGGGCCGCACGCCGCTTTTGGCAGCGGCAGCGCCTGGGCCGCCGTCGATTTTGGCCCGCCGGACGTGTTGGGCAGTTGCTTCTATTCCCGCGAATATCTAACCACCGCCGCGGCCGGCACGGTCATTTTCGCCGAGAACGGGCAGATATTGCTCGACCTGGACAACGATGGTCTGGTACAGACCGGGTGGGTGTTGCTGTACCTGCACGTGGCCATCGATGAGGACCGGGTGCAGGTTGGGGGACGGCTGCCGGCCGGTTCGCCGCTGGGGTATGCCTCCTGCGAGGGGGGGATCGCCAACTCCAGCCATCTCCACTTCGCCCGGCGCTACAACGGCGAGTGGATCGCCGCTGGTGGCCCGCTGCCGCTGGAGCTTGGCGGTTGGCGGGTCAAGGCCGGGGCGGGCCAGTATGACGGCCAGATCATCAAAGGGGATTTGGTGAAAACGGCCTGCGAATGTTGGGATGAGGAAAAAAACGCCCTCTTCAATGAGTGATCGGACGAAAAATGGGGATTGTCTACGGGTAATTCTCGTGCTATACTGTCAACGTTTGGTCAAGAGAGTTGTTCCCGAACAAACGGCGTTGAAGTGACCGGCACTTTTGGGAACGTTTCCAGCCTCATTATGAAGAAAAAGAGCCTCTTTAACGAATGTTCAAGTGCCGGTCACTTGCCATTGCTTAAAAGGGAACAACTCTAAGGGTTTGCCCGATTCATCGAATGCCTTCTCCGGCCTGCCAGGACTATCAGACTGTTGTTGCCGGGCGGGGGGCATGTTATACTGGCTACGAGTTTGATATGTAGTTAATGGTGGATTAGGGTTATGGCAGTAGTTACCTGGACGAACGGTGATGGTCTGATGGCCGGAACGGCCAATCGAACGGTTGAGGTTTCTATTCCCAGCGAACTCGGCTACGAAGAAATCGTCATGGCTTCGGCGGTGATCATCGCTCAGAAAATGGGTTTTGCCAGGGATCGCGTCGATGATTTGAAGATGGCCGTGGCCGAGGCTTGCACCAACGCCATTGAGCATGGCAATAACTCCGACGCTAACCTGGCGGTTGTTGTTAAGATGACCATTTACGAAGACCGCCTCTGCGTCCGGGTCAGAGATAGCGGGCAAGCGCCGATACCCACGCCTCCACCCAAACGGAGCCATCGCCCCGACAATCGGGGGTGGGGGCTGTATTTGATCGAGCAGTTGGTTGATAAGGTGGAGATCAGCACAGCGCCGGGCCGCAACGAAATTCGGATGGTCATTTACCTGGAGCCTGCCTGAGCTGTAATGAAAATCTCGCCAATGGTCGGCCTGTGCGCCACTTGCAAACACGTTAAAGTCATCACCAGCGCCAAGGGCAGCCACTTTATAATGTGCGCTCTGGCCAAAACCGATCCCCGCTTTAGAAAATATCCGCAACTGCCCGTAATACGCTGTCCTGGCTATGAAGAGGCCCCCCCACAGGACGAGGCCGATTAGCCGCCCTCCTCTCGCATCAGCCTTGCCGGTTCCCCGAAGTTTGACAACCTTTACAGCAATCAATTGAACGATGTACTATTCTGGAGGCCACCGTCCTGGCCGCCCGATTTTGGCGATCCCCAGACATCGCTATAATGACCCTGCCAGAGAAGGGAGAATTTACGATGAATGCAACATCACTTACCCCGGCAGACCTGGAAATCTTACGCGCCATTCCCATACTGCCAATCCCCCGATTTCAGCGCGGATGGGTTGGCGGATTTGATGGCGCGGCTGTAAATCTTTGGGCGCAAGCGCTCCCGTTGGAAACTTGCTCACCTGCCAGCCTTGAAGTATATTCACGCTCATGCCAGGTTGCCTGAGCAACGGAGAAAACAAATGACCGCACACCTGAAAGAGGCCCGGCGCGCGCCGGGCAGCGAATGGTTGAAGGACCATCCCCAGTTTCTGGAAAAGTTATACAATGTCTCTAAAGGGATGTTTGTCCAGCTTTATCCCCGGCTGAAACGGATCGGCCCGAATCGGCTCGAACGGCTGCTGGTCCGGGGGGAGGAAATCGGCAAGGGCTGGGTCTTCAACTGCCAGATGTGCGGCCAGTGCATCCTGCACAGCACCGGCATGACCTGCCCGATGACCTGCCCCAAGAACCTGCGCAACGGCCCTTGCGGTGGGGTGCGGGCCAACGGCCACTGCGAAGTAATCCCCGAGCTGCCCTGCGTCTGGGTCCAGGCCTGGGAGCGCAGCCAGCAAATGCGGGCCTATGCCAACGAGATGCAAATCTTGCAGCCGCCCGTCAACCGCGCTCTGCAGGGAACGGCGGCCTGGATTAACTTCGCCGAGGGCCTGGATCAGGAGACCCCGCCCGGTTGGGCGTTGGCTGCGCAGAGCGAAAGGGCTTGAGGAGGAGTTTGTGAGCGAGGCAGGTCTTTCCACCCAACGACCGATGCGAGCCGGCAGCCGCTTGGAGCGAGTGCTGCGCTCCGGGCGCTTTGCCGTCACCGCCGAGCTTAACGCGCCCGACAGCGCTGACCCGGACGATGTTTACAAGAACGCCCTGGTCCTGGCCGAGGTGTGCGACGCCATCAACGCCACTGACGGCTCCGGGGCCAACTGCCATATGAGCAGTATGGGCTGCTGCGCCCTGCTGACCCGGGCCGGCTACGAGGCGGTGTTGCAGGTCAGTTGCCGGGACCGCAACCGGATCGGTATTCAGGGCGATTTGCTGGGGGCAGCGGCGATGGGCGTTAAGAACGTCCTGTGCCTGACCGGCGACGATGTTTCGGTGGGCGATCAACCGCAGGCTAAGCGGGTCTTCGATCTGGATTCGATTCAATTGCTGCGCGTAGCCCGCATGATGCGCGATCAGGGCGTCTTTCTGAGCGGGCGCAAGCTGAGCACGCCGCCGCGCCTCTTTCTGGGGGCGGCGGCCAACCCCTTTGTCCCCCCCTTCGATTGGCGCCCGCAGCGCCTGGCCAAAAAGATCGAGGCCGGGGCCGATTTCATCCAGAGCCAATATTGCTACGATGTGCCTCGCCTGCGGCAGTTTATGCAGCGCGTGCGAGACCTGGGCCTCCACGAGCGGGTTTACATCCTGGTCGGCGTGGGGCCGCTGCGCTCGGAGAAGGCCGCCGAGTTTATGCGCACCCGCGTGCCCGGCGTCTGGATTCCGGATGAGATTGTGGACCGTCTGGCCAAGACGCCCAAGGAGCGCAAGCGGGAGGAGGGCAAGCGCATCTGCATCGAGATCATCCAGCAGGTGCGCGAGATCGAAGGGGTGCACGGGGTGCACGTTATGGCCTACCGCCAGGAGGAACTGGTGGCCGAGATCATCAAGGAGGCGGGCCTGCTGCCCCGCCGCACCCGGCAGGCGCTCGAACGCGACTCGACCGGCCAGCGGGAGATGTTACGGCGGCAGGCGGATTCAATGCGCCTGGACGCTTATCGCAAATATACTCGTTAAAGATAGAAGCTGATGTTTTTTCCGTTACCGGTCGGTCAAAGAACGTAGATTCTCAACCTTTATAAATATAATCGGCCAGGGCCGCCGGCCACGGTCGCAGGCGGATGCCCAGGGCGGCGCCGGCCGTGTTTTTCAAGGGCGCGTAGGGCGGCGGCGTTGAGGCCCGTTGGAAGGCGTCGCTGGTGATGGGCCGGACCGGGATCGAGGCCCGGCCACTTTGTTTGAGGATTTCCACAGCGTACTCGTAACGCGAACAGGCCCCCTCGTTGGTAAAATGATAGATGCCGTAGTGCCCGGTCTCGATAAGTTGGGCGATGGCCCCGGCCAGGTCGGGGGCGTAGGTGGGGTTGCTTACCTCGTCGGTGACGACCCGCAGTTCGCCCCGCTCGTCGGCGGCGCGGATGATTTTGGCCGGGAAGTTGTCGCCTCCCCTGGCGAAGACCCAGGCCGTGCGCACGATGTACAGCCGTTGCAGCAGGCGGGCCGCCATCTGCTCCCCGGCCAGCTTGGATTGGGCGTAGGGGTTGAGGGGATGGGTGGGGGCAAGCTCGTGGTAAGGCTCGTCCGCCTGGCCGTCGAAAACCTCGTTGGTGCTGATGTAGACCAGCGCTGCCCCGGCGCGCTGGCAGCCGAGGGCCACATTTTGCGCGCCGAAGGCGTTGATTTTGTAGGCGCGGTCCGGCTGCCGGGCGCAGCCGTCGACGTCGGTCCAGGCCGCGCAGTGAATGACGACCTCGGGCTTCAACCCGGCCAGCCGGTCGCTGGCGCCCGGATCGGCAACGTCCAGCTCGGCCCGCGTCAGGGGAACGAGGTCGGATGTGCCCAGCGCGCGCTGGAGAGCCTGGCCGAGCTGGCCTCCGGCCCCGGTGATGATAATGCGCATGGTTGGCCTCCGGTGAAGACGTGTCATTGGCGATTGGGTGTGTTCAAATTCATTTCAGACTGCTAAGCTAAGATGCTGTTCCGATCTTGCGACGAACGCCCCAGCAATTTCCACAGCGTTTGCAGGCCCAACAGCATCGCCCCCGTGAACCAGGGCAAAGCCAGGCCC
>JBHHXL010000310.1:0-5802 GCA_046757065.1 Anaerolineae bacterium
AAAAATTGGATCTACTGCTACTGATTGGCGGAATGCTTAAGGCAGGCTCATTATAGCATGTCTCGATAGTTTCGCATAATTAAACAAGCGGCTGAAGTCGCTATTACAGACCCATCAATTTTAACATTGACAGAGCCCTAGATTTTGAGCCACTTAGTCACAAAGAGCACCAGCCACGAGGTCAGCGTGGCTTCAACGACGTGAACGGGCCCGATCAGGAAGAGATTAAAGCCCAATTGGTTGCCGACCAACTGCCCCAGGCCAAACCCAAGAACCCCTGCGACCAGGTACAGGGCCAGGTCGCGGGCGCTTTGGCCCTTCCAAACGTGGAAGGCCGCGCCGTATATTCCGCCAAAGAGCAACGAGAGAAGTAGATACGGTGACATTGTGGCGACCGTTAGAGATTGAAAATCAAGGCCCTAATCCTCAATCTCCAATCCCCAATCCCCAGTTGAGATCATTCAATAATCCCGCCGCCCACAACGCAATCTCCGTCGAAGAGCACCAGCGCCTGGCCGGGGGTGATGTCTCGCAGCGGCGTTTCAAATTCGGCCCGCAATCGTCCCTCCGGCAAAGGCGTTACCCAGGCGGCGGCTTCGCGGGCCTTGTAACGAATCTTGGCCGTTACCCGCAGCGGAAAGGGGCCGCCCGGCGGCTGGCCGGCGATGTAGGTCATCGACCGGGCCGTTAGCTCCCGGAGACCTAACGCCTCCGCCGGGCCGACGACAAGGCTGTTGCGGCTTGTATCCAGCGCGATCACGTAGTGCGGGCGCGGGCCGCCGTTAGCCACACCGGCGATCTTGAGCGGCCCCAGCCCCTTGCGCTGACCAATGGTGTAATTGGCCAGACCTGTATGCCGGCCGATCACCCGGCCCGAAGTATCGGTGATGGGGCCGGGTTCGAGCACCTGCGGCGCGTGGCGTCTTAGAAAAGCGCGATAGTCACCGTCGCCCAGGAAACACAGGTCCTGGCTGTCTGTTTTGCTAAAGACAGGCAAGCCCCACTTGAGGGCGATCTGCCGGATGGTTTCCTTCGTATAGTGGCCGACCGGGAAGAGACTATGTGCCAGCTTTTCTTGAGTTAAGGTGTACAGCACGTAGCTTTGATCTTTGTGCGGGTCAAGCCCTTTAAGCAAATCGTAAGACCCGTCCTCATTTTGCCGCAGGCGGGCATAGTGGCCGGTGGCCAGGTAGCCGGCGTCCAGGGCCAGGGCTTCCCGGAGCAGGCGGCCAAAGCGGACCTCTCGATTGCAGACGACGCAGGGATTAGGGGTGATGCCCTGCGCGTAGCCATCGATGAAGAAATCAACAACGGTGTTCTTGAAAACGTTCTTATAATCCCGGACGTAGAAGGGGATGTCTAGCCTCTCTGCCACGCGCCGGGCATCGGCCACCGCGTCGGGCGTGCAGCAACGATTGGCCGCGCCGCCCTGCTCGGCCCACAGGCGCAGCATCAGCCCAATGACCTCGTAGCCCTGCTCGACCAGCAGTGCAGCCGCCACCGAGCTATCCACGCCGCCGCTCATTGCCACCACAACCCGCCGCTGGGTGGGGTTCGTCATAGGTGTTTGCTCCGGTCGAATCAAATCAGTGCCGGTCTCATTAGCCGGTACCAACCGTGAAATTATACTCAGGTTGGCCTGAATTATCAATCAAAGTATGGCGATTTGCCAAAGTGAGGGGTGCGCCCAGAATTTTCGGAAACCTGGACACACCAGGGGGGATTCGGGGGGATACCCCCCGCGCCCCCCAGTCTGTCCGAAAATCTTGGACAGACCCAAAGTGAGTTGACAGTGGCAACCTCGTCCTTTATAATGCGCCCCTGACCTCAGCAGGCTGCACCCAAATCATTCAAGATGGATAGGCGCTATGGACGAGTTCAAGTATCGCTTTTTCTACCCTATGCAGGTTCGCTTTGCCGAGACGGATGCTCAAGGCCATGTCTTTTTCGGTGAGTACTTTACCTACTTTGACGAAAGTATGATGGCCTATTTTCAGGCAATTGGTTGTTCCTGGCAAGACCTGCTGGAGGCGGGCATCGACACCTATTATGTCGATGCCGGATGCCAGTACAAGAGCCCGGCCTATTTTGGAGAGATGCTGCACATTCACGCCCGGATGCGGCAGATCGGCAACACCAGCTTCAGCGTGGAGTTTGCGATTCTGAAGGAGAACAGCGAAGCCCTGGTGGCCACCGGTCACATTACGGCGGTCACCGTCAACAAAGAAACCGGCCAACCCCTGCGCGTGCCTGAACGGCTGCGCGATGCTGTGGCGGCTTACGAGGCAAATCCAGAATGACCTTCCTGAAAAAACTGAGAATTAACCGCCAAGGCGCAAAGGACGCCAAGAAAATCAAGGCCAAGCTCAAGATTGTTTAGAAAACGTTCCGAAAGAAGCCTGATTCATAAGCCTTATCTTCAATAACTTTGCGCTCTTGGCGTCTTGGCGGTAATAATGACTTTTTTTCAGATGAGTCCAGAATAACCTGTGAAAAGGGGTGAAAACAAACGGGCGCTGCCGGCAAGCAGCGCCCTGTAAACTATTGCCCCCGGTCAGTCCTCATTGTAGCGTTCTTTATACATCTTGCGGAGTTCTTCAGCTTCTTCCGGGCTTAAGCCTTGAAGCCAGAGATGCTCTTCAGCGGTGAGGAACTCTGCAACCTTAAGCTCATATTTTTCTTTCATCTCGGGGCTGTGGGATTCAGCCGCTTCGATGACGGCGGGCAAGAATTCAAGGTAGAAGTGCTTGGAAACCTCGTACATGCCGTGCCAGTGGGTGTAGTCCGGCCCCATCATGCTGGCCCCGTGTCGAGCGCGGCGACCTTCGTGATGCCACAGTTCCCAGAAGACCCACTGGACTTCGTGTTCAAACGGCGCTTCCTTCTTCAGAACGCCGTCCTCGGTCAGTTCATCCATAAACTGCTTGGCCGGTTTGGCAAATTTTTCGTTGTAAAGGACGACCAGGTCATCGAACTGCTTGTAGAAGTTGTCAACGTAGGTGTTATTGTGGCAGTTAAGACAAGCGCCCTTCATGTTTTCACGGCGCTGTTCCCAGGTGATGACCTGAGCCACCTTGCGCGGCACCTCTATGCTTACCAACTGCTCGTTTTCAACCACCCTTTCGAGGGTGACCACGGTATCGCCGACGCTGGGCAGTTCGCGGCCTTCAGGGTAGTCTTCGTTGTAACCGTCTTCATAGATAATCAGATTCAGTTTGGTGCTGACAATCGGACGCAGGGTCCAACTGATGCGTTCGCCGACGTTGTGGGTATTCCCTTCAACCGTGCCCTGGGGGGTCATATAACTGCTGATGTGACAGGTGGCGCAGGTGGGCGCGGCGGAGTAGTCACGGCCAAGCACCCACTCGCCGTCCTGGTCCAGGGCCATCCGCTCCCGGTTGGCGTAGAAGGCGATGCCATGTTTGGATTCATCGTAGATTTCCTTCTGCGGATGGTCGGGGCCGAGGTGGCACTTGCCGCAATTTTCGGGCGAGCGAGACAGTTTGGCCTGGAAGGCGTGGCGCGAATGGCAGGCGTGGCACGACCCTTTGGAGCCGTCAGGGTTCAGACGACCCATGCCGCTGTTCGGCCAGGTATCGGGGTCGATGACCGGTTTGTTCTCCGTTCCCGTCCGGACGATGTTGCCCGCTTCGTCGCGCTCGAAGCGGATAATACTACCATGACACTGCCAGCAACCGTTGACCGCATCGGCGATGTTGTCGGGCGTTCCGGCCACCTTTTCGGCCAGAACGTTGTCCAGACTGGCCAGAATCTCGCCGGCTTTGGCGTGATGGCTGCCGGCGAATTCCCCAAGTTCTTTGGCGTGGCAGTTGCCGCAGTCCTTGGGCGTTACCAGAGCGGAAACGTAAACCCCTTCGTGCTTCCAGGCGTCGATGTCGTCTTTTTCGGCCTGGTGACATTCAACACAGCCCACGCCAACCTGGGCGTGGCGGGATATATCCCACTCCATCACCAGAGCCGGGCTGGATTCGGTGTGACATTCGACACAGCCTTTGTTGTTCCTGGTGATCACGGGTTCCAGACCTTCCTCGATGCGGAATTGTCTCGACTCCTGGAAAGCTACCAGCAGCAATGCCGCCAACAATAGAATGGAGAGCGCTGCAATGATGTAGCGTTTTTCGTTCAAACTCATAGGTTCCTCCGTGAAAGATTAAAGGGCCAGTGATTCCCAAACCGTTAACGTTAAGAACCCGCCAAAGGCAACAATGCCCAGGATAATCGGCACTTTTTCAGACATTTTGAAACGATTGACCAGTTGCTCTTCAATAAACGGCCACAAGAAAGCAATAGCGCCCAAAACAAGGGTCAACAGCACGCTGGCCCTCAACGAGAGCAGCTTTAACAGGCGGAAGCTGGCAAAGAAATACCATTCCGGCCTGATGTGAGCCGGCGTGCGGTTGGGGTCGGCGGGTTCACCCAGGTCTGCCGGGAAGATCAGGGCCAGGATGGTCAGCAGGTACATCAACACCACCCCGATGATGATCTCCGTCATCACGTGGTCGGGCCAGAATTTGAAGAAACGCTTTTCCTGCGGGATCACTTCGCCCTCAAAGTGCATTTCCTTCACGCCGTGGGCCCGAATGAAGAAAACGTGAACCCCCAGGAAGAGGATAATCAAGGTAGGTAACACACCGATGTGAAGCATGTAAAATCGGGTGAGGGTATTGGGACCGATCTGGGGGCCGCCCAACATAAAGAATCTGAGGTAAGAACCCGCCAGGGGGACGGTGTTAACCAGATTTGAGGCCACGGTTGCGCCCCAATAGCTCATCTGCTCGAAAATCAACGAGTAGCCGGTAAAACCAAAGGTCAGGGTAATACCCAGCAGGCCAAAACCAAAGAGCCAGTTGATCTGGCGTGGATGCCGGTAGGCTCCGGTGAAGAAAACGCGGAGCAGATGCAGTATCACCGCCACTATCATTAGATTGGCCGACCAGCTATGAATAGAACGGATAAACCACCCAAATCGAATGGTGTGGGTAATAGCTTCAACGCTCTCGTAGGCAAATTCCGGGGAAGGCACATAATAAAACGTCAGCGCAATTCCGGTAATCACCTGGACGATGAACAAGTAAAGGGGCGTGCCGCCCAGGCAAAACCACCATTTTTTCAAATGATAAGGCACGGGTTCTGCGCTGGCGTGCCTGATAAATTCCCAATCGATGGGGATTAAGTCGCCCAGATAGCCGGTAAGCCCTTTTTTCTGCTTGGCCTGACTTGTTGTCTCCATATTCACTGCCTTTGCTTAAACATCTCTTACCTCAAGGTAAACGACGTCGCTGTCTTCATCAACCGATACCGGAACTTCCGGTAGATTCTGATTTGCATCTTTTGGCGGGCCGGCGATGGCGTTGCCGTTTTCATCAAACACCCCTCGATGGCAAGGGCAGAAAAAGCGGCGATTATCCGCTTCCCAGTGGACCCGGCAGCCCAGGTGGGGGCAAACGGTGCTAAATGCCTTCATACCGGTTTCGCTGCGCCTGACCAGAATTTCGCTGCCCTGCAAATCAAAAAAACTTTGTACGCTACCAACTTTGTACTGCTCCAGGCTACCGGCAAATAACCGGCGTGTGGCAGGTTGCACCCGTTTGGGCAATAAAAACAGAAGCCCTTCAATACCCAAAACACCATAAGCGGCAACCAGGCCTCCCCACATCAACAATTGCCCCAGAAAATCGCGGCGGCTTGTTGCGGGGCTTCCATCTTCATCGGTCATAAAACATCCTCCTGGGGTGTGTCCGACATTTTAGGAGGACCGGGGGGTGTGGGGGGTGTCCCCCC
>JBHHXL010000311.1:0-5798 GCA_046757065.1 Anaerolineae bacterium
GCCGCTCGTGGCAAGCTTGAAGTTGTTAAAGTGTCAACCTATTCTGAACCATCCCGCAAGGACTTTGTCAAATTGGGGCGCGACCCTATTTTTGCGACCTCTCATTCGCTGGGGAGTCAAGGTCACGAGCCACAACGGCCACGCAATCGCCAATTTCAACAAAACCCGGGCCCCGGGTGCAGAGTAACATCCCTGACCGCTGGGCAATGATGAGTTGAGGTTCCCGGGCGATATTTTCAATGAAGTGAATCTGCCCAAGGGGATCGCCAGCCTCAACCCAAGCGCCCAATTCATAAAACGACTCGTAAATTCCATCGGCTAGCGCCATGTGATAATTTTCCGGCTCCGGCACTTCCATTAAACGGCTGGGGGACAACCCTTGCGATTCGCGGGTCACAACTTCTCCCTCGATGATGCCAAAGTGAACCAACAGATTACGCACCCCAACATCGGTAATCTTGATCACCTGGGGCGAGAGCGTGCCGGCGCTGCCCAACTCGGCGCACAGAAAAATCTTGCCCATTCGCTCAACGGCGTAATCCAGCAGCCCCTCGCCGCTAATTTCTTCCGTCACTAAACTGACTGGTGCTTGAAAGGCTTGCATAGCGGCAAAGGTTTGTTGAGATTGGGTTTGATTTTCCAAATAATGCATACTCATAAATGGGACCAGGCTTAAGGAGTAACCCCCAGCATGCAGGTCGATAACGGCATCACAGAGGGGAAGCAAAGCCTCATGCACATAGTGCGCGATGACCTGCGTAATGGTACCGTTCCACGCGCCCGGAAAGACCCGATTCATATCGTTACCATCAAGCGGTGAGACCCGCTGCCCGGCCACAACCGCAGGCAAATTGAGGGCCGGTATTATCATCACCCGCCCTTGCACTTTTTCGAGTTTCAGCTCGCGGCTAAGCTTGATCAGGCTGACCGGCCCTTCGTATTCACCGCCATGATTGCCACCGATAAAGAGAACCGTTGGGCCAGTCCCGTTCTTAATGACTGTCATAGGAATCAAAACCGATCCCCAGGCCGAGCTATTCCGTGAGTGAGGCACCCGCAAATAGTCCCGTTGCTTACCATCTTGTTCAAAATCTATTGTTGTCGTAATGGGTGATCGTTCCGCTGACATTGGGTTTCTCATTCTTAGAGATACGGAGATTGGAGATAGGGAGATTATCGCTATATAGAAATCTCTAATCTCCCAATTTCTAATCTCCCCAGTTATTTCACAAATAGCTTTCGCTCGAAATTCGTCAGAGTTTCACAACCGTCTTCAGTCACGCGAATGGTCTCGGAGAAGCTGACTCCGCCCTTGCCTGGAATCTGTACCCACGGTAACAGATGAAAAGTCATATTAGGCTCTAATACGTGGGGGTTGTTGGGATAAAAACTTAAAATGTGGCCTTCGCCCCAATCCGGCGGCACGGCAATGCCGATAGAATAGGCAGAGCGCGAAGCTTGAACAGCGCCAAAGGATGATTTGGCAATAAAGTTGCGACTCACGGCATCAACCTCACCGGCAGTAAGACCGGGTTTGATGGTATCCAACGCCAGGTTGACCGCTTCCTGAACAACTTTTTCCGCTTCTCTAGCCTGTTTGCTCGGCTCGCCAACAAACCCCGTGCGCATCATTGCTGCGTGATACCGTTTCAAACATCCACCTATTTCCAGCAAAATAATATCCCCAGACCGAATGGTACGGCCAGCCCATGTAGCGTGAACAATGGCCCCCCGTTCGCCCGAAGCCACAAAAGGGACGATGGACGGCCACTCACTGCCAGCCTTTGTCATAGCGTAAAGAATATCGGCGGCGACGTCATGCTCGGTTACACCGGCTCTAACCGCCTCGATGCCGGCTCGCATGCCAGCTTCTGCCGTGCGGGCCGCTTTGCGCATCAGCTCAATTTCATAGTCAGATTTTATCAATCGGCCGGCTTCAATAATGCCGGAGCAGTCAACAAAAGTAGCCTGTGGGCAATCGGCAAACAACTTTTCCTGCTGGGTAGCGGTAAAAAACCAGCAGTTTTTTTCAAACCCAATGCGCTTGTTATGAAAGTTGAACTCTTGCAGCGTGTCGCGCAGGATGTCCATGGGATGTTCAAAATCCTGATATGGACGACTAATTTCGACCCAACTGAGAGCCTGCACACCGGTATCTTCTGATAGGCGAGGGACCATTACCGGCTCGCCTTCAAGCGGAACAAGTAACCCTTGAAAATACCAATGGCCAGGACTTTCGAAGCCGGTCAGGTAGGTGATATTCTCCGGCGTAGTGGTCAGCGTGACCTCAATGTCTCGTTTTGCCATTCGTTGGCGAAGTTCTTGTAATCTTCGCTCATACTCTCCCATCGGGAAAGGTAAATCGCCTCTTTGACGCACGCTTGTCTCCTTCCTCCATTTGTCATCTCCTTAATTTTGAAAGACCCTCTGAGCCTCCTTGCTTTGTACCGGTAGAAATTGACAGACTCCTCAGCCTGTGTTACACTTGCGCCTTGCTTGTATTTAAATTGTATTAAACTTAAATTGGACTTGAATTTTAGTTGTTTTATTTTAAAAGTCAAACATGTTTGTTGGCCCTGGCAGCAGCCATTGATGCTTGAATAAAGGTCAGGTAACAAGGCGGTGAACAAGCTCCGTTCGGAATTGCAACCCATTTATGACAAGATACGAGAACGCATCTGTTTTCTACATTATCCACCAGGAGAGATGATTAGCGAAAACGCGCTGGCCACCGAGTTTGGGGTCAGCCGGACTACGGTCCGCCGCGTTTTGCAGCGGCTCGAATTCGAGGGCCTGGTGGTCACCAGACAGGGCGTGGGCACTATCGTGACCACAATAGACCTCAAGTATCTCAGAGAAGTCTACGCGTTGCGACTCAAACTGGCCGAACTCGTCGGGGAGTTCTCTTCGGCCCGCCTGTTGAATGCCAGCATTGCGGCGCTTGAGGAGCTGCTCGAGCAGTGTCAGAAGATGCGCGATCAGTATGACCCAGAGGGATTAGGCCGTCTCTACAATGCCTTCCAGGAGGAAATGAACCGGGCTATCAGCAACGAGCCCTTGCGGCAGATATCCGATCAGCTTTTTCATCGAACGGCCCGGGTCTGGTTGCAGATTTTGCCCGATTTAGATTGGATTGAGGAGGTCGATTATATCCGTGACGAGATCAGGGATGTCATTAAAGCCCTGCGCGCCGGTGATCTGCTGACGATGGCCCAGGTGCGACGTAACCATATGTCTATGTTGTTAAGCCGGACCAGTCGCTATTTAAACGGGGCCGACATCGGATCATAGGACTTTTCTTCAAGGGGGGTGATACCGGGCAATAGATCACCGGCTTTCCAAATGTTCAGTGATTCCATAGCTTGATATTCAGCCAGGCGATAGCTTTGAATCTTGGGGTCATGGTTGCTTTTTGGAAAAGCCTGAAGGAAACAAGCGGGCGGTTCGTTTCCGCCCAAATGTGCTGGAAACATTTCAAACTTTGTCAGACCCTAAGGAGGCTGAGGAAATGAAATCCAAAACTGCGTTTGCGTTGTCGACGCTGATCGTTCTGCTTTTGTTGCTGGCCGCCCAGTGCGGACCGGCCCCAACGCCCGAAACGATCACCGTGGTTGAAACCGTGGTGGTTGAAAAAGAAGTCGAGGGAGAGACGGTGACCGTTGTTGAAACGGTCGAAGTGGAGAAAGTGGTAGAAGTCGAGAAAGAAGTAGAAAAAATTGTCACGGTAGAGGTTGAAGTTGAAAAAGAGCCGGCCCAGGAAAGCGCCTTTGAACGGGCCAAGCGCGAAGGCGTGGTGCGCGTTGGGTTTGCCAACGAAAATCCCTATGCCTACGCCAAGCCCGATGGCACCCTTTCCGGTGAAGCCGTTGAAGTGGCTCGCGCGGTCTTAGAGCGTCTCGGCATCCCGGAAATGGAGGGGGTGCTGACCGAATTTGGCTCGCTCATCCCCGGCCTGCAAGCGGGCCGCTTCGACATCATCACCGCCGGTATGTACGTCAACCCCAAACGCTGCGAGCAGGTACTCTTTGCCGACCCCGAATACACCATCGGCGAAGCCCTGGTGGTGGAGGCGGGCAACCCGCTCGATCTGCACAGCTACGAGGATATTGCCGCCAACCCCGACGTTCGGGTTGGGACCGGAGCGGGCTACCTGGAGATCGATATGATGAAGGCCGTCGGCGTCTCAGAAGACCAAATCACGACCTTCCCCGATGACCCGGCCGGGATGGCCGGCCTGCAAGCGGGCCAAATCGATGTCTGGACCGGCACCCGACCGACCTTGATGAAACTGCTCCAGGTGACGGGAGACCCTAATTATGAAATAGCGGATCCCTTCACCAACCCGGTGATCGACGGCCAGACCGTGGCCAACTTCGGCGCGGCAGCCTTCCGCTTTGAAGACGAAGACTTCCGCCAGGCATTTAACCAGGAGCTGCAAAAGCTGAAAGATGAAGGCCAACTGATTGAACTCATCGGCCAGTTTGAAGGCTTTGACGAAGGTGCTCTGCCCGGCGATACCCGCGCCGTAGATATTTGCCCGGATGCTTACGCAGAGATTGATGCCGGAGCAATGGCTGAAGAAGCGATGGCAGACATCGAGCCGGTACCGGGCGGCGTCTTTGACCAGGCCCTGCAGAGCGGTGTGGTGAAGGTCGGCTTTGCCAACGAGAATCCGTATGCCTACCAGGAGGCCGATGGCACGCTCACCGGTGAAGCCGTTGAAGTGGCTCGCGCGGTCTTAGAGCGTCTCGGCATCCCGGAAATGGAGGGGGTGCTGACCGAATTTGGCTCGCTCATCCCCGGCCTGCAAGCGGGCCGCTTCGACATCATCACCGCCGGTATGTACGTCAACCCCAAACGCTGCGAGCAGGTACTCTTTGCCGACCCCGAATACACCATCGGCGAAGCCCTGGTGGTGGAGGCGGGCAACCCGCTCGATCTGCACAGCTACGAGGATATTGCCGCCAACCCCGACGTTCGGGTTGGGACCGGAGCGGGCTACCTGGAGATCGATATGATGAAGGCCGTCGGCGTCTCAGAAGACCAAATCACGACCTTCCCCGATGACCCGGCCGGGATGGCCGGCCTGCAAGCGGGCCAAATCGATGTCTGGACCGGCACCCGACCGACCTTGATGAAACTGCTCCAGGTGACGGGAGACCCTAATTATGAAATAGCGGATCCCTTCACCAACCCGGTGATCGACGGCCAGACCGTGGCCAACTTCGGCGCGGCAGCCTTCCGCTTTGAAGACGAAGACTTCCGCCAGGCATTTAACCAGGAGCTGCAAAAGCTGAAAGATGAAGGCCAACTGATTGAACTCATCGGCCAGTTTGAGGGTTTTGATGAGGGGGCCCTTCCCGGCGACACGCATGCCGAAGACATCTGCCCGGAGGCATACCAAAGTATAGAGTAGAACTGGCCCATTGGGCAAAACAATCCAATCTACGAAAGGCACACGATGAAGGACAAAAAACTTAGAACGCCTTCGTGTGCCTTCGCGGATGATTTACGCATGAAAAGAGGGGGCCGGAAGGGATTCCGGACTCCTAACTCAAGCAGGTTTCAAGGGAGCCGTCACGAACCTGACGGCTCTCACCACCAATGATGAAAATAGCAGAGGCGGTTCCCACGCCGCCGGATCGCCGGGCGTGGGAGCCCGGCCCGCTATTTTCAGAGGAACAACGAGGATGAAAATGGAGTGCAGAGCTTGCTCTGCCCAGGCAAACCAAGGTTTGCACTCCTATTTTCAGAGAAGTTATCATGAGCCTGGTGGCTCACCACAGCGGATGAAAACA
>JBHHXL010000312.1:0-5790 GCA_046757065.1 Anaerolineae bacterium
CCTTCATCCTTCACCCCTTGCCACACTCCGTCCGGGCCGGCGACCAGCAACTTCTCGCCCCGCCAGGCTATGGCCTGAATCTGCATCTCCCGCATCTCCGGCGGGCCGACGGTCTGCCAGGTCTGCCCGCCATCTTCGGACAGGTACAGCCCCTGGAAGGCGGTGCCGGCCACGATGACCTCTGGCCGCGCGGGATGGACCAGCAGGGCGGTGACCGTCACCTCCGGCAGGCCGGCGGCCTGGAAGGTCTGCCCGCCGTCGGTGCTGCGAAACAGGCCGCGCGTGCCCCCGGCCAGGATGGCCCCGTCGGGGCGGGGCAGGATGGCCAGCACGGTTTGATCCGAAAGGGACAGGCCCGGCTGCTGCCATTCATCCCCCCTGTTGCGGCTGCGGAAGAGTCCGTGGTCGGTCCCGGCCAGCAGCGTCGGCCCGGTCGAGCCGGCGGGCGGCGGGGCGACGGCCAGCGTCTTGACCTCGGTCAGCACCCCCAGGCCGCTCCAGCGGGCGGCCCAGCTCTGGCCGCCATCGCAACTGCGATAGACCCGCTCGAAGGCGGCCACGGCGTAGACGCACTCATCGACGGCCAGCAACTGGCGGATGCGGATGTGGGGGTCTGGTGCGGGTTCCCAGGTCCGGCCGTTGTCGGCGCTGCGGAAAACGCCCAGGCCCGTGCCGGCCAGCAGCCGGCCGTCGTTGGTTTGGGCCAGGGCCGAAACGCCGCCTGGAAACCTGGTGTGGAGGGGCTGCCAGGCGGTCGCCCCGTCCTCCGCCGGGAGGCGGAACAGGCCGGTTTGGGCGCCGAGCAGCAGACCCGCCCCGGTCGGCAGGAAGGTGAAGGCATTGGGCTGGCCCAAAGCCGGGCTGAGGTAACGCCAGGTCTGGCCGCCGTCCGAACTGGCGTACACCCCGATCCAGGCCCCGGCGACGAGCTGCCCGTCCCCTTCGGCCAGGGCCAGGAGGCCGCCCTGGGCCGGGACGGACTGCGCCAGGAGGGTCCAGCTCTGGCCGTCGTCGCGGCTGAGGTAAAGATTGCCCCGGCCCGTTCCGGCGTAGAGGCGATTGTCCGGCGTCCACAACAGCGAGACGACTTCCTGCGCGGTCCAATCCAGCGAGAGTTGCCGCCAGGTTTGCCCGCCATCGCGGGTGAGAACCAGGCGGTCCCGCAGGCTGGCGATGGCCACCGCCGGGTTATTGGGGTCGGCGGCCACTTCGGGCACGAAGGCTTCGGGAAAGGCGGGCGGCAGCCAGCTACGCCCGCCGTCCCGGCTGGCGAAGATGCCCTGCCCGGCGCTCCCGGCGTAGACGATGGTTTCAGAGGCCGGACTTGAACCGAGGGCCAGCGAAAGCACGGTCTGGGATAGAACCGTCGTCCATTGGCCCCCCCCGTCGCGGCGCTGCAAGCCGGGGCCGTCGGTGGCGGCGAAGAGGTGGCCGGGGGCGGCGGCAGCGGCGAAAACGGCGGTGTGCTCAGCCGGAGGGGCGGGGTCCACTTTTCGCCAGGAGCCGTCCCCCCGCTCGAAGAGACCAGCCCCGGTCGCCGCCAGCAGCCGGCCGGAGGGGTCGAAGCTCAGGTGGAAGACGGGCGCGCCGGCGAAGGGCGCTTCGAGGGCCCGCCAGCCCGCTGGATCCTCAGGCGCAAGGACGACCAGGCTGGCCGGCTGGTACAGGCCGGCGTAGATTGCACCGCCGGTGGGGTCGACGGCCACGGCCGGGACCAGCACCTGCCGGGGCAGGCCCGTTTCCAGGCGCTCCCAGCGCCAGGCCGGGGGGTGGTTGGGCTCCGCCGGACGCTGGCCGGGGCTACAGGCGGCCAGGCAGAACAGAACAAGCAGTAACCACAGATTTGGGCCGGGAAGGCGGGCGCATCCTGCCCCCCCCGGCATCTTTCGCGTAGCGATACTCGGCAGTGAAGGGCTAATCATAGCCCGGTAGTCTAGCACAGCAGGCCGGGGAAGGCCACTCAACACCTGCGCTCCCCGCTCGAAGGCGTGGCAATGCCGGTTGCGGGCCTGGATCTGCCTAGCCCGTCAATTCTGTCCAGGGGATGGCGACAATGTTCTCGTCCAAGCGCCTGATGTTGGCCCCGCCGTGGAGCAAGATGCCCCCGGAGGCTTGCGTATATTCCTGCGCGAACTGTCGCAGCGCTGCCGTATGGCGATAGCCCGGGTTATCGGTCATCTTGACCTCAATCGCCAGCAAACGCCGGCCGTGCTCGACCACGAAATCTATTTCGGCCCCGGCGCGGGTGCGCCAGAAGTACAACCGGGCGCGCGGGGTAAGCAGATCGACCAATCCTCGCAGGTGGAGAAAGATCATCGTCTCAAAGTAAGCGCCCAACTCCCGGCTTTTGCGGAGGCTGGCTTGATCGAAATAACCGGATAGGAACACCGCCAGCCCGGGATCGGTCCAGAAGGCTCTGGGCGATTTCATCAAGCGACTGGTGTAACTGACCGTATAGGCGGGCAGCCGTTCAAAGAGATGTGTGGCTTCGAGCAGATTGAGATAGCGGTGAATGGTCGGTTGCGAGAGGCGAGCGTCACGAGCCAACTCTGATTGGTTCAGCAATTGACCCGTCCGCAAGGCCAGCAATTCCATCACCCGCCTGAAATCCAGCAGCCCGTCGATTTGTGAAACCTGCCGCAGGTCGCGCTCAAGGTAGGTCGCCACGTAGCCTTCCCACCAGCGCAGCCAGGCATCCGGCGTTTTCAACGTTAACAACCTGGGCATGAAACCTCTTTGCAGTAGCGGAACCGGATCGGGCGGGGATTCGGCCAGGTCGGTTTCAGACGGCCAGCGGCCGGCCAGCGCCTCGGATAGCAGCGTGAGCGGAAGCCGCCCCTTGACTTCGCCCAAGGTGATCGGATTGAGTACAAAGTAAATCGCCCGCCCGGCCAGGCTTTCACTCACCTGCCGCATCAGCAGCAGATTGGCCGAGCCGGAGAGAACAAAACGCAACCGGCCAGGGTTCTCATCCACGGCTCTTTTGACGGCGGGCAGTAGCTGTGGCGCTTTTTGCACCTCGTCGAACACCACCTGATTGGTCCCGGCCCATAGACCCTGCGGATTATCGGCGGCCCGCCGCAAGGTGTCAAAGTCGTCCATCGTATGATAGCGCCAGTGGCGAAACGGCTCTGCCTGGCGCAACAACGTGCTTTTGCCAACCTGCCGCGCCCCGGTGAGGACGATCACCGGGTGCTCGTCTGCGGCCGATTGCAGCAGGGGCGTCAACCAACGTTCGTAATATCTTTCCGGGTCTGAATAAGAGTTATTCATAACCTGAATAATATCGCTTAACGGTGCAGATGTCAAGCGAGCTTGCGTTTTGGGGTGCACGAACGATCTGTGAGTAGGATTAGGTGACTGCCGTGGACCGTCCGGTAGGGCCTGATTTATGGACCGCTGCGCTCCCGCTCGACCAGAACCCGGCGCAGGATTTTGCCCGATAGGGACTTGGGAATCTCGTCCGTGACCTCCACCCGGCGGATCTTCTTGTGCGGCGCGACCCGCTCGGCCACGAAGGCCATAATCGCCCCGGGCGAGACCTCCTCTTTGAGGACGACAAACGCCTTCGGCACCTCGCCCGCTTCCTCGTCGGGGCTGGGGATGACGGCGGCGTCGGCGACGGCCGGATGCGACAGCAACACCGCCTCCAACTCCGCCGGGGCGACCTGGAAGCCCTTGTATTTGATCAGCTCCTTCAGGCGGTCCACCACGTACAGGTGGCCGTCCTCGTCCACGTGGCCGATGTCGCCCGTGTGCAGCCAGCCCCCGGCATCGAGCGTGGCCGCCGTCGCCTGCGGCTGGTTCAGATAACCCTGCATCACCTGCGGGCCGCGAATCCAGATCTCGCCGTCCTCGTTCGGGCCGAGCGCCGTCCCCCGCCCCACGTCCACGATCTTGACCTCGGTGTTGGGGATGGCCGGGCCGACCGAGGCCAGTTTCAACCTGGCCGGATCGTCGGGGTTGATGTGGGTCACCGGGCTGGTTTCGGTCAGGCCGTAGCCCTGGACCACCAGGCAGCCCAGGCGCTCCGCGCAGGCCCGGGCCAGGTCCTGGCCCAAGGGGGCCGCCCCGGAGGTCAGCAGTTCCAAGGACGACAAGTCGTAGCGGTCAATTAAGGGATGCTTGGCCAGGGCCAGCACAATCGGCGGGACCAGGTTGACGCGCGTGACGCGGTGCTCCTGGATCAGGTGCAGAAATTGCTCCAGGTCGAAGCGAGGCATGGTGACGATCGTGGCCCCCATGGCCAGGCTCATGTTCAAAATGACGACCAGGCCGTAGATGTGGAAGAAGGGCAGGATGCCCATGACCGTGTCCTTGACCGAGGTCAGGGTCAGGTCCGTCACCCCCTCGACCTGGCACATATTGGCCACGATGTTGTAGTGGGTCAGCATCACCCCCTTGGGCAGGCCCGTCGTCCCGCTCGAATAGGGCAGGACCACCAGGTCTTGCCGGGGGTTGATCTCGACCGGCGGCGGCTGGCCCGTCCCCTGGAGCAGGGCGGCAAAGGGCGTGGCTCCCTCCGCCTCCCCGAAGACGAAGACCTCCTCCACCCCCGTCTCGGCGGCGGCCTGCCGGGCTTTGTCCAGGAAGGGGGGGATGGTCAGCAGGTATTTCGCCCCGGCGTCTTTGAGCTGGAAGGCCAGCTCCTCGGCGGTGTAGAGCGGGTTGGCCGTGGTGTTGATCCCGCCCAGCAACGACACGGCGTGAAAGGCGATGGCGTACTCGGGCAGGTTGGGGCTGTAGATGGCCAGGACATCCCCCTTCCCGAAACCGCGCCGGCTCAGGTTGGCCGCCGCCAGCCGGATGGCCGCGCTCAATTGGGCGTAGGTGTAGCTGCGCCCGCTGGGGCCATCGACCAGGGCCGGTTTGCCGGCAAAGGCCTGCATGCGTTCCAGCAGGTACTCGGTCAGCGACACATCGGGGATGGTCACCTCTGGATGGGGACTGCGGAAGATCATTTGCGCCTCCTCTAAAATTATCTCTATAACCGGAGCGTTGCCCTCAACGCCGGATCAAGGGCAGGTAGACCGGAAAACCGGGCGGGGTGGTCGGGACTGGCTGGGCGGCGTGGGTGAATTCGTCCGACGCCCCCTGCGGGGCCACAGCCCGGACCACGTTGGTCAGCGTCCCGCTGTAGCCGGCGTTGACGGTGACGACGATCTGTTTCGTCCACACCTGGGAGGGGGTGATGACCAGCGCCCAGACCACGGGGTTGTTGGGCGTAACCTGGCCCGGCAGATCGTCGGTGATGGTCGTCGTCAGCGTCACCCCGCCGGTGTTCGTCACCCGGATGGTGTAGGTCAGCGCCGCGCCGGCCTGGTACTGCCCCGGCTCGGCGGATTTGGAGACGGCCAGGGCCGCGTCGGGTAGCTCGTCCGCGCCCATCGAGACGCTCCCGCCGGCGATGCGCAAATCCCCGTCGATGTCGTGCTCCGGGGCCCAACTGATCGCCCCGGCCGCGCTGACCGGCGACGTCGGCCGCAGGTGGTAGTATTCGGCCAGGTTGGGCCCGGCGGCCACAAACTTCGGGTTAACCGACAGGTCGTTGCCCCCGGCGGCCAGGCCCCGGTAATTTTGCAGGGTGTTGTTGAAAACGTCGTTGTAGTCGGCGGTGTAACTGGTCGTGTCGTTCAGGTAGCGTTCGATGCCGTCGCTGGTGTTGCCGGCGATGATGTTGTTGGCCACGGCCACGCCCTCCGCCTTGGTGAACCAGACCCCGTCGCCCTGGTTGTTGGCAAAGGTGTTGTTCGTCACCCGCGCCGGCGATTCGACCACGGCGATCCCGGC
>JBHHXL010000313.1:0-5781 GCA_046757065.1 Anaerolineae bacterium
TCATCCTTTGTTAGTCCTGCCTTATCTCCACCCAATCCACCGCCACCCCCAGCGACCGCGTATCCGGCGAGGGGCCCAGGCGCAGGTAGGCGCTGCCGGCGCCATCCACAACTTGCAGGGCAGTCCCCGGCCCTGCGCCTTTAACCCCGATGATCGAAAAAGGCGGGGCAAGCCGGCTCGTATCGGCCCCGATGGAGCCTAAAGCGGCCAGGGCCGGCTCGTGCAGGAAGGCGGCGGCCTCCAGGCCCTGCGAAGCCACCACCACAATGTGGCCCGGTTCAACCCGGGCCAGACGCTCGGCCAGGCGGTCCGCCTCGAAGCTGTTGGCCGCCGTGTCGAAGCCGCCCCGGAAAAGGACCCGGCCGTCGTCCGGGCCGAGCACAGCCAGGTTCAGCCCCCGCCGGTGGCCCGAGGCGTCGATGGCGTCCGGCCCAAACCCGACCGTGATAAAGGCAAAGTCGGCGCTGCTGTTGACCTCGATGTCCAGCGGGGCCAAAGCGCCCGTGGCCCCGATGGCGGTCTGCGGCGGCAGCACGTCGCGCGGCGCGACGGCGTAGGCCGGGCGCAGCGCCAGCACGTTCAGGCCCTGGCGCAGCGCCCCGGCCGGCAGCGTGGTTTCGATCACCTGCCAGCCCTCCTGCAAGGGAAAGGCGGCAGCGAGAGGCTGCCCGTTGAGGGATAGCCTGAGCGTTTGCGACGGGGCATCAGGATAGGTAAACGGGGCCACCTGGAGCGCAAGACGCCGGTCGCCCGGGCCGCGAACCGGGAAGAACACCCTGGCCTCAGCGGCGACGGTCCAGTTGGCGCTGGCGGCGAAGATGGTCTCATCTGCGGCCCAACCTTCCCCGCGATAGGGCGCGCCCGTCCAGTGGCCGAAATCAAGGCGCAGCGTGGGCGGCAGCGGCGGTTGCCGGACGCGATAGGCAGCCACCCCGTCGCCGGCGTAGGCCGGTTCGGCCTCCAGGGGCAGGAGTTCAAAGGCCAGTTGGCGGGTGGCGGCATACGTGTCCTCGTAGGGCTTGCGGCCCGGGATCGGTTCGTGGATGACCAGGTAGCGGATGTTGTACAGGGCCATCAAATCCGCGGCCTGCTGCCGGGCGCGGGCCAGCGTCTCCGCCTCCACCGGCGGGTCGTTGAGGGGCAATTCCGTGCCGGTCAGAGCCCGGAACAGAGGAATGTCTTGAAAGTAATCGAACTTGAAGGCCGGGGCGCGGGAAATGTTGCCGCCGACCATCGGGCGGCGGTGTACCGCCTGGTAGTACTGAAGTTGCGTCCGCTCCGCCCCGACCACGCCGAAGCTATTGCGCCAGCCGAGGGGCAGTTGCAGCAAGGCAAACTCGCCCGGCTCGGCGGCGATGTCCGCGTAAACCGGGGGCACTCTGGCCGAGGTCAGCGGCAGCGGCAGGGCCAGTTGATCGAATAGAACGAAGACGACAAGTACGCCCGCCACAATTAAATTTTGGATTTTGGATTTTGGATTTTGGATTTTGCGAAGCACCCAATGCGCGCCATAGCCGACCAGGACCGCCAGGGCCAGGCCCAGCACAACCGAGAAGCGGTTCGGCACGCGGTTGGCTTTGATGATGGGCAGGTAGTGCAACAGGGCGTAGGGTAGCGGAACGGTCACATCCTGGGGGATGCTTTGCTCGCGCAGTAGATTATCGAAGGGAAAGAGGAAACGCCCGTTGATTTGCAACAGCGGGCCCAGGCTGAGCACGGCGAAGACCCCGGCGCTCCAGACCCAGGCCCGGACGCGCCGCCACCGGGTAATCGCAGCCAGCCCGGCCAGGGCCAGCGCGCCATAGCCCAAAAAGACGGTGTTCACATCCCGGAAACGAGCCGTGCCCTCGACGACGGCCCGCAATTCGGCCCGCCAATCCGCGCCCCAGATTGGATGCAGGGCGGTGGGCGTCATCAGGCCGACCAGATCGGCGCTGAGCTTCAGGCCCTCGCCCCAACCCCGCAGGGCGAAATCCTCATCGGCAAAGGCGCGCAGAATGGGCACCATCACCGGTCCCCACAGAATCCCCGCCGTCAGGCCCAGGGCCAGCAGCCGGGGCAGCCACCTGACCAGCCTGTACCCTGCCGGGCTGACGCGTTGGACCAGGTGGGCCGGGCTGGACGGCACATAACCGACCGGCAGCGCGCCGCGCCGCCGGCGCAGTTCAAACCCGATCAAGATCAGGCTCAGGAAGAGGAGAAACACGCCGAAGATCATCTCCGCCAGCAGGCACAGCGCGGCGAAGACGCCGGCCAGGAACGGATTCTTGAAACCCGGCCCGCGCAGTGTTTTCAGCAAGTAAAGGGCGTAAAAAGGGATGAAGGCCGTGGAAACGATGTCGTAGTGGCCGAGCGCGGCGTAGATCGCCCGGCTGGCCCCCAGCATATAGGCCAGTCCGGCCACGAGGGCGGCCAGGCGGACGCGGGCCCGGCTACCCGCCGCCGGAGGGCCATCGGGCCGGTCGGCCAATAAATAACCGGCCAGCAGATACGTACCGTAGCCGCTGAAGACGTACTGAAAAAGCAGGGCCAGGTTCGCCGCCAGGGGCAGGTTCAGGGCCAGTTGCAGCGGCAAGCCCAGCAAGGTATTGAGCAAGTTGTAGGTATATAGCACCAGGTCAATGCCCAGCGGGTAGAAAATAAAATCGCTGTGGAGCGGGCTTTGCCCCAGGTCCAGCAGGCTGTGCTTGAACCACCACATATTCCAGACGAAGGTAGACTCGTCGAAAGCCCAGGTGTCCGAACCGGGGAAGGCGGTAGCGAAGTTCGCTATCCAGGGCCAGGTCAGGGCCAGGGCGGTCAGGCCGTAAAACCCAACGACGAAAAGGTGGGAACGATAGCTTTTCATCCGATCATAAGCCTCGCTGCGAAAGGCAATAATACCACGGATAGCCACGCCAGCCCAATTGTGCTAGAATAACTATCAACTGCGGGGGAAAGCAATCAGAATGTAGCAGAACAAACAGAGGAGGTACAAGCCAATGACTGACAAGGTTCGCAAATCCGACGAGGAATGGCGGGAACAGTTGACGCCGGAACAATACCACGTCACCCGCCAGCACGGCACGGAACGGGCGTTCACGGGGGAATACTGGAACGCTGAAGATGAGGGGGTCTATCAATGCGTCTGCTGCGGGGCAGACCTCTTCAGCTCAGAAACGAAATACGACAGCGGCAGCGGCTGGCCGTCCTTTTGGGAGCCGATCTCAAAGGACAGGATCAGCTATCGGGAGGACCGGTCCCATTTTATGGTTCGCACCGAGATTCTGTGCGGCCGTTGCGATGCCCATCTGGGCCACGTCTTTGACGACGGCCCTCTGCCGACCGGCAAACGATATTGTATGAACTCGGCCAGCCTCAAGCTGGCAAAAAAGGGGGGATAGCCCCTAGACCTCGCTCACGGCAGGCGAATTGATCCCAGGACGGCAAATTCCGCCTCCGTTGCCGTCAACAACCGCCGGCCACTGGCCGGATCGTACAGGCCGGCGATGAGGCGGTAGGAGCCGGTGGGGGCATCGGCGGGTATGAGGAAGGCGTGCCGGTCGATGATCGTTTCGCCGGGAGGCCAGCCGGTGGTCGGACGGGTCCAGTTGACCGGCTGGCCGTCGCTGCCGGCCAGACGCCCCCCCTCCGCGTCGAGGAGCTGGGTGAAGACGCGCAAGTCGGCGTCCAGGGGAGCCTCAGCGCGCCAATGCAGCTCCAGCAGGAAGGGCTGTCCCGCCGACGCAACGGAGGCGAAGGCGGCCTCATCGAGCCAGACCCCCTCAAAGGCCACCGGCGGCGCGTCCTGGGCCGGCAGGCCACCTGCGGGATAGGCAAACCGCACCAGCCGCTGTTCGCCCAGAGTTTGCTCTTCCAGACGGTAGCCAGTCGCCAGCAGATACTGCTCGACACCGCTCTCGGTTGGGGGCAGCCAGTTGGGCAGCCACCACACCTGCCTGCGGGTGCTATCGCTTTGCGGGCCGGCCTGGGTGATCTGCTCCAGCCGGCGGGCGATGCTGCCGGGCAGGGGCGGGCCGCCCAAAGCCAGACCCAGGACCTGGCCCCGGCCCCGGTACAGTTCGGCCAGGGGCACGGCCAGCTCCGGATCGTTGTAAATGAGGGCCTCCTCGGGCGCGCCGGCGGCCTCGATCCGGGCCAGGGCCGCCGCCAGGTCCGCCGGTTGCCGGGCGTGGACCCGGACCAGCAGCAAACCGGTGACCAGCAGGGTCAGGCCGGCGGCCGGCAGAGGGCGGGGCCGGCGGGCGACCAGATTCCAACCCTGCGCCAACACCAGAACCACCAGCGCAGCCAGCAACAAGACGTCGAGCCGGCCGCCCGCCGTCCAGGCAAAATCGAGCGTCTCCAGGCGCAGGTACCCCCAGGTTCCCAGCAGGGGCGAGTATCGGGCGGCGAAAAAGGTGATGGGGGCGAACAGGGGCAGGCCCGTATCGAGCAGATAGCCTTGCCACCGCTCGAAATCGACGGCCACGCCGGGGATTTGCAGGACGATGCTGGCGGCCAGGATCAACAGGAAGAGAAGCCGGGCCGGCCGCTGAGCGGCGCTCGACACTGAGCCGGGTTGGCGATCGGCCAGGGCCGGAAAAATGCGCTCCAGCGCCGGCGCGAGCAACATCACCCAGAAGGGGAGGGTGGGCACCATAAACCTCGGCCCCCAGGCGAACCCCCCGTGCCACATAAACCACTTGCCGTAGAGCAGCAGGTGCCCCAGGATGACGGCCAGCGCCAGCCAACCCTCAGCGCGGTGGCGGCGGATAAACCCGCGCGCCCCAACGAGGCTGTAAATCAAGACCGGCGCGTAGAGCAGCAGCCCCCGGCCCGGACTGACGAGTTGCCCCAGGATGCCCTGCCACCAGACGGCGGTAAAGCCCTCCTGGGGCAGATAGCCGGTGTTAAACGGATCGCCGTAGCGGCGCCAGTTAAAACCCAGCAGGCTGAGGCCAATGAGGGCAATGGGGGCGGCAAAGCCGATTAAGGCCGGTTGAACCAGGAATGAAACCAGGCGTTTCAGCCTGGTATTCAGGGCTTTAGCCCTATCAGGGCGCAAAGGGCTGAAGCCCTCAATACGTTTGTTCACAGCATAGGCGTAGGCCAGCAGCAGCAGGCCGAAGGGCAGCAGCATCACCCCCTCGGCGTAGCGGGTGGCCACCGCCCAGCCAACCGCCGCCCCCGCCCCGACCGTATACCGCACCTGCCCCGATTGGCGATAGCGCCAGGCGGCGCAGGCGCTGAGCAGCAGCAGCAGGCCGGTCAACGGATCGCTGAAGAAGGTCTTGGCGTAGGGCCAGGCCAGCGTGCCCAGGCCAAAGACGAGGGCCGCGACCAGGCCGGTCTTTTGGCCGTAGCCCAGGGCCACCAGATAACGTTGCAGAAACGCCCCGCTGAGTGCGGTCACAATGGCCCCGAACAGCAGCGTCGTGGTCGCCACGCCCAGGCCGGGCAGGACCAATCCCAGCCAGGTCAGGGGCAGGGCCAGGAGCGGCTGGCCGATCCCCTTGCGCGAGTAGAGCAAACCATCCAGGCCGTAGGTGCCCTGCTGCAAATCCATCCAGCGGATCTGCTCGATGTCCCACGCCCCCCGGCGGGCCAGGCTCTCGGCGGTAGCGAACATCGCCAGCCCGTCGCTGGAATGGAAATCGGGCGCGTAGGTGAGCAGGTAGAGGGAAAAGAGGAAGAGGAATAGCGGTATGGAATTGGAGCGGTGCAGCGACTTGGTACGGTCAGTGGTAAGCATAGGAATTGGTTGGCTGGTTGGTCAGTTGACTGGTTGGCCGGTTGACC
>JBHHXL010000314.1:0-5779 GCA_046757065.1 Anaerolineae bacterium
TCGGTTTCATTTCGCTCTTGCTCTACGGAGCCTATGTCTTTCTGTTTTAAGGTTGGTGTCTGGGCTCTAACGCCTGCTCGATGGCCTGCTCTAACGACATCGAGCTGCCCTCGGCCAGCGCCGAGGCCGCGCCCGCTTCGCCCAAAGAGTCGTGGGCGGGGGCCAGCCTGCGTTCCAGGTCCTCCCGCTCCGTCGGCGCGAGGGGGGCGCCGGCGGCCTCGCGCAGCACTTCGGCGGCGGCGGTTAATCGGAGCGCGTGCCTGGGCCGTCCCTGTAAGACTGCCAGGCAGCCAATATCTTCCAGCAGATAGGCGATGGCCCGGTGGTCGCCCAGGGTGCGGTTGATGGCCAACCCCTCGGCGTAGAGGGCGCGGGCCGTTTCGTAGTCGCCCTGGCCCCGCACGGCGTTGCCCAGGTTGTTGAGGGCGTTGGCCAGGTAATAGCGGTCGCCGACTTCGCGTTGCAGCGATACCGCTTCCTCCAGGCGGCGGCGGGCGGCCTCGTAGTTGCCCTGGCCCAGGTCCAGGTAGCCCAGGTTGTCCAGCGAGACGGCAATGGCCCATTTGTCGCCCAACCTGTCCCGGATCGCCAGGCCCTGCTCGTAAAGCTGGCGGGCGGTTTCGTTATCGCCCTGGTACTGGGCGATGATGCCCAGGTTGCTCAGCAGGCTGGCGACGCCCGGCTGATCGTCCAGCCTCTGCCGGATCGCCAGACTCTCGTTCCAGCGGGCGCGAGCCGCCTCGTAGTCGCCCTGCTGGGCCGCCAGAGTTCCCTTCCGGTGCAGCACCAGCGCCACCCCTGCCGGATCATCCAGGGCCTCGAAACCGGTCTGGGCTCGCTCCAGCCAGGCCAGCGCTTCGGCGTACAACCCCTTTTTCCAGAGCAGTTCCCCCATCGCCGTCTGGCACGATGCCTGGGCGGGCCGGTCATCCAATTGCTCGGCCAGAGCCAGAGATTCCTCGTACAACGTGCCGGCCTCATCCCACCTGCCAACGACGACCAGCACCTCGCCCAACTTGAGCATCACCGCCACCTTCTCGGTTGAAGGCAACAGCGGCAGGACGCGCTGGAAGTAGTCGATGGCCGCTTCGTTGGCGTAATCGGCCTGGGCCGCCTGGCCGGCTTTGAGCAGGTACTCGCGCTTTTTGGCCTCGTTTTCGCTGCGCTCGTAATGGAAGGCCAGCAAATCGATGTACTCGTCGATCCGCTCACGGTAGCGCCGCTCGATGAAGCGGCCAAGTTGATCGTGCAGCAGCGCCCGCATGGCGTAGGGCAGGCTCTCGTAGGCCACTTCCTGGGTGACAATGTGTTTGAAGAGATACAGCAGTTCCGGCTCCGGCGTATCCATCGGGGTCAGGTCGAGGCGGTTCAGGGCCTCGAGGTCGCTTTTGACCCGCTCAGGCTGGCCCAATTCCGGGTACATACCCCACAACCATTGCGCTCTGAACAGCCGCCCGATGACGCTGGCGATCTTCATGGTGATCTTCTGGCTCTCGCTGAGTTGGTCGATACGGCTCAGGATCAGGCTATGCAGGCTGGCGGGCAGGTCCAACCGGGTCAGGGCTTCGCTGTCGCGGGGGTCGATGCCCCGGTCCCGGAGGTAGTTCAGCAACTCCTCGATGTAGAAGGGGTTGCCCTGCGCCCGGCTGGTGATACGTTCCACCAAATCCGGGGGGATTTCGCCTTCCGTGTCTGAAAATTGGGCCAGCTTCAGGCGGATCAACTGTTGGGCCTCGTCCGGCGTGAAGTCTTCCAGGGTGATTTCGGTGTACCGGGGCAGGACGGCGGCCCAGGGCGGGCGCAGGTGTTGCAGCTCCGGGGGACGGTAGGCCAGGACAACCAGCACCGGCAGGTCAACCACCGCCGGCCCAATCACTTCCAACAATTCGAGTGACAGCGGATCGAGCCAGTGGCAATCTTCCAGGACGATGAGCAGCGGGGTTTCTGTGGCCCTGGCCCTCAGGCAGTCAACCAGCAACGATTCGAGGGAGGTTTTGCGCAGTTTGGCGTCGAAGGTTTGCGTCAGCTCGTTATCGGGAATAGACAGGTTTAGCACGGCCCCCAACAGCGGCAGGCGTGGCAGCAAAGCCGGGTCGATGCGGGTTAACTGCTTTTCCAATTCCTTGATCTGGTCGGCCACCTCCCAGGCCGGATCGAGCCCAAAGAAGCCCCGCCAGATCGGTTGCCAGACCAGATAGCTGATGTTCTGGCCGTAGGATTGACATTCGCCGCCGTAGCCGGTTAAGCCCCGGCTGCGGGCCAGGCGGATGATCTCGGCCACCAGGCGAGACTTGCCCATACCGGCCGCGGCCATAATGCCGATGAACTGGCCCTTCCTGGCCAGTGCCTCCGCCAGCCTATCCTCGGCCAGGGCCAGTTCCGCCTCCCGCCCGACCATCGGCAGGTCGTAATCGGGCTCCTGTAAGCGGAACGACCGCCGTTCTCGCAAGCCATCGACGCTGAAAACCATGACCGGTTCGGCTTTGCCCTTGACGTTCAGGGCCGGCAACCTGGCCCAGGCGAAGGTGTCCGCCGCAGCCTGCCGGACGGTCTGACTGACGAATATCTGCCCCGGCCCGGCGGCCTGCATCAGCCGCGCCGCCAGATTGACGTCATCGCCGAGCACGCCGTAGGTGTGGCGCTGCGTCCCGCCGTAAGAGCCGGTGCGCATACGACCCTGGCTGAGCCCGATCTGGACCTGGCCGATGAAATCCAGGTCAGGCGGCGGCTGTCGCAGGTCCAGGGCGGCGGACACGGCCCGCGCCGCGTCGTCCTCGTGGGCCAGCGGCGCACCGAAGGCGGCGTAAAGGTAGCTGCCCTTGTCTCCGATGGTTAGCTGCAAGGCGGTTCCCTCATAGCGGGTCAGGATGCTCTGCACCCAACTGATGTAGGCGTTGAGCTTGGCCCCTGCTTCCTCGTCCTCGTCGTAATCGATGCCGCCGAAACGTAAGAAGAGCGCCACTGCCGGACGCAATTCGGCCAGAAACTCGCCCTGGCCGCTTTTCAACCGCTGGTAGACCGGCGGCAGCAGCCAGGGGCGAACCTCCTTCTCGGACAGGGCCCCGCCGGGGAGCGGCGGCCAGGGCGATTCGGCGATCGGGCTGACCAGCCCCTCGACGACGCCAAAGCGCCGCCCCGTCTCACCGTCATCGCGCCAGGCGGCAAATCGGACTTGCCCGGCCAGGGAAGCGACCGCAGCCGGGTCGAGCACCACCTCGCCCTTGCGGGCCTGGTGCTCTGCCGCAACCAGGCAGTCGAGCGTAACCCCGGCCAGCACGTCGATCAATTGAATCTTGGGGTCGCCGACCACGAAGCGACGGGCGCTGCCGGTGGCGACCGCCGCCTTCATCGCCAGCGAAACCGTTTTACCCGAAGGGATGGCCACCGAGGCAAAGCCGGCCATCGCTTTCTGCATCGCCAGGGCGCAGGCGGTCGCCCGCAGACCGGTGTCGCCATCGAGCCAGCAGGTAATGGCGTCGCCGCTGAAGCTTATCACGCTGCCGCCGTACCGGTGCAGCTCGGTAACCAGGGCATCGTAGACCAGATTCAGGTGGTGGGTCAATTCCTCGGCGCCGCGCTGGGGGCCAAGCTCGCGGACCAGCGCCTCGGTTAGCGGGGTGAAACCGGAGATGTCGGCAAACAGGGCCGCTCCGTGCAGGCGGTCCGGCAAAGTGATGCCGCGCGCCAGCACCTGTCGCCGATCCATTGGGATGTAGACGCTGAAGGTGTCTATCGTGCGCGGGGGACTGCTCATGGATTCTCAACCCTTTGTAACTGTCCGTAAATAACTTCCCGTCTTTTCTCAAGAAACACCCTGAAAAAATGACAAGCTATTTCTGGACAACCACTTGGCGGTGAATATTGCGCTCTGGACCAACTGCTTGTCCGGCAATCGGGCCCAATCTGTGATGCGGTTATGCCAATTGTAGCGAGGCTGATGTGCCCAGGTCGGAATGGTAATCAAATTGATGGCGGAGATCCAACGCTATCGTGATCATCTTACCATGAGGAATTGTTAAATTCAATGGGCTTTCTGGCACAAAATGGAAAAGGGGCTCTGTGAGGAATTGTGTGGTAATGTAGGACACGCGGAGCGTGTTAGTTTGTCCCGCACAAGCTAACAGCTTGTGCTACAAAACCCCATAAAAGCTCAAAGAGCCGTAAAAGGAAGCAGCAGAAATGCCGGGGAGAAATAGGGATGAAACACTTGTTTTCTGGCCGTTGGGTGGGTATAATGTTCCCCGTAGAAATTGAGGATGCAAAGCCACGGTAGCCATCCATCTCCGCTCCCCTGTTCTGATGTTGGATCTCTAATCTGCAAGGTCTGATGCTAAGCTCAGAGCAAAAATACGCCCTTCTCGGAATGTTTAGTTGCATGGTTGGCCTGGCCGCCCTCTTTTGGGCCTGGACCGAGTTCTTTTACGAACCGTGGTCCTGGTCCCCCCTGAGCCCGCCCGAAGCAAGGGCGGTTATTGTGGGCCTGCCGGTCGCTTCGACCGCGCCGCGCCCCCCGGTCTTGACCGCCGCCACGTCCATCCCCACGGCGGCCCCCACGGCAACGCTTGAGCCAACGCCCCGCCCCACGCCTGCCGTCAATCTGCTGGCCCCGCCCTCTAGCCTGACGTTGGGGCCAATGGCCCACGATTGGCAGAAGTTGAACAATTGCGGCCCCGTGTCGCTGGCCATTGCCGCCAGTTATTACCAGGTCAACATCACCCAATTCGATGCGGCGGCGGTGGTCAAGGGGGGCGAGTTGGATCGCAACGTCTCCCCCGATGAGATGGTCGCTTATCTCAAATCGATTGGGCTGGACGGCGTGGAGCGGGTGAACGGCAACCGCGAAATGATGATCGAGCTGCTGGCGAACAATATCCCCGTGATCGTGCACCAATGGCTGGTGCGCCCCGGCGACGGCGAGCTGGTAGGGCACTATCGCGTCCTGAAGGGCTACGACCAAAACCAGGGTCTATTCATCACCCAGGACCCCTTCCGCGGGCCGGATGTGACCTTCACCTGGGAGGAGTTTGAGGCGCGCTGGCGGCCCTTCGATCACGGCTACATCCCCGTCTACCGCCCGGAGCAGGCCCACCTGGTGGCGGCTATTCTGGGCCCGGATTGGGACACACAGGCAATGTACGAGCGCGCCCTGGCCGATGCCCTGGCCGATGCCCAGACCACGAGCGATGGCTACGGCTGGTTCAACACGGCCAACGCCTATTATGCCCTTGGTCGTTTCGAAGAGGCGGCCCAGGCCTATGACCGGGCTTTTACCTACGACTTCCCCGAGTTGTTCCTGTGGTATCAGTTTAGCCCGCTTTATACCTACCTTGAAGTGGGCCAATATGAACGGGTGTTGGAATTAACCGTAGAGGTTCTGGCCAACGCCGGGGAGTTGGAGGAGGCCCGCTATGCGCGGGGGTTGGCCTATCAGGGCTTGGAGGATTTGGAAGCGGCTCGCGCCGAGTTTGAAAAGGCCGTCGCCGCCAACCCCCGGTTCCGGCGGGCGGCGGAAGCGCTGGCAGCCCTGAATGGCACGACCTGATAGAGAAGCCAATTGAAGTTTGGTCAATTCGCCAAGGATCTGAACCCTTAACGCTGACCAATGACCGCGAAGCGGGACGGAGGCCCCAAACCTTTTTGGTCCTTCGTCGGCAGGATAAAGCGACGGGCTTCGCCTGTTTGCCCAATGATGTAGGGGCGAACCCACATGTTCGGCCTGAGCCAGACTTATTTGACAGTACTTACGCGCTTAAAAAATGGGGCTCTTTGAGCTTTTATG
>JBHHXL010000315.1:0-5752 GCA_046757065.1 Anaerolineae bacterium
AGAGGTTATTTATGACAAATACCGTCGATTCTGATGCTCCCCACGAGCCAGACCGTCCCCCGGCAACCACCGGTGATGAAGACACCCTCGTTTCCTCCTTTCCCCCAATCGGCACCGACCCGACTCGCCCCACCCCGATGGTAGAACCCCCACCCGGCCAGGGTCGTCGCTGGCCGCTATGGCTCGTTGGCGGGGGCGCCGCCGCCTGCCTGCTGGGGATGGTTTGCCTGGGCCTCTTCTTCGTGTTCGGCGGGAACGATGAAGCCACACCGGCAGCGGTGGCCGTAGCCAGCCCATCGCCCAGGCGGGAGGCCAGCCCCACCCCGCGCCCGACGCCCTCACCAACGGCCACCAGCCCCTCGCCTACCGCCACCCCGGAAACTGAAGCGGCGGGGCCGGCGGCGGCCAGCGCCTTGCCCTTTCAGGCCACCGTTCAGATTTGGGCGCTGCAACGCGATGGGGATGACTGGTTGCAACTGTGGAACGGGTCCGGTTCGATTGTTACCGCCGACGGCTACATCCTGACCAACGCCCACGTCGTCCTGCCCGACAAAAATTACGACGTTGACGGCCTGATGGTATCCCTCACCCTGGACTCGGACCAGCCGCCCACCCCGGCCTATCTGGCTGAAATCGTCGTCGTCGACCCGGACCTGGACCTGGCCGTGATCCGCGTCACCAGCGATCTGGAGGGCAACCCGGTCGATTACGCCGCCCTGGATTTACCCGTAGTGCGCCTCGGCGACTCCGACGACCTGGAGCTGGGCACACCCCTGCGCATTCTGGGGTATCCCGGCATCGGCGGGGAGACGATCACCCTGACCAGCGGCGAGGTGGCCGGCTTTGTCAGCGAGCCGGGCGTCAAGGGCCGGGCTTTCATCAAGACCAGCGCCACCATTGCCGGCGGCAACAGCGGCGGGATGGCTATCGATACGAACGGCTTCCTGATCGGTGTACCGACCCAGTTGGGCTATGGCGGCAACGATCAGTTCGTGGATTGCCGGGTGCTGGCCGACACCAACGGCGACGGGAGCATCGACGATCAGGACGGCTGCATCCCAACCGGCGGCTTCATCAACGCCCTGCGGCCCATCAACCTGGCCAAGCCCTTCATTGCCGACGCCATCGCCGGCCTGGTGCAGCGACCGCCGACGCCGGAACCGGAACGCCCCCAGGTCGAGGTTCCGGCCAACGCCGGCCAGGTCTTGTTCTTCGACGATTTCTCGGATCCGGCCTCGGGCTGGTCCACCTTCAGCGACGACGAAGTTTCCAGCCGCTATGAGGAAGGCCGACTGGTCATCGACGTGGACGTGCAGGAGACGGCGGCCTGGGCCATCCTCGATCAAGAATTCGAGGAGGTCGATTTCGAGGTTGAGACGGTCAAATTGGGCGGTCCCGATGACAACGCGTTTGGCCTGATGCTACATTACCAGGACGCAGACAATTTTTACGTTTTCGAGATCAGCAGCGATGGCTTTTACAAAGCATCCGTCCTTGAAAACGACGAATTGCGAACGTTGATTGAGTGGACCAAAACCTATCTGGTCGATCCAGGCGGCAAGAACACCCTGGCCGTCGAGGCTCAGCCCGGGCAATTTACGATTTTCATCAACGGGGTGCAGGTAGACCAGGTCTCGGACGACACCTTTAGCCGGGGGCGGGTCGGCCTGGCCGCCAGAACCCTGTCGGAGCCGGACGTCTCGATCGGCTTTGACAACGCCCGCCTGCGGGTTCCGGGCGGGGAACGGGAGGTAACAGTGGTGCCCGGCGCGGGCATCGCCGGCACGAGGGACCTGATCTACAGCGACGATTTCAGCACCGACAGCGGCGATTGGTTCACCGGGCCGAGCGATGACTCGCTGTATGGTTTTGAGAACGACGAGTATTTCATCGAGGTCAGCCGCGAACAACTGGAAGTCTGGTCCACGCTGTCGCTGGCAGCCAGAGATGTGACCGTCGAAGTGGAGGCGCGCAAGGTGCACGGGGCGGACTTGAACAGCTTCGGCGTGCTCTGCCGCTACGTTGACGCCGAGAATTTCTACGCCCTGGAGATCGGCAGCGACGGCACTTACGCCATTCGCAAAGCCTTCAACGGCGAGTTTACCAGCCTGGTCGACTGGACCTCGTCCGAAGCCATCCGGCAGGGGCAGGCCTGGAACCGCCTCCGCGCCGCCTGCGTCGGCCACGAATTAAGCCTGTGGGCCAATGACGTTTTGCTGGCCAGCACCAGCGACGACGACCTTTCCCAGGGGGACATCGCCCTCAGTCTCGGCACTTTCGACGAGGCGGGCGTGCGGGTCCACTTCGATAATCTGGCCGTGTTCGCCCCGGCCAGCGCCCCGGCGGTGGAGGCCGGCTCGCTGCTGCTGGAAGATGATTTCAGCGATGAGGCCACCGGCTGGCCCACCGGCGAGGAGACCGCCTCGCGGTTTTTCTACGACGACGGCGAATACTACATCGAAGTCTTCAAGGACAACTTCACCGCCTGGGCCTCTTCCGGCGAGAGCTGGTCGGACGTGCGCATCGACGTCGATGCCCGCCAGGCCGGCGGTCCCGATGACAACCAGTACGGCCTCTACTGCCGTTACCTGGACCGCGATAATTACTACGAGATCAACATCAGCGGCGACGGGTACTATTCTTTCTACCTGCAACACGAGGGGGAAATCAAAACCCTGATCAAATGGACCGCCACTCAGGCCATCAACCAGGGGCAGGATAGCAACCATTTAACCGTACTATGCGAAGGGGACCGTCTGGCGCTGTGGGTCAACGGCGAGTTCATCGACGAGGTTTTCGACGACACCTTGAGCGAAGGCGAAATCTCCCTGGTGGCCGGCACTTACGACGAAGCCAACGTGTTGATCGCCTTTGATAATTTGCAGGTCAGCAAACCGTAGTAAGTCGGAACCGCCAAGAAAAGCAATAATACCGTATTGAGGGCTTCAGCCCTCCCTGGCCTCAAAGGGCTAAAGCCCTTAATACGGCAATTGGATCTACTGAGGCTATCCGAAAGTCACCACGCCGCGAATGTTTTTGCCGGCCATCATATCGGCGTACCCCTGGTTGATCTGGTCCAGCGAGTAGGTCCTCGTCACCAATTCGTCGAGCTTGAGCTGGCCGTGCTCGTACAGGCGCAGCAATTTGGGAATTTCCACGGGGGCATTGCTTGTGCCGTAGAGGGTGCCCATCAACGTTTTCTGGCCGAGGACCACGTTCAGGGGGCTGATGGGCAGGCTCTCAACCGTGGCCGGGGTCAGCCCAATGACGACCACCACGCCCAGCTTGGCGGTCGCGGCGAAGGCCTGGCCGATGGTCACCGGATTGGAAATGGCCTCGAAGGCAAAGTCCACCCCGGCCCCGCCGGTGAGGTCCATCACCCCGGCCACCAGGTCCGTTTTGTCCGGGTTGATGGTATGGGTTGCGCCGAAGGTCCTGGCCCATTCCAGCTTGCGGTCCACAATATCGGCGGCGATGATGGTCGAGGCGCCCACCGCTTTGGCCCCTTGCACCACGTTCATGCCAACGCCGCCTACGCCGATCACCAGGGCGCTGCTGCCCGGCGTGACCCCGGCCCGGTTCACGGCAGCGCCAAAGCCGCCGACCACGCCGCAGCCGACCAGGCAGGCCACGTCCAGCGGATACTGCCGGTCGATGACACAAACCGAGTCCTGATTGACCACGGCATACTCGCTAAAAGCGCCGAGCAGGCAGAACTGGCCGACATCCTGGCCGGCCTTGTTGTGCAGGCGATAGGTCCCATCCAGTTGCGGCCCTTTGGCGATATTCACGCTCAGCACGCAGGCGTGCGTCCGGCCCGACAGGCAGTAATGGCATTTGCCGCAGGACGGAATGAACATCAGCACCACGTGGTCGCCGGGCTTGATGCGTGTCACCCCCGGCCCGACTTTTTCGACGACCCCGGCCCCTTCGTGCCCCAGGACCATCGGTCGCATCCCCACCGGACGGTCCCCGACCATCACGTGATAGTCCGAATGGCACAGGCCCACGGCGGCCATCTTGACCAGTACTTCGCCGGCCTTTGGCTCATCGAGATCCAGCGCCTCGATCACCAGGGGCTGGCCCGGCTCATAGCTAACGGCGGCGGTTGTCTTCATGGGATTCACCTTTCACTCGTAGCAACTCCTCGACCGTTGCCCAGTATAGCACAGCCCGGCCAGGCCGCAATCTGCGAGGGCATCTATGCCGTCACTGTCCCCGGATGCAGCTTGCTCCAATTGACATTCCGGCTAGAATCACCCCCAACACTTGTTACGAGAGAGTTATGACTGGAGTGCAGAGCTTGCTCTGCGTTTACAATCTGGCAAAGCAAGCTTTGCACTCCAGACACCCCCTATTTTATACGAGGAGCCAAAATGACCCGACACAACCCACCCCCAACGGCCCATCTTGACACCCAGGCCATCCACGCCGGAGAGATGCCCGATGCCCTGGGCGCTCACATCAGCCCGATCTACCAGACATCGACCTACGTTTTTGAAAATATGCAACAGGTCGATGCTTTCAACTCCGGGGAAACGGCGGGCTATATGTACTCCCGCTCGCGGAACCCCAGCCGGGAAGCCCTGGCAGCCAAGATAGCCGCCCTGGAAGGCTACGGCCTCAACCGGCAGGCGCAGGCCGCCGGCAAACGGGAGCCGGTGGTCGCCGCCGAGGTCTACAGCTCGGGGATGGCCGCCATCAGCGCCGCCCTGCTGGGCACGGCCCGCGCCGGCGGGCACGTGATCGCCCAGGATGTTCTCTACAGCTCGACCGAGCACCTCATCGCCGAATTGCTGCCGCGATATGGCATTTCGGTCTCACGGGTCAAGGACCTGAATCCAAACGACCTGGCTCGCGAGCTGGAGGCGCAGCCCCACACCCAGGCCGTCTTTCTGGAAACCCCGGCCAACCCAACGATGACCCTGGTCGACATCGCCGCCGTCAGCGAGCTGGCCCAGGCCCACGGGGCGCGGGTCATCGTAGACAACACCTTTGCCACGCCGGTCCTGCAACGCCCCCTGGAACTGGGGGCCGACGTCGTCGTGCACAGCACCACCAAATATATCGGCGGCCACGGGGTGGTCATGGGCGGCGCAGTCGTCAGCAACGACATCCCGCTGCTGACCGAGGAGATCGGCCCGTTGATCAAATTCCTGGGCGGCGTGCCCAGCCCCTTCGAGTGCTGGCTGACCGGCCTCGGCCTGAAGACCCTGCCCCTGCGCATGCGCCAGCATTGCGCCAACGCGATGGCCGTCGCCCAATTTCTGGCAGCGCAGCCCCAGGTGGCCTACGTGGCCTATCCCGGCCTGGAAAGCTTCCCCCAACACGAACTGGCCCGGCGGCAGATGGCGGACTTCGGGGCGATGATCGCCTTTGAACTCAAAGGCGGCTACGAAGCCGGCCGGGAACTGATGGATGCGGTGCGACTCTGCGTCCTGGCCGTCAGCCTGGGCAATCTGGACACCCTGATCGAACACCCGGCGTCGATGACCCATAGCAACGTGCCGCCGGAGGTGCGGGCCAAAGCGGGCATCAGCGATGGCCTGATTCGCCTGTCGGTCGGCCTGGAAGCGGCCCAGGACATCACCGCCGATCTGGCCCAGGCCCTCGATAAACTCGGCTGACCTGCTTGCTAACGGACACCTGTCAAGTTTGATGGGGGGTCTCCAATAACCAGGGCTGGTTCTCGCGGATTCTGTGGTTTGCCTGATTATCCGCATGCTACCTGTCGCTTCGCTGCAAAATGTCT
>JBHHXL010000316.1:0-5725 GCA_046757065.1 Anaerolineae bacterium
CTCTGCACTCCATTTTCATTACTCGGTGTCGTCCCGCAGGGACTGTCAGACTCCTGTGAAAATAGAATTGTAGGACACGCGGAGCGTGTTAGTTTGTCCGGGGCAGTGACAAGCTAACAGCTTGTCCTACAAACTCGCCCCATTTTCATCGTTGGTGTCGTCCCGTTAGGGACGGTCTGACTCCTCTGAAAATAGCGGGCCGGGCCGCCTGCGCGTCGCTGTTTCGCTGTTGTATCATGTATACATGATACAACAATTTTTGTTTTTGTCAATACAGCCGAACGCCGGGGGTGCGTCCCAAATTTTAGGCGGATCAGGTGCGACGCACTTCTATCGCTCATTTCAAGGCACGAATTTGTGGTTCCCAGCGTGCTTTTCAGGCAAATGATTTGTTGAAAGTGCGTCGCACCTAAAATTCGGGACACACCCGAACGCCGGGGGGACGTCCCAGATTTTAGGGCCACCGTAGGGGCACGGTGCGCCGTGCCCTTGCTCAGGCGATCTCGGCCACCCTGGGCAGCGACCGGTCGATGATCGCCTTGAAATCGATCCCGGCCGGCAGCGTGCCGAAAGCCAGCCCCCGGTCTGCGGCCAGCCGCGAAACGCAGAAAGCATCGGCCACGACCGGCGGCGCGTGTTGAACGAGGACGGCTCCCTGCAAGGCCAGAGCCAGCCGCTCCACCAGCCGCCGCGCTCGAACTTCCAGGGCCTCGACGTTGGCCAGGTCGCGTTTAAGCCGTTCCGCAAAGGCGTCAAAGTGGCGGTCCGCGCCTTGCGCGGCCTCAATTTCAGCCAATACAATTTCCATCGCCCCCAGGTCGCGGCGCATGGCCCGCAGCACGTCCAGGCATTGGACGTTGCCCGCCCCCTCCCATATCGAGTTGAGCGGCGCGTCGCGGTACAGACAAGCCAGTGGCGACTCCTCGACATAGCCGTTGCCACCGACGCACTCCATCGCTTCGGCGACCACGGCCATCGCCCGCCGGGTGACCCAATACTTGCCGACGGTCAGGGCCAGGCGGATGAACCGCCGCTGGCCTTCGTCGCTGGGCGCCTCGTCCAGGCCCCGGGCCAGACGCAGTGTCAAGGCCGTGGCCGCCTCGGACTCCAGGCACAGGTCGGCCAGGACGTTCTGCATCAGCGGTTGGGCGATGAGCCGCCGGCCAAAAGCGAAGCGATAATTGGCGTGATGGGTCGCTTCGGCCACCGCCCGGCGCATGGTGGCCGCCGAGGCCCAGATGCAATCGAAGCGGGTCAGGCGTACCATCTCCATGATGTTGGCCACGCCCCGTCCCTCCTCGCCGATGAGCCAGGCCCACGCCCCCTGAAATTCCACTTCGCTGGAGGCGTTGGAGCGGTTGCCCAGTTTGTCTTTGAGACGCATGATGTGGAAAGCGTTGCGGCTGCCGTCCTGCTTCCAACGGGGAAGCAGGAAGCAGGACAGGCCCCCTGGAGCCTGAGCCAGAATCAGAAAGGCATCGCACATGGGCGCGGAGCAGAACCACTTGTGGCCCCGAACCTGGTACAGTTGGCCGGGGCCGCCGCCGCTCAGGGAGGTGGCCCGGCTGGTGTTGGCCCGGACGTCGCTGCCGCCCTGCCGTTCGGTCATGGTCAGGCCGATCATCGCCCCGCGCTTCCGGTCGACAGGGATAGGCCGGGGGTCGTACTCATTGGTCAGCATGCGCGGTTCCCATTCGGCGGCCAGCTCCGGCTGCAGACGTAGGGCCGGCACGACGGCGAAGGCCATCGAGATGGGGCAGCTCGTCCCCTCGTCCACCTGGTGGCGCAATATGTTCAGCGCGGCGCGGGCCACGTGCCCGCCGGGCCGGTCGTTGATCCAGGGCAGGGAATGGTTACGATGTTCGACGCCGATCCGCATCAGCTCGTGGTAGGCCGGGTGGAACTCCACCTCGTCGATGCGGTGGCCGAATCGGTCGTGGCTGCGCAATTCCGGCAGGTGGCGATTGGCCAGTTCGCCCAGATTCAGGGTCTCGGCTCGTCCCAGCAGTTCCCCAAAGGCCATCGCCTGCTCCTCGATCCAGCCGCCCCCTTCGCGGTGCAAGGCCTCGCGCAGGGGGGTGTCAAATTCGTACAGGTTATAGTCTTCGAGCGCCGGGGGTTGGTTCAAGACCTCATCCGGCGCCCGGCTGGCGAATTCGTGGGGTTTCATCGCTTCCTCCTGGTAAAACAGACAATCATCATTAGCGGGAACCATCGCCATAATCATAATTAAAACCTTCAAATTTGGCTATTTCGCTTGACAAAGTCTGTTTTTTGTATTAAAATGTTAATATCATTAACTTAGTTTATTCCATCAACTTTGTTGATGTCATTAAGTATTACGTCGTTTATCCGTTACCAGAAGAGTACACCGATGGCGAAAACCAGACGCGAGCGCTTGCGAGAGGCGACTTACACAGAAATTAAGCACATAGCCCGGCGGCAAATGGCCGAACAGGGCGCGGCTGCGCTTTCGTTGAACGCCATTGCCCGTGAAATGGGACTGACAACGCCGGCGCTGTATCGCTATTTTGCCAACCGGGATGCTCTGGTGACGGAACTGATCGTGGACGCTTATGGCTCGTTGGGAGATGCGCTGGAGACCGCCGACAGCGCCCGGCCCGAAACGGATTACGCCGGTCGTTTTCGCGCCCTGTGTCTGGCCTACCGCGACTGGGCGCTGCAACATCCGCAGGATTATACCCTCATCTACGGCACGCCCATTCCCGGCTACCACGCTCCGCGTGAGCGCACCATTCCCCTGGCGGCCCGGGTGATGGAGGTCTTTGGTTTTCTGCTGAGAGCTGCCTGGGACGCAGGACAGCTCGTCATTCCCCCGGCTTATACCCATCTACCGCCTCAACTACACCGGCTGGCTGCGGCCATACTGGCCGCTTATCCTGACCGGCCTCCGGGGCCGGTGGGACTGCTGGCCCTGGCGGTCATCCTCTGGAGCCAGATACACGGCATTGTCTGGGCAGAGCTGCACACTCATTTCCCGCCGGGGCTGGCCGATTCCGGCGAATTATTTGCCGTGGAAGTGGAGGCGATGAGTCAACGACTGGGGCTACAGAACCCGGTAAAAGGGGCGAACAAGTTATGAGCAAAACGAAAGAACCCGAAATCGAAACGGCCATTGCCGCCAACGGCCATACGCCGGCAACGATGAAACAAGTCGTTTACACCGGCCAGGGCGGTCCCGAGGTCTTGCAGGTGGTAGAAACCGACATCCCTGAACCGGAACCAGGCGAGGTCCGGGTCAAGGTGCTGGCAGCAGGCGTGGCCTTTGCCGACCTGATGATTCGCCACGGCACCTATCCTTATCCGCCGCCGGTTGGCACGCCGCTCGGCTATGACATCGTAGGCCTTGTAGACAAGTCGGGCCCGGGTATCTCCTCCCTGGCCCGGGGGCAAATGGTTGGCGCACTGCTGGCGCATCACGGCGGTTACACCCAGTATGCCATCGTTCCGGCAGAGATGGTGGTTCCCGTACCCGATGGGGTAGACCCGGCCGAAGCAGTCTGCCTGATTCTCAACTATCTCACGGCTTATGATATGCTGCATCGGCTGGCTAAGGTCAAAGCGGGCGAACGGCTCTTGATACACAGCGCGGCCGGCGGTGTGGGCACGGCGGTATTGCAACTGGGCAAACTGGCCGGGCTGGAGATGTACGGTACGGCCTCCAAAGGCAAATTGGACCTGGTTGCCGGCCTGGGCGCAACCCCCATTGACTATCGCCGCCAGGATTTTGCGGCCCGCCTCCGCGAACTCACGCCAGAGGGCATAGAGGTGGTCTTAGACCCCATAGGCGGCCCCATCCTGAGCCGATCCTATAGCCTGCTACGGAAAGGGGGACGGCTGATCACCTATGGCTCACTCTCCCTGCGCAGCGGCGGCAGGCTGGCCTATCTGCCCACCCTGGCCCGCTTCGCCTGGCGCAAACTCATCCCGGACGGCAAACGGATTATGTTCCACACCGGGCTGCCTCAGCGAGCCGAGCGGAACAAGGCCTGGTACCGCGAGACATTGGCCCGGCTCTTCAACTGGCTGGCCGGGGGCAAGCTCCAACCCGTGGTGGGCAAACGGCTGCCCCTTATCAAAGCAGCCGAAGCGCATACGCTGCTGGAGAATGGAGCTGTACCGGGGAAGATTGTGCTGGTACGAAAATAGATGGAGTTATCACGAGCCTGGCGGCTCACCGCCAATACCCCATCCGGGGTACAGGCAATGAAAATAGGAGTCCGGAATGAATTCCGGACTCCTGAACAGATACCCCTTATTATTATACGAGGAGCGATGATATGACAACGGCAACCCAACAACAGCAGAAAAGAACTACCGTTCCCCCCATCGTCAACAGCCTGGTCAGATGGATCCTGCGTTCCCCGTTTCACGGCATCATCAGCCGAAATATCATGCTGCTAACCGTGACCGGGCGTAAAAGTGGACGGCTGTATGCGATTCCGGTCAGTTACGTCCGGCAAGGTGATATGGTCCTCTGCACCACTCAGGGAAACTGGTGGAAAAATTTGCGCGACAGGGCCGAAGTAACGGTTCGGCTACAAGGAAGAGATATGCCCGGCTTTGCCAAAGCCATTTACGCCGACCGGGAGGCAATCGCCAGAGGCATTGAAGCGATGCTGACCCACATTCCCGGGGATGCGCGTTACTATCAGGTTCGGCTCGATGCAGATAAACGGCCCCGCCCGGAAGATGTCGCCCGCGCCGCAGAACGCCGGGTGCTCATCCAGGTTCAATTGTAGCCATTGTAGCCGTGGTGTATCTTCATCAATACGCCTACGGCGTGGGGTAGGGGCAATGCCACGCCGGCCCCGCCCTCCACGCCAACCGCGCGGGAGGTCTATCCTGAAGGCGAACCCGGCACGGCCACCATCCACGAGCCGGGCTGGACCACGCCCATCAAGCTCCAGTTCAACGACGACGGCTGGGAAGATTCGCCCTACATCACCCGCGACGGCCGGCAGATCATCTTTTTCTACCACCCCTACCCCGACCTGATCACCACCGCGGAGGAGATCACCGAATACCTGCTCAACAACCCGGAAGAAGCCGTGGCCCAGGGGATAGACGGTAAACTCTATGTGAGCACCGGAGCTGTTCATCAGCAACCCGGCCCCCATCGCCGAGCTGTCGATGACCGCCGACGGCCGGGAGTTGATCTTCGCCCAAATTTTCTGGCGCGAGGACGGCACGCCGGGGATTGATATTTATTACAGCCGGAAAACGGAATAATTTTACCGCAGAGGCGCGGAGGTTTTTTCTCTGGAAGTTCTTAATCCTCTGCGCCCTTTGCGCCTCTGCGGCGGCGGGCCGGTCACCTACAACCTGAACGTTGGGCGCATCGAAATGGACCTCGGTTCCGCCCCACCCCCGGCGCCATCCGGCTCCCGGCCCGCCCCCTTCTCGGTGGTGATGACGCGCAAGGTCGAACAAATCATTGGCGACTTTGATTTTGAAACAATTTGAACACCGGACATAGCGAGCTCCTTGCCCTTAATAGAGGGTAGCCATCAGTTGCCGCGCCTGGTCGGCCAGGTTGAGCAGGAAACGAAACATGTCGGCCCAGTAGTCTGCAAACTCTTCGACAGGCCCCCACATCAGCGTGAAGCGGGGGTGCAGGCTTTCGTCGAGCAGAATGGGCAGCACGTTTCTGGTACCTCCCAGAACGTAGCGCAGGGCCGCCGCCGCCGCGTAGCCAAACCGC
>JBHHXL010000317.1:0-5705 GCA_046757065.1 Anaerolineae bacterium
TGCCCCTGCTACCCAAAAATTGGATCTACTGAGTTTGACGAAGTGGCAGCACCTGTGGGGCAATACGCGTCTTGCCGGGGAAAGTTGCACGGCAGATGAAGGGTGGGGAACAAAAAACATCCCCCGCCTTCCGGGTTGGGAAAACGGGGGATGCTGCCTTTCTTCTTCTGCGGCGCGTTCAGGCCATAAATGCCTTGAGGCGGGTGGCCCGGTCCGGGCAACGCAACTTGGCCAGGGCTTCCTTCTCGATCTGGCGGATGCGCTCCCGGGTTAAGCCGAAACGCTCGGCGACATCTTGCAAGGTCAGCGGATGCCCGTCGCGCAGGCCATAGCGCAGCTCGATGATGCGGCTCTCCCTGGCGGTCAGGCTGGACAGGGCCCGGCTGATCTCCTTGCGCAGCAGGCTGCCGTCAACCTGGTCTTCCAGGGACATGAGGGAGTCATGTTCCACAAAATCGCCCAGCCGCGCTCCATCCTCGCCGACGGGCTCCTCCAGGCTCAGGGTATCCTGCCCGTCACGCAACAGCTCTTCGATTTGGGTTGGGTCGCCTTCGATGGCCTTGGCGATTTCCTCGACTTCCGGGGCGCGACCCAGTTCCTGGGTAAGCTGGTTCATCGCCTTGCGCACCCGGGCCAGTTGATCGACCTTGTGCACCGGCAGGCGAATGGTCCGGGTTTGCACGGCCACGGCCCGGCTGACGCTCTGGCGAATCCAGTAGCTGGCGTAAGTGCTCAGGCGCACGCCGCGCGTCTCGTCAAACTTGTCAATGGCCCGAATCAGCCCCAACACGCCTTCCTGGGCCAGCTCGGCCAGGGTCAGGCCGTGGCCCGTATAGCGGTTGGCAATGCTGATGACCAGGCGCCCGTTGGACTGGATCAACGTTCGGCGCGCCTGCGCGCCTTCCTGGGCCTCTTGCTCCAACCTCTCGCGCTCCTCGGTGATCAGCCCCTTGTACTGGCTCAATCGCTCTGCGGCTCGCCGGCCCTTGACCATTGTTAAAATCAACTGGCGCTCGACCGCCTCCGGAACGGGCGGGGTTGCAGCCAAATCTGCAATTGATAATCGAAACAGGGCTTCATCAGGTGCCCAAGTTGTAACCATCGTCATACCTCACTATTCCAAATACACCTCCGTAACCTTCCTCCCAACTAAGTAATTGTCCGTCAATAGCTTTTCACTTCTTCCCAGGAAACACTCTGCAAACCGCCAGGTTGTTTCTGGACAACCCCTAAGGCGAAACTATATCTTGAATGTGACTAATCCCCGCTTCTACAGACTCTCCTAAATATATGCCGTTGACGTTGCGGCGCAAGACCGGTTTTCTGAGAAAGACCTGTCCGCCAAAGCCCAGATGGGGGGCCTCCTGTCCAATCTCAGAAATACTTGCGGCCAAATCGGCCAACGATTGGACGGAAGCTTCCATAGTGGCAGAAAAACATATCAACTTGGGCTTGACCAATTTAATGGCATTGGCGAACTGCTGGGCCGGTACATCCTGCCCCATAAAAATCACCGAGTATCCTCGCTGCCGTAAACTTATTGCCAGTAAAATTGCCGCAACTTCATGCTGATCTCCCGGCGCGCAGCCGACCATCACTTTTTGGGGCGACGCCGGCGGTTTGCAGGCGTTGAAAAACCCCATCAGCTTGGCCCGAATGGTATTGTTGGCGAAATGTTCTGCTTGCAGGCAGATCGCCCCTTCGGACCGGAGCGTTGCAACCCGGCGCAACACGGCCGGGAAGATTTGGAGCGCCACCATTTCGATGGGATATTCGGCCAGAGCGTTGCTGGTGATGCTCTCGACGCCGACGCAATCAAATGAAACAAGGCTGTCAACCAGGTCATCAACAAGATGAAACAACGGTTTTCGGGCAATACATTCCTGCGTTGCGGCGTTGGACGGCAGCTCGCTGACAAATGTGCCTTTGCCGGCGCAGGTGTAGGCCCAACCTTCGTTAACCAACTCCAGCAGGGCGCGGCGGGCGGTCATCCGGCTTAAGTTGAATTGCTGGCAAAGCTCGCGCTCGGACGGCAACTGCTGGTGGGCGCCATAAATGCCCTGGTTAATTTGCGATTTTAGATGCTCTCCTAATTGACGGTAGACCGGTACGGGATGGCGCTTGTCGAGCTGCATAGATAACTCAGCTTTCCTCCCCGATTGGCAACAAAACATTGGGTGGTATATACTGGTATACTAGCCGTTCAATTGTAACCTATTTCATCCAAAATGTCAATACCTTTGGAGCACTAATTTTTAGCCTTGCTAAATAACGCCGCCTCCGCTATGATATTTATACGCAAAACTGGTGAAAATGCTTCGGGAAACCCTTGGGATTTTACAATGCGATTTTTCTTCTCGCCCGACGTTTTTCCTATAACCCGCCTACGCCTGTCCTGTGGTATAATCTCTAGAGAGGCGATGTAACCGGTATGTTGATGATTAATGGCGCTCGTGGCGAAGGTGGCGGGCAAATACTTCGTTCGGCTTTGACTTTAGCCGTGATATTAGGCCGGGCCATTCGCGTTGAGCATATTCGGGCCGGACGGAAATCGCCGGGCCTGGCGGCGCAGCACCTGCTGTCGCTGCGGGCGGCTGCCAGGATTTGTAAGGCTCACGTCAGCGGTGATGAACTCGGCTCGACGGCGATCACCTTCGAACCGGCCGGTCCCGTCATTCCCGGCCACTACGAGTTCGATGTAGCCTCGGTCCGCCAGGGCGGAAGCGCCGGCGCTGTTACCCTGGTGTTGCAGACTATTCTGCTGCCGCTGGCCCTGGCCGAGGGCCCATCGACCGTCGTGCTGCGGGGCGGGACCCACGTCGCCTGGAGTCCCTCTTACCATTATGTGCGCGACGTTTATCTGCCCGCTCTGGCTCGCCTGGGCGTAGAAGCTACAGTTGAGCTGGCCGCCTGGGGTTGGTACCCGGCGGGCCAGGGTCAAATCCGAGCCGGTATCTCCGGTGGGGCGCGTCTCCGGCCTGCGGGCTTTGACCGGCGCGGACCGTTGCGCCGGGTCCGAGGTCTGGCCGTGGCCGCCAACCTGCCGGCCCACATCCCGCAGCGTATGGCCAGCCGGGCCGCCAATCTTCTGCGCCAGGCCGGGATGGTGGCGGACATTGAACCGAAGCGCGTACGAGCAGCCTCGCCGGGCGCAGGTATCTTCCTTACCGCTGAGTATGAACATATCGCGGCCGGCTTTAGCGCCCTGGGAAGCAGGGGCAAGCCCTCCGAAACGGTTGCCACAGAAGCCGTGCAAAGCTTGTTAGCCTATCGAGACTCAGATCAAACCCTGGACGTTCACTTAGCCGATCAGCTCGTGCTGCCCCTGGCTTTAAGCGGAGGCGAGACAACCTTGAATGCTGTCGCCTTGAGCCAGCACACTCTGACCAACTTATGGGTCACGGAACAGTTCCTGGGACCCGTCGCCGGCATCGACCGGCGGAACCGGCAGCTTATCTTTGGAAAATTGCTTGGAATTAAGGCATGACCGCAACCGATCAAAACCGTATTTTAGTTATAGACGCTAACAATCCATACACTCTTACGTCTGCGTTGCGGGAACGGTTCAGCTTTCGGGTAGAGCACGTTGCCGACGGCCAGGCGGCGCTGGCCGCGCTGGAAAACGCCCCGGTGGATGTCGTGCTGCTCAACCCGCACCAACTCGTTCCGGCGGCGGCTGTTTTGCTGCGGACAATGGCCGAGCGCGGGCTGAGCGTGCCGGTCATTGTCCTGTCCGAGCCGGCGAATTTCGACCGGTCGGCTATGGCCTACCGGCACGTGGTTGGCTGGGCTGGCTCCAGCCCGGCAATGCCTGACCTTGCCGGCCTGATCCGCGAAAAATTAGCGGAGTTATCACCGGCATCTTCAGAGGAGAACGCGCGCCTGCCCCTGGCGCGCCGGGCAGAGTTGCTCACCGCCTACGATCAACTTAACCGGCGCGTTCAGGAGTTGGATACGCTATTTGAAGTGGGCAAGACCGTTGCCTCTTTGCTGGATGTCGAAGCGATTTTGAAGCGGGTTGTGGCCGCGGCCGTCGATTTAACCGAGGCGGAAGAGGGCTACTTACTGCTGATAGACAAGGCAACCGACGATCTATATCTTCGCGCTCAGCAAAATTTGGGCGAGGAGGAGGCCAGGGATTTTCGGGTGAAAGTTTCAGATTCGATTGCCGGGCAGGTGGTCCTCAGCGGGCAGCCCTTGATGCTCAGCGGCAATACCGACGAGCTAAAAGTCAAGACGGGGTACACCGCTCGCTCGCTGATCAACGCCCCGCTTTGCCTTGACCAGGAGGTTATCGGCGTCCTGGGCGTGATCAACCGCCAGAAGTCGCGCCATTTCGGCCAACAGGACCTGCGCCTGATCTGCGCCCTGGCCGATTGGGCGGCGATTGCCATTCGGAATGCGAGGCTGTACAGTGAGTCCCGGCAGCAGGCGCGGATTATGTCCCTGGTCAACGAGGTGGGCCAACTGTTGTCATCGACGCTGGTTATGAGCCGCATTCCCCATCTGCTTTTGCAGCGCACCACCGAGATTTTTGAAACCGAATGTGGTTCCATCAGTTTGATCGATGAGAATACCCAAGAAATCGTTTTCCGGGCAGCGTACAACGGCCAGGGAGAAGAGGTCGCCGCCCTGGTGGGATACCGGTTGGCGCTGGGCAAGGGACTGGTGGGCATCGTTGCCCAGGATGGCGAGCCGTTGCTCGTCAACGACGTTCGAGAAGACCCCCGCTGGTTTTCCGACATTGATCGCATCACAGGCTTCACCACGCAGCGCGTCCTGGCTGTACCCTTGAAGGTCGAAGGACATACGTTGGGTGTGGTTGAACTGCTGAACAAGAGAGACGGCAACTTTACCTCGATGGACCAGCAATTGCTGACGGCCGTGGCCTCGTCGGCGGCGATTGCCATTCAGAATGCGCGGCAGTTCGAAGAGCTGAGGGAGGCCCACCGGGCCTTAAGGGCTGCCCAGGAGCAACGCATCGCGGCGGAGCGTTGGGCCATCCTGGGTAAGGCCGCCGGAAACCTGGCCCACCGCATCAATAATTCCACGGCGTTGGTGCCGGTCGCGGTGCAGGACCTGCGCGAGCTTTTAGCCGAGGCGCGCATGTCCAGGCGCACCCGCCAGGCCGTCAACGCCGATCTGGATCGGATTGAGCGCAACACGTTGCATACTCTAAACCTGGCCGAAGAGTTGCTGCGGCGCTTCCAGCACGAGCCTATGGAGGCGCACGATCTTAATTTGCTGGCCCGCCAGGCCCTCAGCCTGGTTGACTTGCCGCCAAATGTTCGCCTGAGCCGCAATCTGGCCGAACACCTGCCGCCGGTGGAAACCAGCGATTTGCTGACGGATGTTTTTGTCGAGTTGATCACCAATGCCTTGAAAGCCATCGAAGGAAGCGGCCGGTTGGAGATCGGCTCGAAGCTGGAAGGCGATCGCGTGATCGCCTGGGTGGCGGATACCGGCCGGGGCATCCCCTCCGCCGACCGGGAGCGGGTCTTTGATCTGTTCTACACCTCCGACCCCGATGGCCTGGGCTTCGGGCTGTGGTGGGTTAAAACCTTCTTGCAGCAACAAGGCGGGGATGTTACCGTGGAAAGTCACCTGCATCAAGGGACTCGATTTACCATCTCTTTGCCGGTTCAACGGGTGCGTCCAGAATTTCCCAGCGCCGCCCGGCTTGCTGGGTAAGTGTAGGAAATCTG
>JBHHXL010000318.1:0-5700 GCA_046757065.1 Anaerolineae bacterium
TATGCAAATCGGTGTGATGAACCATCCCGGCCAGGACCCGCTGCAAGAAATCGAGTGGATCGGGCAGAACGGCTTCGATTATGTAGATTTCACCTTCGAGCCGCCCACCGCCGACCCCGACGCCCTCGATCTGGCGGCCATCAAATCCGCCCTCGAGCGCCACGGTCTGGGCCTCGTCGGGCATTGCGCCTGGTTTATCCCCATCTCCTCGCCCTTCTCCAGCTTGAGGCAAGCCGCCGGCGGCGAATTTCGGCGGGCCTTGCGGGCCACGGCCGACCTGGGCGCAACCCTGCTGACCGTGCACTATCTCAAAACGCCGCCCCTCCTGCCGGAAGAAGCGGTCGTCGAATGGCACATCGAGGTCCTATCCGAACTGTGCGCCGACGCCGCCGGCCTGGGCGTCACCGTCGCCCTGGAAAACACGCCCCACGCCGGGGGCCGGCAACTGAAAAACATCCGCAAGATTCTGGCCGCCGTGCCGGAACTCGGCCTGCATCTGGACAGCGGCCACACCAAATTGGAGGGCGACCGGGACCGCTGGGACGAGTATTTGAAGCACCTCTCGGACCGGCTGGTCCACGTCCACCTGTCCGACAACGACGGCAGCCGCGACCAGCACCTGCCGCTGGGGGCCGTGCCCGGCAGCAAAACGGACTGGGCCAAGCACCTGGCCAAACTGAAGGCGACCGGCTACGATGGGACCATCACCCTGGAGATCTTCGCCCCGGAGAAGGTCTACCTGCTGCAAAGCCGGGACCTGGTCCGGCGCTGGTGGGCGGCGCAATGAGGGATCGGGGATCGGGAGAGGAACCTGACGGCATCCCTGGATATTAGGTATTGGTTACTGGTAATTATCGCTAATAACCAATACCTAATACCCGATTACCCGGCTTGGGGCCTCTGGCCTGGGTAGTTACCGCTGCGAAATGCTTTGATGAAAAGGACCCGGTGAAAAAACCCCGGCCTCAACAGAAACCTCTGAACACCGAACCCTGATCCCTGATCCCTGATTCCTAACCCCTGACCCCTGCCTCTACCAAGCAAATGGAGTAGCAAAACCACCAGTGACATCAAACAGCAGCAACCTGGAATCCGCTCCGAACATCGTGGCCCTGGCCGGCGGGGTGGGCGGGGCGAAGCTGGCCCACGGCCTGGCCCAAATCCACCCGCCGGAAAAGCTGACGGTCGTCGTTAACACCGCCGACGATTTCGAGCACCTGGGCCTGCACATCTCCCCCGATCTGGATACGGTGATGTACACCCTGGCCGGCCTGGCCAACCCGGAGACGGGCTGGGGCCAGGTCGATGAAACCTGGCAGGTGATGGAAGCCCTGGGCCGCCTGGGCGGTCCGACCTGGTTTAACCTGGGCGACCGGGACCTGGCCACCCACCTCTTGCGCAGCCACTGGCTACGCGAAGGATACCCCCTCTCCTGGGTGACCGGGCAGTTGTGCCGGCGCTTCGGCGTCAAGCCGACCTTGCTGCCCATGAGCGACGATCCGGTCCGCACCCGGCTGCAAACGGACCAGGGCCCGCTCGAATTCCAGGACTACTTCGTCCGGCGGCGCTGGCAGCCGGTCGTCCAGGCCATCGAGTTCGAGGGCAGCCAGACGGCCCAGCCGCTGCGCCAGGTCGTCGATGCCATCCGCTGGGCCGACCTGATCGTCTTCTGCCCCAGCAACCCCCTGGTCAGCATCGATCCTATCCTGGCCGTGCCCGGCCTGCGCCGCCTGATCGCGGCCAGCCGGGCGGCCAAAGTGGCCGTCAGCCCCATCGTCGGCGGGCGGGCCTTGAAGGGACCGGCGGCCAAGATGATGGCCGAGCTGGGCCTGCCCGTCTCCCCCGTCGGCGTGGCCCGGCATTTGCGCGAGCTACTGACCGCTTTCGTCCTCGACGAACAGGACGCCGGGGACAAGCTGACCATCGCCTACGATCTAGGCCTGCGGGCGCTGGTCACCGATACGGTGATGAAGGACGACCGCGACCGGGCCCGGCTGGCCGGGGAGGTGGTCGAGTTCGCGATCACTTGACTTTACGAAAAAATGCCCGTATGATCGGGGTACGCAATCGATGGAACACCCCTCTTGACCAATCTCCTCGATGGGAGGCCAGGGATGGCGGATCGTAGCTGCCGGGTTGGATTGCACGGCCGGAACAACGTAGATTTTGAGGAACTGGACTACCAGGCCATTCGCGACGCCAAAATCGAAACGCTGAAAATGATGGGCCAGACGAAGGTCGAGGTCTTCCGGAAGATCAAGGAGGACAAGCCGGGCATCGAGTTCATCACCCGCCTCTACGATCCCCGCTTCGGGGAGGATACCCACCCCAGCCCGCAGGAGTTCGCCGAGGGGCAGGTGCCGGTGATGAACGCCCTGCGCCCCTACTGCCTCAAGTTCGAAATCCACAACGAGCCCAACCACCGCGACCGGTATGAGGGCTGGGGCCAGGAGGACTCTCACGCCCGGGATTTTAACCAGTGGTTCCTGCGCGTCTATGACCTCCTGAAAAACGCCTGCCCCTGGGCCTCTCTCGGCTTTCCCGGCCTGGCCATCCCCCATCGAGACCTGGAGTGGGCCGACATCTGCCGCCCGGCCATCGAACGGGCCGATTGGTTGGGGGTGCACTGCTACTGGCAAACGCCGCCGGGCCAGGAGAACAATCACCTGGACGATTTTTGGGGCCTGCGCTTCAAATCCTATCACGAGCGCTTCCCCGATAAAATCCAGGAGATCACCGAGTGCGGCAACTCCAACATCCAGGCCAATCCTCCCATCCCCATCTCCGAGGAAGACCTGGCCGCGCAATACGTCGAGTATTTTCAGGAATTGTTCAAATACCCGTACATCAACTCAGCCTCCTTTTTTATGCTGTCCTCCCAGGACTCAACCTGGGAATTCTTCGCCTGGCGGACGGAAAGTGGCCGTCTGAAACCCGTCGTCGAGGCTGTGGGCAATATGCCCCGGCCCCGGTGGGTGCCGGCCCGCCCTACGAAGGAGAAAAAGATTGTGATTACCACCACCACGACCGGCGAACGTTTCTTCGAGCCGACCGGGCACACGGTCAAGGGCGCGTTCCTGAAATTCTTCGATGCCTACGGCCTGGACATTTGCGGCTACCCCATCTCCGAACAGTTCGTGGAAAACGGCCTGCAAAGCCAGTACTTTCAGCGAATTGCACTGGAGGAAACCAGCCCCGGCCAGATCCGCCTCAAGCTGGTCGGCACCGAGGCCCTGACCAGCCGCGAGCGCATCGCCGCCCTGGAAACCCAACTCGCCCTGAGCGGCAACGCCGTCCCGCCCCCCTCGATAAAAAACATCGTCAGCACCCTGCCCCAGCACCCAACCAACAAATATCCCTCCCGCCCCACCTCCGACATCAAGCGCATCATCATCCACCACACCGTGCTGGGCCCTTCAGTGGGGCCGGACCGCATCGCCCGCGTCCTGGTCGACCGGGGCCGGCCGGCGATCACCTACCACTACTTCGTCGGCGCGGACGGGACGATCTTCCAAACCAACCAGTTGACCACCGTCTCCGAGCACACGGAGGGCCACAACGCCGACAGCATCGCCGTTGCCTTCGCCGGCGACTTTACCCAGGCCGTGCCGACCCAGGCCCAGATCAAGAGTGGGGCGCGCCTGATCGCCTACCTGATGGGCTTGCTGGGCATCCCGGCCAGCAGTGTGATGGGAGCCAAAGAGGTGTTCAACACCCAGAGCCCCGGCCAGCAGTGGGACAGCGGCCGGCGCTGGAAAGCGACCCTCCTCAAGCAGATAAACACCGATCTCAAATCGGCCGGCGGCGCGCCGCCCGTCGATCAGGCGAAGCTGGCGGAACTCCAGGCGGAAATCGACCAGCTCAAGACGGGTTTGGACCAGGCCCGCCAGGCCTTGGCCCAGGCTCAGCAAGAGCTGGCCGCGGCCCAGGCCGCCGCCGTCGATCCAGCCCGGCTGGCCGAGCTGCAGGCCCAGGTCAATCGCCTGCAATCGGAGTTGGCCCGAACCCGGCAAACCCTGGCCCAAACGCAGGCAGAACTGGCCCAGGCCAGGGCAGGCACAACCGGCCCGGCCGGCGAGGTCAAAAAACCGGCCATCCGCAACCTGGTCAACGTCCTGCCCCGGCACGAAACGGAACGCTACCCCACCCGCCCGGCTTCCCAGATCAAGCAGATCATCGTCCACCACACGGCTATTGCCGCCAGCGTCACCGCCGAACGCATCGCCAGAGCCCACATCGAGCGGGGGTTGGCCGGCATCACCTACCACTACCTGATCGGGGGGGACGGCGACATCCAGAAAACGAACGAACTGACGACCACCTCCAGCCACACCCCCGGCCACAGCGAAAATAGCCTGGCCATCGCCTTTGCCGGCGATTTTACGGCCGTCATCCCCACCGAGCAACAGTTGCAGGCCGGGGGGCAGCTCATCGCCTACCTGCTGGACGAATTGAACCTATCCTCGCAGGCCGTGCGCGGCGCCAGCGAGTTGCTCAACACCCAAAGCCCCGGCCAGCAGTGGCTGGAAGGCAAGAAATGGAAAAACCTGCTGCTTGACCGGGTCAATCAGGCTCTGGCGGCGGCCCCTCCGGCCCCTGGCCCGGCCCCGGCCAACGGCCAGGTGGCCGCCCTGAAGCAACGCATCACCGAGTTGGAGATGGAACTGGCCCTGCTGCAAACGGCGGCCACCGCCGCCCCCGGCGACGTCTCGATCCCGGCCAGCCACGTCGCCATCTCGCGCCCGAACATCCAGGACGTGGTGGACTCGCTGCCCCGCCATTCGACCCAAACGTACGCCCGGCGCTCGCTGAACCAGATCAAGGAGCTGGTCGTCCACCACAGCGCGATCCCGGCCAGCATCAGCGCCCGGCGCATCGCCGAGTACCAGGTCACCCGGCAGAACTGGCCGGGCATTGGCTATCACTTTTACATCAGCGCAGACGGGACCATCGAGCAAACGAATGACCTGGAAACGATCGCCTACCACGTCAAAGGCCGCAACGCAACGACCGTTGGGGTTTGCTTCGCCGGCGATTTCAGCAGCAATCCCCCCACCCCGGCCCAGGTAACCGCCGGCGCGCATCTCCTGGCCTGGTTACTTGAAGAACTCAACCTTTCGATTGAAGCTATCAAGGCCCACAAAGATTACCTGGTGACGCAGTGCCCCGGCGATCAGTGGGAGGGCGGCGCTCGCTGGCGCGACCGGCTTTTCCGGGCCGTGCAGGATAACCTGGCCGGAGCCGGTGAGCCGGGCATCAGCGGCGGAGTCAAGCGCATCAAACACGCCATGCTCTTCTGGCAAACTTTCGACGATTGGGGGCGGCAAGACCTCATTGGCGCGCTAAACTATATTGGCCGCTTCCGGCCCCTGGTCACCTTCTCCCCCGAAGAGGCCGGCCAGGCCGAATATGTGACCATTGTCGGGGGGCCGTTGGGCGTTTCCCCGGAAACCGAAGCCAACCTGCGCGCCGCCGGCAGCCAGGTCGAGCGCATTGCCGGCGATACGCCAACGCAAACCCGCCAGATTTTGAACCAATTAGCGACATCGGGCCAGCGTTTCAAAACGCTGACCGCCACCTTTTAGCGGTTGTCCAGAAATAACCCGGCATCTTTGGGTAGTCCCCCGTTTGGGTGTTGTCGGGTCATTGGGGGGTGAGTTGAACCGCCAAGACGCGAAGTGCGCCAAGAAAAAGCAAAAA
>JBHHXL010000319.1:0-5662 GCA_046757065.1 Anaerolineae bacterium
TAGTTGATTGTACGCAGCCAAAACCTTGCGTACTGTTGCTTCGCGCGCAGGCGCACGTGTTGGAAGCCGAGCATCAGCCTGACACGGCTGTCAAATTCTGCACCACGATTTTCCGCTCGGCATTGGAACCAAACAAATAATCAGATGCATCCAGGACCTCAATCCCCACAATGCGACCATCCGGGGCATAGTTAACCGCAACATCTTCTGAGAGGCGTTGCGTGGTCACCTGAACTGACTCATCGAGAAAGCGAATATACAATGCATCGACCTGGGGATCGTAAGCAACTTTCATAACGGCCACTCCTAAAAGTAGAACGTGTAAACAGTGACAACTACCAATTCATCGGCTTCTTCGGCAACAATGGCGAGAACTTGCTTTATTGCATAGGGTCGTCCCGCCCACAATTGGTTGTACTGGAAATTCTTACGATAGCCAACTCGACCGCGTTTGGCAGGCACCCTTTCGCCAGTACGAATCGCTTCCACCACTTCATCCTCGCGGGCACCACGCTCTTGCATCTGCTCGCGGGCGTGCCGCGAGAACTCGACAGGTTTCACCTGCTCCACGACATCCGTTCCTGGGGGAGTTGGTTGGGGTCGATTTCGCCCCAATCGGTCTGGAGGGGCAGCCATTCGCGGGCGCTGCTCCCGTCCACGCCCGCCAGCCAAATGGCCCAGCGACCGCTCCGGTTCGACAGGAAGGCGATGGCCCGGCCATCGGGGGAGAGCGTGCCCCACACGTCGGTAGCGGGGTGGTTGGTCAGATTTTGCGGCGTGCCGCCCGCCACGCCAACCGAGTATACATCCCAATTTCCGCCGTCGTTGAACATAAAGAGCAAACGCTCGTTGTTCACGGCGGTGGGCAGGTGGTTGGGGCTGTCGGTCAACTGGCGCACGCCGCCGCCGTCCTGCCGGACCGACCAGATGCCGCAATCGCTGGCGCCCACCGGGTCCCAGGTAGCGCAGCTACGGAAGTACAACCGCTCGTCCGGCCCCCACAAAGGGTAAAGCCCATTGGCATCCACGGCATCGCCGGCCCCCACGCGCAGCCGGTTGTCGACCAGGTCGCAGTCCATCGTATCGAGGCGCTGGATGTAAACCTCGGGCCGGCTTGGGTCCACCCCGTCGAAGGCCAGCAGGCGATTATCCGGGGACCAGACCGGGCGGCTGCTCTCGGCGGTGGTCCCGGCGCAGGTCACCGCCTGGGCCTGGTGGCCGGCGCTTGTCAGACGGGCGATGGCGTCGATACCGCCGCCGGTGCCGTTAACCAGCAACCACTGGCCGTCGTGGCTCAGGGCCGGCTGGCGGGCGTTCCCGATGCTGGCGAACAGGTCTGCCGGCGCAGTGGGGCCAACTTCGACGACGTAAACTTTGTGGCTCAGACCCTGCACCAGGGAGAAGGCCAGCTTGCCTTGCAGCGAGGCGTTGATTCCGGTGGGGCGGGACGTGGCCGTCGGGGCGGGCGTATTCATCGAGGTTGGGGTCGCCGGCTGGGTGGGCGTGGCCGTCCGGCTCGAGGTGGCGGTTCGGGCAAAGGTAGAAGTGGCAGCCGGCACGGGCGTGGCCGTGTTCGATGGGGCAACCGTTGGCGGCAGGGGGGTTGGGGTAGCTGGGGGTGACGGGGTATCGGTTAGCGCCTGTACCGGCGTGGCCGTGTCGGCCACAGCGACGGGGACCGGGGTTGCCGAAGGCGCAGGCGTTGGCGTGGCGGAAGGTGCCGTTGTTGGCGATCCCCCTTGGGCCACCGCCGGCTCCGGGGTGATGCCAGCCGGCGAGGATCGCTCAATCAGGCTTGAAGCCAGGGCCCATACGACGCCCGCAACCAGAACGACACCCGCCGCCACAAGCCCCAGCCACAACCAACGCCGCCGGGCGGGGGCTACCTCCCACTCACGGACCGTGTCATCCGGCAAGATGGTATCCATCTCGTCCAGATCGAGTTGACCCGGCTCCACCCGGAGCGTGATCACATTTCCCAGGCGCAGGCTATCGCCGGGGCGCAGCCGGACGCTGCCGGCCACCCGCCGCTCGTTCACAAACGTGCCGTTGGTCGAACTCAGGTCCTCAACGACAAAGCCATCGGGCAGCGGCCGAATTCTGGCGTGCCGCCGGGACAGCGACGGTTCATCGATAATGATGTCGTTGCCGGGGCCACGTCCAATCGTATGCAGGCGACCCCGGACGGTGAACAGCCGGCCCTGGTGAGGGCCGGTCCGAACAATGAGGTTGATGGAGGAGGGTTGATCACTCATTTATCATTCACGGCGGCGATCCGTGGGAACGATGGTGGCATCTGTCCGGTCATCGGCCCCCGGCGCGCTGTCTCGATCCGGTGAAGCAGTCCGGTAGGTGGTTGGGCCGGTGGCGGCCCCCGGCTGCAAGGTAAAACTGGCCGTGCCAATCGTCAGCGTATCCCCCGGCTCGAAAGCCATTCCTTTGGGACCAACCCGCTGGCCATTGACGAACGTGCCGTTGGCGCTGCCTTCGTCATACACGATGCAGGTCTGGCCGTCGAAAGCCAGGCTGGCGTGGCGGCGCGAAGCCTGAAGGTCCTTGATCCGAACATCACAACTCGTAGACCGACCCAGGGTCAATCCCTCCCTGGTCAGGTCATAGCTTTGCCCATCGGGGCCAACCAGCCGCATGGTCATCGCTTCGCCTTCCGGAGGCGGGGCAATGGCCGTGGAGCGATCATCGTCACCGGCAGCTTCCGGCTGAACCAGAGCCGGAGCCACGGCCTGAAGCAACGCCTCGGCCAGCTCGCTGGCCCGGTTAAACCGCTCCGCCGGGTCTTTGGCAACAGCCTTAAAAATGACCTGTTCCACCGCTTCGGGCAGGTCGGGGTTGCGACGGCGGGGGGGCGGCAGCGGCTCGTAAATGTGCTTGAAGATGATCTGCATCGGCGTTTCGCCGTCATACGGGGCGCGTCCGGTGACCATCTCGTACAAGACGATGCCCAGGGAGTAAATATCGGTGCGGTGGTCCACCGGCTTGCCCTCGGCCTGCTCGGCTGAGACATAGGTTGGCGTGCCCAGGACGGCCCCCGTAGCGGTCAACTCTGCGCTACCGCCCACGATTTTGGCCAGCCCGAAATCGGCCAGCAGCAACCAATCATCCTCCAGCAGCATGTTGCCCGGCTTGACGTCTCGATGGAGGATCCCCCGGGCGTGGGCGTGGTCGAGCGCCCTGGCCGCCTGCTCGATAAAGCGGCTGACCTTGACCAGCGGCATGGGCCGGCCCATCAACTGGCGCAGGGTGTGGCCTTCCACATATTTCATCACAAAATAGCTGAGATCGCCCTCGAAACCAACGTCGTAGATAGGCAGAATGTTGGGGTGGCTGAGCTGGGCCACGGCTCTGGCCTCGCGGATAAAACGCTCTTTGAAACCCGGCGTCAGGGCATGCTGGGCCGGCAGCACTTTTACCGCCACATGGCGGTCCAGGCCGGGCTGGTAGGCCTTGTAAACTGTAGCCATACCGCCCGAGCCAATGGCCTCAACAATTTGATACTGGCCAAGAGTTTGTCCGATCAGGCTCATCGATTGTTATCATCCTGATTTAGATTGGTTCAATCTCGGAGATTGAACCAATCTGGCATCTATCAGAATATGGTTGGCACAACGGTAGCCGGCAAGAGGCTTTGCTATCCATTATAATCCAAGTTGCTGCCCTGCCAAAGCGTAGACGCGAAGCGGGTGCGTTTCAGTTTTGGGGCGGCTTCAGCCTCGCTCCTTCACTCTTTACTCCCCCCGATTCACCACAAAGCGGTTCGTGTCTTTGCGGGGGCGGGAGGGCGCGGTCACGCTCAGGGAGAAATGGGACGCCCCAATCGTCAACCTGTCGCCCCGCCTGAAGGGTAAGCCCGCTGCGCCGACTTGCTGCCCGTTAACATACGTGCCATTGGCGCTGCCCATATCGTACACGGTGCAGTGCTGGCCGTCGAACTCCAGCCTGGCGTGCCAGCGCGAGGCCTGGAGATCGTGCAGGCGAACGTCGCACTGTTTGGAACGGCCCAGGGTCAGGCTGCCCGGCTTGAGTTTGTAACTCTGCCCGGCAGGGCCAACGAGCCACAACCGGACCGCCCTGGCCGCCGGAGCGGCCTCACCACCCGAGTTGTCAGGGCGGAGCGAGGGCGACTCGGCGCGATGGGCAGCCAGGCTTTTGGTCGCCACCATCGACACCTGCCGGCTGTCATCCTCCGCCAGTTGCTTGAGGGTTTCGTGGGCGGCCATTGCCAGACCGGCATGGCTGCCGTGCAGCAGGCGCTCCAATTCGTGGACCGCGCCCGCGCGCACTCCGGCAAAAGGGCTGTCGATGGCCTGTTGCAACTCCGGGGGCAAAACGGCGGGCCTGGCCACCGGCCACGGGTTGCGGGCAATGACGATCTCTCCCTGTTGTTTGTAGGACCACTTGCCCGGCGTTTGCCTGGGCGTGCGGCTGACCACCTGCTCGTAAGTGTAGTCGTACAACTCATCGAGGGAGACCCAACCGTCGCGGTCGGCGTCGGCCTCGCCGCTGCGCAGGCCCTGGATCAAAAAATGGGTAAAGACCGAGTTTTCGGCTTCGCCGATGACCCGATCCCCCTCCCAGGCGTACTGGGTGGTATCGGTTGCGGTCAGCACCACCCGCCCGAATCCGACCCCCTCGAAGGCTGACGCCGTGCCCACCCTGGCCCCAAGCGCGCCTTTTGCCCCGCGCGCGAACGCGCCGCTGTGGCAACAATCCAGGATCAGCACCTGCCGCCGCGAGCGGCTGCGGTCCATCGCCTCGGTGATGTAGGCCGCCGGGATGGCCGTCGCCCGCAGCAAGTCGCGCTCGGTATCTTTCACCGCCAGGTGCAACCGGCCCAGAGAACCCAGCACCCCATGCCCGGAGAAGTACAACAACAGCAAATCTTCTCGCTTCTTCCCGCCGAAAAAGCGTTCAATCGTGCGGCGAACGGTCAAGGAGGACTGGTTGATGAGCGTGGTAACTTCGTCAAAGCCCCCGATGCCCGGATCGCGTAAGACTTCGGCCAGATCGCTGGCATCTTCGCCAGGCGTGACCAGGCGGGCCAGGTTGGCGTCATCATACTCGCTATTACCGATGATCAGCGCCAGTCTTCGGCTCATGTTCTCATCAATTCCCCCCAACAGGCCGCGGGCATCGCCTGGATGCCAGCGCCCGCAATTATCCACCGCCCCTATCCGCCAGCGTGGCGTTCAGGATATCAACCAGGTCCTTCAACTCGGTGGGAGTCATCGTCTTTGGATCGTATTCCACTTCCAGCGAGCGGTCGCCAGCCTGCGTCTTGATTTTCACCACGCGATTTTCGCCGCGCATCGACCAGGCTTGCAGAAACTCGACCAGCTTGGGCACGACGGCCGGCAGTACGGCCACGGCCAGCGCGCCCAACGTTAGCGCCTCCGCCGATTTAGCGCCTTCCGGCAAATCTCCGCCCGCGGCTAATTCAACCGACTCAACGTCCAGCTCCCATAGCTCATCACGTAGCTGGCGCGTGAGCCGATCCAGCTCCTCGGCATCGGTGTCTTGACCTGCATCTACCTGTAACGTCAGGTTGGCAATTTGCGCGTTTGTTGGCATCGGCTCGCTCCCCGGAAATGTTGTGCGCTGTTATTGTATATCTTAACATTCATTTGTCAACGCGGAAACGTTTACG
>JBHHXL010000320.1:0-5653 GCA_046757065.1 Anaerolineae bacterium
TCGCGGCGGACCTGGGTTTCGTTGTACTGGCCCTGCTTGTAGGCCGCCAGGTTGCGCTCGAAGCGTTCGACCAGTTCAAGCACTTTGGCCGGTGCGGTCATCGGTTCCCCTCCGTTGATGTGAGGTGCGGCATCCTCGGTTGTGACCCAAACTCGTGGGGTTGGCCTAACTATAGCACACTTGGCCCGCGCGGACAACCGCCCGGCGGGGGGTTATCAGCGGACCGCCTCCGGCGGAGCGGATGCGCGGATGGACGGCTTGCACGCGACCGCCAGAGCCGCGCTTTTTATGGGGGAGGTGCTGATTGGCTGACAAATCTCAAATTTGGACGCAGATAAACGCAGATAAACGCTGATTTCTCTGTTTTATCTGCGAAAAGCCGTTACCAACCCAGAGTTACAAGGACAAAGACCCGGCAGGCTATGAGAAATTGCTTCAGGAACCTGATTTTATATGCCTCCGGGCCGTAAAACCGTGATGGCTTATTTTGGGTCAGTCCAATTTATAGACCGAGATTATCCGCTCATTCCGGGAATCCGGGCTATGATTTGTCCGATAATTTGGGCAACGGCCTTGACAAATCCTTATTTGTGCGATACAATACGTTTAGAATATTCTAAACGATTAGAACGTTATTGAGGAATGGTGGCAAATGAACGACGAACCTCTGGCCGGGGAGGCGCAACGCGATTTCGACGAGGTGGAACACACCCTGGAGCAGGCCAAGCAGAACTTGATCCGGGGGGTGGGCCGCATCAGCAGTTTTTGGGGGCTGAATAAAGCGATGGGAGAATTGTACGGCTTGCTCTATCTCAGCCCCAGGCCGATGAGTTTGGACGAAATGACCGGGGCGCTCAAGATCAGCAAAGCCAGCGTCAGCATCCATATGCGCGCCCTGGAGCGGATAAAGATGGTACGCAAGGTCTGGAACGTCGGCGACCGGCGCGATTACTACGAAGCCGAGATCGATTTTTGGGAGATCGCCAAGGGCATCTTCCGCGAGCGCGAAGCCCACGAATTCAACCAGGCCTTGAACTCGGTCACTATCAGCCTGGAGATGGTGCAGGAGGCCGGCGTTGGCCGGGACAACGATCGGGTTAGCTTTTATTTAGAACGATTGAAACATATGCAAAACTTTTTCAAGATGTTGGATACCTTAATCAACGCCGTGCTGACCCTGGAAGAGCTGCGTCTGTCGTCTCTGGCCCGGCTGGGCCGGTTGGCCAGGGATGCTTCGGAGTAGTTTATTTATGTGCAAAGGTAACCACTCAGCCTGGGCAATTAGCGATGATTTACATCGGGAGATTGGTTATTAGTTATTGGAGATTAGGCCAAATCTCTAATCTCTAATCTCCGGTTTCTCAAGGATGTTATGCGTCCTGGCTGAGTAGTAACGTACAAAGCAATTCCCAGACCGCAAGGAGTCAAATCATGAAAGCCTATTTGACCTCTATATCGGCAATCAGCCTGGTTGGGCTATACGTGGCGACCTTCGTGCTGGGGCGGGTGGCGCCCGGCCTGTTCCTGGGCGTAAAGGACGACGCTGCCACGCGGAGCGCGCTGGCCACCGCCCTGGGTGTTGTGACGACAATGCTCCCCTTGTGGCTGCTGCATTGGTCGGCGTTGCGACGCCTGTGGGCCAGAAGCCAGGTCGAGCGCCCCTCGTACCTGTTTGTCGTTACCAGCCTGACCGTGGTGGCCGCCGCCATCACCGCCGGGCGGCTCATGACCCAAATCGCCACACTGCTGTTGAGCACGACCTACCTCTCAAGCGCCGCCTGGGCCGGGCTGTTTAGCGCCCTGTTCCTGTCCGTGACCTCGTTCGTGCTGTGGTACCATCATTACCGGCTGCTGCGCCAGATGGTGGGCAGCGCCCGGCCCGGCCCGGCGATGGTGGGGCAGCACGGCTAGGATGTCTTCGGCAGGGTCGGCAGGGTGAGTTTCGGGCGCTCGCCAAAGTCCGGCACCTGCGGCGGATTCTCGGCCAGCAGCTTTTGCACCTCGACGATGGCCCGCTCAAGCTGCGGGTCATCGCCGGCGATGTAGTCCTGGGGGCGGATTTCGACCTCGATGTCAGGCTCGGTGCCGTAGTTCTCGACGCCCCAGCCCACGTCTTTGAACCAAAACGAGAATTCCGGTTGGGTCGTGACCCCGCCGTCCACCAGCGAATCGCGGACGTTGATGCCGATCACCCCGCCCCAGGTGCGCTTGCCGATCAGCGGCCCCAGTTGCATCATCTTGAAGGCGTGGCTGAACATATCGCCGTCGGAGGCGGTCATTTCGTTGGCCAGGGCCACGATTGGGCCGAGGACGGACTCGACGGGATAGGGAACCGGCTCGCCCCAGCGGGACACATCGTAACCCAGTTGGCGGCGGGCCAGTTTTTCCAAGATCAACTGGGACACGTGCCCGCCCCGGTTGAAGCGGACATCAACGACAAGCCCCTCCCGCTCGACCTCGGCCAGGTAGCCGCGATGGAACTCGGCGTAGCCCTGCGGGCCCATATCGGGGATGTGGACGTAGCCCACCCGGCCCCCGGTCGCTTCGTGAACGCGCCGGCGGTTGGCCTCGACCCACTCCCGGTAGCGGGCGGGGGTCTCGTCGCGCAGCGTCTTGACGGCAAAGGTGCGCGGTTCCTCCCCATCCCGGCCGGCAAAGGTCAGCGAGACTTCGTTGCCGGCCTGGTTTACCAGAAGCTGCTGGGGCGAGGTCTCGCGGCCCAGCTTGCGGCCCCCGACGGCCGTCAGCCGGTCGCCCGGCTGCAGGTTGAGGCCCGGCCCGGCCAGGGGGGAGCCGGTCTTTTCATCCCACACGTCGCCTTTGATCAGGCGCAGCAGGCGGTAGCTATCCGTCTCAGGGTCGTAGCGGAAATCGGCCCCCAGGAAACCCTGGTCGTAATCGGGTTCGGGGGGGTAATCGCCGCCGAATTCGTAGGCGTGCGAGGTGCCCAGCTCGCCCTGCATTTCCCACATCAGGTCCGAAAACTCCGAGCGGGCGGCGATCCGTTCCAGGAGGGGCAGATACCGCTCGTAGACCGCCTGCCAGTCGACGCCGGACATATCCTCCGTCCAGAAATGGTCGCGCTGCAAACGCCAGGCTTCGCGGTACATTTGATGCCACTCGGCCTGGGGCTCAACCGAAATGCGGATGCGGCCCAGATCGAGCCAGCCGCTGCGGCGGTTTGAGGCGTGGCTGTTGCTCTCCGGCTTGTCGCCGGCCTTCAACACGCGCAGCCGGTTGCGGGCGCGGTAGATCAGCGATTTGGCATCCGGCGACAGTTCGAAGTTGGTGATGCCGCTGATCAAGGTTTCATCGCTTTGTTTCTCAAAATCGTAGACGACCAGGTTGGATTTGGCCGGCGGGGCCGCGTCCGGGAACCACGTTTGCCGCAAGGCCCCTTCGACGGGGTAGGAGGTGAACAGGGCCTTGCCCTTGATGCCCCGGATTTGCCCGTAGCGCCCTTCGGGGACGGGGAAGGCCACAACCCGGCCGGCGATGCCATCCAGGTCGATTTGGACCGGGGTTTCGGCCTTCTCCTCCGATTCTTCTTCAGCCTCTTTGGCTTTGTCTTTATCCGCCTCTTTGTCCGGTTTATCGTTGAGGGGCTTGGGCAGCGGAATGAAGGGGGAGGGCAAATTAGCTTGCAGCGTGATCAGGTGGGGGCGCATGCCCCAGGGAAAGTTGAGGTCGAAGTGCAGGTTGTCGTAAACCGGGTTGAAATCCCGGTAGGACAGGAAGTACAGGTACTTGCCCTCGGGGTCGAAAGCGGGCCGCACATCGTAGAGCACGGGCCGGGTGGCCGGCCACGTTTCGCCGCTGTCCACCTGGCAGAGCTTGATCATCGAGGTCTGGTGGCTGTTGGCAAAGTCGTAGGCCAGCCAGCGGCCATCGGGCGACCAGGCGATCCCCCAGATGCGGCCGTAGCGGCTCCGGTCCAGCACCTGCAAGCTGCGCGCTTCCAGGTCCACCAGGATCAGCTCGTGGCGGTGATTGCTGAGGGCTATCTGGTCTTTTTTGGGGGAAGGGACCAGGTTGATCGGGCGGCCAACGTCCAGGTCGTCCAGCCGGTCCGGTTCCTGGCTGCCGTCACTGCGGTGGATCTCCAGCTTCTCCTCGCCGGCGGCGTCGCTGACGACGATGAGGCGCTCGCCAGCGGGTAACCAGGCCGCCAGGCGATAGCGGACGCCGTTGGGTTCGCCGTGTTGGGTGACGGCCCCTTCCCAGTTAGCCATCGTGAAGGCCCGCCCCCGCGAGACGACGGCAACGGAATGCCCGTCGGGGTGCAAGGCGTAATCTTGCAGATAGTCGGTGGCGCGGACGAACTTGCGGTTGCGCTGAATCTGCGGGCTGTGAAACTCGATGTCGAGGGGCGTCGTCTCGTCCGTTTCGGGATCGTAGAGGTAAAGATCGGCCCCGGCGTGGTAGACGATGCGCCGGCCATCGGTGTTGGGGTGGCGGACGTAAAACTCCGCGTGGTGGGTGTGGCGCTGCAAATCCTCGCCGTCGGGCCGGCAGGAGTAGAGATTGCCGATGCCTTCGTGATCCGAGACGAAGTAGACCCGCTCGCCAAGCCAGAGCGGTTTGGCTACATTGCCCTCAAGCCGGATCAGTTGCCGCCAATCACCCTGGCCGTCCGGGTCGATCCACAGGTTGCCGGTCCGGCCGCCGCGATAGCGTTTCCAGTAGGCCAGGTCGGTGGTGTGCCGCCCGATGACCTGGCCGCCGTCCGGGCCGAAGGAAATGCTCATTGCCTGCCCGGTTGGCAACGGCTGCGGCTCCCCGCCCTCGGGGGAGATGGTGTACAGGTTGTACAGCCGGAAAAAATGTTGGGCCGTGTTGCTGGCGAACACGATGGACTCGCCGCCGGGGGTCCAGCCGACGACTTGTGAGGTGGCTCCCAGGTAGGTCAGCCGCTGCGCCGGCCCGCCGGCGGCGGGCATACAGTAAACCTCGGCGGGGCCTTCGTCCCGGCCGGTGAAGGCCAGCAACGTGCCATCGGGGGAGAGGGCCGGGTAGGAGCTCTGGCCCGGGTTCGAGGTCAGCCGCCGGGCAACCCCCCCCGAGGCGGGCACGGTCCACAGATCGTCTTCGCACACGAAAACCACTGTATCCTGGTGAATGGTTGGAAACCGGTAATAACCTGCTTGTGTCATCAGTACCCTCTTTGCGTTAGACCTTGGTGGCCTAATCATATCATCACTTGGGCGGGAGGGCAATGCAGAAAGAAATACCTCATAGCGCGACGTTAGCCGGTCTGGCGAAAGGACTCAAGCAGATCGAACAACCTTTCGCCCCCGGCCAGGCTGCGGATGAGGTGGCCCTCGTCGGGCACGATCTCCAGCGAAACGCGCCCGCCCAGGTCGGACAGGGTTCGCTCCGTGGCCTGCATCGGCTTGACCCAGCTACTATCCTGCTCACCGACGAACATTGCCACCGGCAGGGTCTTGATGTCCAGGCCCAACTGGACCATCTCCCGGGTTTGCGGCCCCGGCGGAAGGGCCAGGAGGACCGGGTATTCTCGCTGCGGGTCGAAATCATCGGGCAGAGCGACGGCGTATTGCAGGGTCGTCGCATCGGCCAGCTCCAGGGTAAAGAAAGTGATCATCCCTGCTTCTCCGGGCGGGGCGGGGGCGCTGCGGCTTTCGGCAACCGG
>JBHHXL010000321.1:0-5645 GCA_046757065.1 Anaerolineae bacterium
ATGGTTTTCAACCAACGCCAGCTTGAAGAACATCTCGATCGATATCTAACAGAGGTTCGCCGCAAATTTCGGGTGCAGCGAGCTATCTTGTATGGTTCATACGCCGCCGGCGCGCCGCGGCCGGACAGCGACATCGATTTGATTGTCCTATCTGAGGACTTTCGTGGAATGCCCAGGCTCCGGCGACATCAAGAGCTGGGGTGGTTGGCCTGGCAGGCCAGAACAGCCTACATCTCGCCTCTGGGTTTCACGCCGGAAGAGTATGTCACCGCCAGCCCGGCCAGCCTGCTGGGAGAGGTGCGCGAGTCGGGCATTACGGTCTTTGAGACGACTCCAGAGAAAATAGTAGCGGAGAGTCGCGAATTGTACGGTCCAGGCTCATCTGATATTTCCGAAAAACATTGAAAGGAACACTTATGCCCAAAATCACCAAAGCCGTCATTGCCGTCGCCGGCTACGGCACCCGCTTCATCCCGGCCACGAAGGTCCAGCCCAAGGAGCTGCTGCCCATCGTGGACAAGCCGGTCATCCAGTACCTGGTCGAAGAGGCGGTGCAGGCCGGCATCACCGACGTCATTTTGGTCACTCGTCCGGGCACGCGGGCCATCGAGGACCATTTCGATAGTTCGCGCGATCTGGAAGTCCACCTCGAGGAGCAGGGCAAGGACAAGTACCTGGAGATGGTGCAAAACATCCCCAAACTGGCCAATTTTGCCTTTGTGCCCCAGGCCCGGCATCTGCCCTACGGCAACGGCACCCCCATCCTGGCCGCCAAAAACTTCATCGGGCACGAGCCGTTTGTCTATATGTTCGGCGATGACGTGGTCATGGCCGATACGCCCTGCACCCAACAACTGATCGACACCTTCCGCAAGTACGAGCCGGGCGCGGTCATTGCCGCCCAGGCCGTGCCGGACGAGGAGACGGTCCGCTACGGCATCGCCCGCCTCAAGCCCGGCACCGACCGCAACGAGCTGGAGTCGATCGTCGAGAAGCCGCCGCTGGGCACCGCCCCCTCGAACCTGGCCCAGTTGGGCCGGTTTGTCCTGTCGCCCCAGGTGATCGACATCCTGGAGAACCTGGAGTTGGGCCAGGGCAATGAACTGTGGCTGACCGACGCCATAGACCGGCTGACCGAAAAGGCCCCGGTCATTGTCCACGAAATCGAAGGCACCTGGTATACAACCGGCGACCCGCTGCGCTTCTTAAAAACGACGGTCGAGTTTGCCCTGCGCCATCCCGACATCGGGCGGGACTTCGCCGGGTACCTGCGCGGGCTGGATTTATCGGGCTTTTGATTCAAAAATGGTCGAAAACCAAAATTCCTCACCCCCTGGACCTCTTCCTGTTCAAGTCCAGTGCTACTCCGGCAGCGTCTACGCCGAACGCCCGCGCCGGATCGCCTGGCAGGGCCACTGGCAGACCGTTTCACAGGTCCTCGACCGCTGGCGCGCCCCGCAAGGACCTGGCTTTCGGGTATCGATAGAGTCCGGGCTCGTGCTGGCCTTGCAATATCACGAGCAGACCGATCATTGGACGGCGATTGTCCAAACCAGGCGATGAAGCCAAGCTGACACGGAGGTCAGAAACTGATGATTATTGGTGTTCCAAAAGAAATCAAAGATAACGAGTACCGGGTTGCCCTGACGCCCGGCGGGGCCCAGCAACTCGTTCAGCACGGGCACCAGGTTCTGGTGGAAACGAACGCCGGGGCCGGCAGCGATTTTGCGGATGACCTGTACCGCCAGGTGGGGGCTCAGGTGGCTCCTGCGGCGGCTGAGGTCTGGGGGCAGGCAAACCTGGTGCTGAAGGTCAAAGAGCCGCTGGAGCCTGAGTATCAATACCTTCGCCCGGACCTGGTGCTGTTCACTTACCTGCACCTGGCGGCGGACGAGATGCTGACCGACGCCATGGTCGAAACCGGCGTGACCGGCATCGCCTATGAGACGGTGGAGCTGCCCAACGGCCACCTACCCCTGTTGACGCCGATGAGCGAGGTGGCCGGGCGGATGTCGATCCAGGTCGGCGCTCACTACCTGGAAAAGATGAACGGCGGGCGCGGCAAGCTGCTGGGCGGCGTGCCCGGCGTGCGCCCCGCCGACGTGGTCATCATCGGCGGCGGGGTGGTGGGGACCAACGCCGCCCAGATGGCCCTGGGCCTCGGCGCGCGGGTGACCATCATCGATCTGAACATGGACCGCCTGCGCTATCTCGAGCAGGTGCTGCAAGGCAACCTGACCACCCTGGCCTCGAACCCGCTCAACATGGCCCAGGCCGTGCGCCGGGCCGATTTGCTGATCGGGGCGGTGCTGGTCAAAGGAGCCAAAGCCCCCAAGCTGGTCACGCGGGAGATGATCAGGTCGATGAACCCCGGCAGCGTCGTGGTCGACGTGGCCGTGGACCAGGGCGGTTGCGTCGAAACCAGCCACCCGACCACACACTCCAACCCCACCTTCCAGGTGGACGGCGTCTTGCACTACTGCGTGGCCAATATGCCCGGCGCGGTGCCGCGCACCAGTACCTACGCCCTGTCCAACGCCACGCTGCCCTACATCTTGCGCCTGGCCGATCAGGGCTTCAAGGCGGCGGTCACGCGAGACCCGGCGCTGGGCAAGGGGGTCAACACCTATCAGAGTAAAGTGACCTACCGCGCCGTGGCCGAGGCATTTAACCTGGAGTATACGTCCCTATCGGAACTGTTGAGCTGAGAGCTAATGCGTTCGTTTATCGCCAACCGCGTGCAACAAATCCCCCCGTCGGGCATCCGGCGCTTTTTCGACATCGCCGCCACAATGGACGATGTCATTTCCCTGGGCATCGGCGAGCCCGACTTTGTGACGCCGTCGATGGTCTTGGAGGAAGGCATCAATTCGCTGCGGCGGGGGGAGACGCACTACACCTCTAACAGCGGCACCACGGAGTTGCGCGTGGCCATCGCCCGCCACCTGGAGCGGCTATACGGTCTTTCCTACGACCCGGCCCTGGAGATACTGATCACCGTCGGCGTCAGCGAGGCCATGTACCTGGCTCTGACGGCCATCCTCAACCCCGGCGACGAGGTTATCGTGCCCCAACCCGGCTTCGTCTCCTACGCGGCGGGCGTCAGCCTGGCCGGGGGCACGCCGGTGCCCATCGCCACCCGCGTCGAGAACAACTTCCAGGTCACCGCCGAGGAAATCGAGGGGGCCATCACCCGGCGCACCAAGGCCGTCTTGCTGGGCTATCCCAACAACCCCACCGGGGCGGTGTTGGAGCGCGACACGCTGCAAGCCATCGCCAGGGTCGCCCGGCGGCACGACATCCTGGTCATCTCGGACGAGATTTACGACCGGCTGGTCTACGACACCGAGCACATTTGCGTGCCCAGCCTGGAGGGGATGTGGGAGCGCACCATCTTGCTGGGCGGCTTTTCCAAGGCTTACGCCATGACCGGCTGGCGGCTGGGCTACGCCGCCGCGCCGGTGGAATTGCTGCGGGCTATGTCCAAAATCCACCAATACACTATCATGTCGGCCCCAACGACGGCGCAGGTGGCCGCCCTGGTGGCCCTGGAACGCGGCGAGGAGGCGGTGGAGGAAATGCGCCAGAAATACGACCGGCGGCGGCGGCTCATCGTCGCTGGCCTGAACAGCATCGGCTTGAAATGCTTCGAGCCGCGCGGCGCGTTTTACGCCTTCCCCTCGGTGCGGGGCTCCGGCATGGACGACGCCGAGTTCGCCGAGCGCCTGCTGCAAGAGGAGCGGGTGGCCGTCATCCCCGGACGCGCCTTCGGCGTGGGCGGGGCCGGTTACGTGCGCTGTTCCTACGCCACCGCCTACGACCAGATCGAGGCCGCCTTGGAGCGAATCGCCCGCTTTGTGCGGAAGTTGGGCTAGTACCTCATCAGACTGATTTTGATAAACTCAGCGAGCACCTGAAAAGAGGAGCCAGCACCCCCAGGTGCGGCTTCGCTCGGCACGTAGGCGTGCCTCACTCCTCAAACATAAGATCATCGAGTTTATCGGAATTACCTTGAAGAGGTACTAGCCACACCGATGAGATATACAAAGGACAAAGGACGAAGGACAAACGGCCTGGTTTTGGCCCAACTTCGTCATTGGTCATTCGTCATTCGTCCCGCTGGAAAAGCGTCGATCTGGCTTGAACTACGCCAACTCAGTCTGGAGCAGTGGATGAAATACCTACCCGTCATCGGAATGGAAGTCCACGTCGAGCTGCAAACCGCCAGCAAGATGTTCTGCGGCTGCGACGCCGACCCCTTCGGCGCGCCGCCCAACAGCCACGTCTGCCCCGTTTGCCTGGCCCTGCCGGGCGCGCTGCCGGTCATCAACCGCCAGGCCGTGGCCTACACGATTATGACCGGCCAGGCCCTGAACTGCGCCGTGCAGGCGCACAACGTCTTCGCCCGCAAGAATTACTTCTATCCGGACCTGCCCAAAGGTTACCAGATTTCGCAGTACGAGCTGCCGCTGTGCCGCAACGGCTGGCTGGACATCGAGGCCGGGCCGGAGGGCCAGACCCGGCGGGTGCGCATCCGGCGCGTCCACCTGGAAGAGGACACGGGCAAGCTGTTGCACGTCGAGGGGCACAGCCTGGTCGATTTGAACCGGGCCGGCGTGCCGCTGATGGAGATCGTCTCCGAGGCCGATCTGAACTCCGCCGACGAAGCCTACGCCTACGTCATCAGGCTGCGCCAGATCGTGCGTTACCTGGGCGTATCGAGCGGCGATATGGAAAAAGGGGCGATGCGCTGCGAGGTGAACCTGTCCCTGCAAGAGCCGGAGGGCGGCCAGTGGGGCACCAAGGTCGAGATCAAAAACCTCAACTCCTTCCGCTCGGTGCGCAACGCCATCGCCTACGAGATCGAGCGCCAGGCCAAAGTCCTCGACGCGGGCGGGGCCGTCGTTCAGGTCACGATGGGCTGGGATGAAGGCCGGGGTGCCACCGTGGAGCAGCGCTCCAAGGAGGAGGCCCACGATTACCGCTACTTCCCCGAGCCAGACCTGCCGCCGCTGAACCTGGACCCGGCCTGGCTCGAGGACCTGCGGCGAAAACTGCCGGAACTGCCCGCGGCCCGGCAAGAGCGCTTTATGGCCGATTTCGGGCTGTCTCGGCAAGACGCGAGCGTCCTGGCCGAAGACCGGGCCGTGGCCGACTGGTTCGAGTCGGTCGTCGAGGCCGGGCAGGGGCGGGTAGCGCCCAAGGCCATTGCCAACTGGGTCACCGGCGAGATGTTTCGCCGCCTGCGCGAGTCCGGGGGGGGGCTGGACGAGGTCAAGGTGCAGCCGGAGCACCTGGTCGAATTGATCGAGTTGTTGGAGGCCAAAACCATCAACCAGCCGGCGGCCAAAGAGACGTTCGGCATAATGTGGGGCACGGGCCGCCCGCCGGAGGAAATCGTGGAGGCGCGCGGCTTGCGCCAGATCAGCGACGCCGGGGAGCTGGAGGCCGTTGCCCGCCAGGCAATTGCCGAAAACCCGGCGGCGGTCGAGCAATATCGCGGCGGCAAAGAGACGGTCATCAACTTCCTGGTCGGCCAGGTGATGCGGGCCACGCGGGGTAAGGCCAACCCGAAACTGGCCGAAGAGCTGTTGCGAGAAGTTCTGGCCGATGGTTAACTGGTCAACCAGTCACCAGAGGTTCTT
>JBHHXL010000322.1:0-5630 GCA_046757065.1 Anaerolineae bacterium
AGGACAAGTTGTTAACTCGTCTGGTCAAGATAACATCTTGACTTACGTAGCCGGTCGAAAGTATGCGATGTCGCATATGCTCCCCATCCGCTCCGCTGCAAACACAGCCTCCACACGCATCCCGACTTTGATCGAATCGACCGGTGTTTCGCCGAGCAGGTGCACGAGCTCGACGTCCGCCCCATCGAGCCGGATCAGGCCGTAGGCGAAGGGCGCGGGCAGGGGATGATAGGGTTCCGGCTGATGGACAACGGTAAAAGCAGTCAACGTACCCGCCGGTCCAACCTCGACCCAATCCGCCGTCTCGACGCCGCAGCGCGGGCAGAAGCTCCGGGCCGGCACGAGCACCCGCCCGCAGTCTGGGCAGCGCCTGCCGTAAATTCGTCGCTCATCACGCAGCGCGATCAAAAACCGGCTGGCCGTCTCTCCCGCCGCATAATTGAACGCCAGGTTCACCCCGGCCACAATCGAATTGCCCCTCATTTTTCATTCTCCATTTCACATAGCTACAATCAACGGTAGTTGACAACTCACTCATAATGGAATATGATTATGTACATACTTTGCATTATACGTACATCTTCGGTATAAGTGAGGAAGATCATGATTAAAGTTTCAGCGACAAAACTAAGAAAAAATCTATTTGACTATTTAGACAAAGCGGCCGCAGGCGAAATCATCGTGATCCAGCGAAATAACCAGGAAGTCGCCCGTTTGATTCCGGCAAAACAGACGAATTGGCGGGATAAAATGAAAATGACGCCTGAGCTACTTGTGTCTCCGGAAGATCTTATGAAACCTCTCGACGATATATGGGAGGATTACATGTGAAACGGGATGCCTATTTATTCGATACTCACGCGCTCATATTCTGGACAAACAAGACCTCAGTATCTGTGGAGTTTATAAGATTCTTCGATAAGCAAGTACAGCAAGGCTCTCTGTATGTCTCCTCGATTACTTTCTGGGAAATTGCCTTTTTAGTCCAGAAAGGAAGATTAGCCATCCCGGATATGCACGCCTGGAAAAATGAGCTATTGAACAACACGAATCTTCGCCTGATTAACCCTTCTGCTTCCGAGATGATTGACTCGACACTGCTACCACATCACCACAAAGATCCATTTGATCGTTTATTGATCGCGCAAGCCAATCACCATAACCTGATTCTTGTAACCCGGGACCAAAGGATACAGGAATACGATATTGCCCAAATCTGGATACCTCAGCCGGGATAAGGTGACAGGCACTTACAACCAGGCTAAATCAGGGTCGATGGCCGGGTTCTACCCCCATTATCTGGCAAAAAATCCCGCCGGAAGTGCCTGTCACCTGGTCGCATTGTTCCGAACTCAGGTCTGGATGTAAATCACGCGCGATAACCGGTTCTCAGTATCTTGAGAAGTGGACGATATCCGCCAGCGTCCCTGTTCGTTCTGCCCGCCATACGGCCCGCACCCGCAAGCCGATTTTGAGCTTTGCCGGGTCGCGTTCGGCCAGGAAATGGTTGAGGGTCGTGTCTGCCCCATCGAGCCGGATCAGGGCGATGGCCTGGGGGGTTGGCCGGGGTTCGCCGCTGGCCGGGTCGAGAATCGGCAGGTGGACGATGGTGAAGGCCACAACCACGCCGGTATCCTGCACCTGGCGCCACTCCGCTAGCTCGACGCGGCAGTTGCCGCAGACCGGGCGCGGGGGAAGATAAACCCGGCGGCAGACGGGGCAACGTAAGCCGAGCAGACGCCGCTCGTCGCGCAAAGCCCGGATGAACTCGGCGAAGTACCAGCTCGTGCCGTAGCGCCAGGTGAGATTCATAATGTGGGGGATGTGGAGAAGGGTGTTTCCTGTCTCGGCCATCGGCATTGTCCTTTGACTATTGCTGGCTCCAATGCTATGCTACCAGCATATTGACTGGAGGTATGTACTATGGAGCAATCTTTGCTCCAAAGAGCTGTTGGCGCCCTGGTTGCCGCCTTGGGGGCCAATCTGGTGGCGCTGGCCCTGTTCGGATCGCAGGCGCGGGGTGAGGCCGGCGAAAGTAGCGATGTGGACCTTTTACTCCTTGCGCATATGTTGCCCCGGAACCCCTTCGAACGCCGGCGATTTGTACGCGAACCCCTGTTTGAAAGCGGCATACCGTCCATCTCAGTGCTCGCTCGTACCGTGGATGAGTTTATGGCGGACATCACCCCTCTGCATCTCGACCTGGCTGCCGATGCAGTGCTCCTCTACGACCCGGAAGATTTCCTGGCCTCCAGGCTGGAACGCATCCGCCAGCTCATCCAGGAAGCGGGCCTGGACCGCCAGCGCACGGCTCATGGCTGGGTCTGGTGGTGGCGCCAACAACCCCAGCCAGGATGGTCGCTGACCTGGGAGGGATTCCGTCCGTGAACTCCCGCCAGGACTCCGCCTATCGTCTTTTGTTAGCGCGCCAATACCTCGACGAAGCTGAACAAGACCTGGCGCTCCGGCGCTGGCGATCTGCGGTAGCGGGGGCGCAGATGGCCGTTGAAAATGCTGCCAAGGCGGTCGTCGCCTGTTTCGGCCCCGTGCCCCGTAGCCACGACCTGGCCGACAGGCTCCAGGTTGTGACCGGTGCTGATATGCCCCAGGCTTGGGCTGAAGAGATAAAAGCGATGCTGCCCATCGTGCTGGCCTACGATACCGAGTTCCATATCCGTGCCAGCTACGGCGATGAGCAGGCTTTCCGCTCCCCCTGGGAACTCTTTGGTGAGGACGAAGCCCGCCGTGGGGTCGAGGTCGCCCGGCGTTGTCTGGCTACAGCGGAGTCTGTCCATACCCACTTTTTCCCGAAGCCCGAGGAGGAAGACGCCGCACATCAGGCGTGATGCCACCCTTCTCCCCGATTCCTTGACACGGACTTGTCTAAAGCGAGAGAATCAGTACGTCGCTCCAGGTGTACACCCCGTACCCCGTCGCCAGGGCCAGTTTCACATCCGGCACTTGATGGGCCCCGGCGCGGCCCATGACCTGCATGGCCGCTTCGGCCACGCGGATGACGCCGGAGGCCCCAACCGGGTTGGCCGAGAGGACGCCGCCCGAGGGATTGACCGGCAGATCGCCGGTCATTTCGGTGATGCCTTCGTCGATCAGCCGTCCGGCTTCACCCTCGGCGCAAAACCCCAGCGCCTCGTACCAGGCCAGTTCGGCGTAGGTCACCGGCTCGTAGATTTCGGCCACATCGAGCTCGCGCAGCGGGTCGGTGATGCCGGCCTGGGCGTAAGCCTGGCGGGCCGCGTCGCGCAGCGTGCGCATGGTCACCAATCGCCGGTCGTGGTCGCCCAGGTAGGGCTGGTCGTGGCGAGTAACGGCAGCGCGTATCCAGGCCGGGCGCGGGCAAAGCGCTTCAGCCCGCCCCCCGGCGGCGTAGATGATGGCCGCCGCGCCGTCCGATTGGGGGCACATATCCAGCAGATGGATCGGGTCGGCCAGCAAGCGCGAGGCCAACACCTTTTCCACGGTCAGATCGGGCATTTGCAGATGGGCGTAGGGGTTGTGGGCCGCGTTGCGCCGCGCCTTGACCGCCACCCTCGCCGCCTGCTCCGGCGTCACCCCGCGCTCGGCGGCGTATTGCGAAATGGACAGGGCGAAATTGCCCAGCGCGCCCGAGGCCACCTGGCGATCCCAGAGTGGATCGGTCAGCGCCATGCCGGTCTGCGTGGCCCCCTCAGAATGTTTCTCCCAGCCGACGACCAACACGACGTCGAATAAGCCCGAGGCGACCTGATGGTAGCCGGCGATGCAGGCCGAGGTGCCCGACGTGCCGCCGGTAGCGATCTTCATCAGCGGCTTGCCCGCCCCGGCTGCCGCTTCGCCGACCCACATTTCCGGCAGCGCCCGTCCCTCGAACAACTCCATGTTCGAGAGCACGACCGCGTCTACCTGGCGGGCGGTGATCCCGGCGTCGTCCAGGGCGCGGGTTGCGGCCCGGCGCACCAGTTCGGCCTGGTTCACGTCGTCGCGCGTTTTGGCATGCCTGGTCTGGCCCGTGCCGATGATGGCAACCCGGCGCATAGCGTGTAGAGAGTGTGACATATCGCTTGTCGTGGCATTAAATCTCTGCGCGTAGTATCTTGACAAGTTCTTTGATCTGATCTTGCGATTCTCGAATATCCTCTTCGGTCAGGCCAGATTCTGTAATGAACGGATACCGCTCTATAAAAGACTTTATCGGAAATAAAATGTTGCGGCCTGATGTCATTCTGAATGGAGCGTAGCGGAATGAAGAATCCCTGATGTGGAGCCAATCGCCGGGGTAGAGGGACTCTTCACGCGGCATACAAAACCTTTCCCTTCTCCATAATCTCGGCCACAAACTGATCGCCGATGGCCAATCGTCTCGCGACCTCTTGAGGAGTCAGCACCAGGGTTTCCAGAGGGAGTTTGCGCCCAGGGTCGGACAGAACACGACGCACCTCAACCCAACGATCAATGAGGCGATCAGAGGTGTCCTTGATAATAAGCAGGTCGATGTCACTGCCTGGCCGTGGTTTGCCGTGAGCATACGAACCAAAAAGGATTACCTTTTGGGGAGCATACCCGGCGATGAGTTTTTTCAAAATACTCTGGATTAGCTCCTGTCGCGCTTTCTCCGAAGTCACCATATCATTAAGCCCTCACATGGCGAAAGTCTATCGCCCCCTGTTCCTGATTATACCTTACATCGCCGAATTTACCAGCACTCTACGCCGGGGAATTATTCCTCCCCCGCCTTTTCAGGATCGTTCGCTTTCGACGATGACCACCACCTGCCCCTGCCCGGCGGGACCCCAGCAGCCTTGAGCCAGGCCGAGGCCGGGATTTTGCCGCAAATGCGCCAGCACCTCAAGCAGCCGGTCCAGGCCGGCTACAAAAGGCGGCACGCCCCGTAACAACCCGCCCGATGCGTTCAAGACCGGACCCTCAAGCGCGGTCAATGTCTCTACACCCCGGCCTGGCGGGCAGAAACCGAGCGCCTCCGCCCACAAAAGCCGCTGGTGGGCGAAGGGGTCGGAGATTTCGGCCACCTCAATTTGGGCCTTCGGCTCGGAGATGCCGGCCAGCTCGTAGGCGCGCCGGGCGGCTTCCCGCAGCGCAGTGGGATGGGCCAGGTCCCGGTCGCCGAGGTAGTGTTCTTCCAGAGCAAAGCCCATCCCCCGTATCCAAATTGGCTCGCGGCTCGCGCTTCTGGCGAGGTTCTCCGCAGCCAGGACGAGGGCGCAGGCCCCATCGGCCGGCGGGGTGATTTCAAGTTCGCGCAGGGGGGAGGCGACGGGGGGAGAGGCCAGGATTTCGGCCGTTGTTGGGCCGGCGGGCCGGGTGGCGGCCCGGGCCAGGACGTCGGGCAGGAGGCGATGGCGCTCAAGGTAGGTTGCGGCCTGGAGCGCGGCGGCGGACAGGTCGTCCAGGCCGAGCGGTTGTTGGTAAATCGGGTCGAACGCCCAGGAACTGATGGCCCACCGCTCCCCCATCGAGGCTTTGCCGTGGGCCACAATGAGCACCAGATCGTAGGACCCGGATAGGATTGACATCGCTCCCTGGCAAGCCGCCAGCAAGCCATCACCTGCCACCCGCGCCTCCGGCTTCATGACCGCCCCCACCACTTCGGTGACGGCGATGTTCGAGGCGGTCAG
>JBHHXL010000323.1:0-5628 GCA_046757065.1 Anaerolineae bacterium
AGAGGTAGATGTGGCCCTCGTCGGTGCCGGCGGCGATCTCAGCCCAGCCGTCGCCGTCCAGGTCATCGACGATGAGGGTGGTCAGCTTGCCCTCCATCTCCACCCGCCAGTAGGGTCCGACTGCCACGCCCTGATCGGCATGGGCCGGGTGGGCCACAAGGGCGAAGAGGACAGGCAAAAGCAAGGCGGCTATACTCACCTGCGCAGGCAGGTGCCGGTGTTGTGAGCTTGTTCTAGCAGACATAGGCGTTCGCCTTCTGTTTGATGCTCCTCGATTCCCGCCGGCTGTCTTCATCATACCACAATGGGCCGGCAATTGGAAACGGGCTGTGGTGGCCCTCTCCCCACTCCCCCCGGCCCCCTCTCCCCTCTCCCAAGCCCTGTCCTGAGCCCGTCGAAGGATCAGGAGAGGGGAGAGGGGGTGCCTGCCGCAGGCAGGCGGGGGTGAGGGGTGAGGGCTACCGCTCCACGTCCACCCACTCTCCGCGCACAACCTTCCTGAAGTGGAAGGGTTGGTCCAGAAGGTCGCCGGCCTCGTCGAACTGGATGGTGCCGATCACACCCTGGTAGGGTTCGTCGCGGAAGGTCTCCATGGCGGCGGCGACACTCTCCCGCGTGACCGCGCCGGTCTCGGCAGCAAGACGAATGGCGGCGATGACCACGTTCATCGCGTCGTAGGGCTGGGGGACTGGGAGACCCAGCGTGAAGTTCGCTGCGTACTTGGCAGCGAAGTCGGCAAACCCGGGCATGGCCGCCTCCGGCTGGCCAGGTACGATGTCGTACACGCCCTCGGCCGCCGCACCAAGAGGTCCTGCCAACCACTCAAGCTCGTAGCCGATGATGGGCAATGTGAGGCCGGCCTCGCGGATTTGCTGCACGAGCACTTCGTCGGCAATAATCTGCGGGCGGAAGATTATGACGGCCTCCGCCCTTTCGTGCCAGATGGCCGTCAGAGTCTCCGGCAGACTATCGAATGCAACCTTGTGGCGGAAGGTTTCGCCCCCCAGGGCTTCAAAGGCCTTCTGCCATTCGTCGGCCACGGTCTGTGCGTAGTCAAGGGGTTCGACCAGCAGCGCGGCGCGGCGGATGCCCAGTTCCTCGTAGACCATGCGCGCGCCGACCGGAATGCCGAAGGCCGCGTTGGCCGCCACCCGGTAAGCGGTAGGTTGACCGGCAAAGGTATAATCGGGGTCCGACGCGAAGGGGGCGATGTGCACCAGCCCGACTCGCCCATAAACGGGCGAGGCTGCCATAGCCAACTCACTGAATGTATGCCCAACGACGGCCACCACACCCTGCTCGATCAGCGACGTGGCGGCGAAGACTGCGCCCTCAGCGCCACAGCACTCGTGGGCGACGACCATCTCAAGGGTGAATTGCTGTCCGCCAATTGTCACGCCGCCGGCAGTGTTGGCCTCGTCCACTGCCATGCGCGCCGCGTTGACCAGTGGAACGAACCCCGCCCCCTCGATATGCGCATAGCCGATCTTGATGACATGCTTCTTCGTCGGTGGGGTGGCGGTCGGCATGGGCGTCACGGCATCGGGGTGGCCGTACGTGATACGGCGGATGACGTGGGCGCCGGGGTCGGCGACGTAGACTTCACCCTCCGGGCCGATCGCCACCCCAACCGGCTCGACGAACTGGGCCACCGGGCCGGGACCGTCGGCCCGACCCCATTCGCCGGTGCCGGCCAGGGTATAGACCAGGCCGTCTGGCGTGATCAGCCGCACGCCCACGGCAGCACCGTCGGCGACGAGCAGGTTTCCAGCTCCGTCGAAGGTCGGGCCACGTGGGTCAACGAAGCGGGCCTCGTGTGCCGGCCCATCTTTGTGGCCCGGTTCCCCGCTACCGGCCAGGGTGGTGACCGTGCCGTCGGGGGTGATGAGCCGCAGACGATTGGTGCCCCGTAACTGCCAGGGGATGCCCTCACTGACGATGACGTTGCCGGCCGCGTCCACCGTCAGTGCATTTGGGGCATTTAGCTGAGCTTCTGTGGCCGGGCCGTCTTGGTAGCCCGGCTCGCCGGTGCCGGCCAGAGTGCGGACTTCTCCTTCAGGGGTGATGACGCGAATGCGATTGTTGTCCGTATCACCCACGTACACGTTCCCGGCCGCGTCCAACGCAACACCGGCAGGATTGTTGAACTGCGCCTGATCGGCCGGCCCATCCCTGTAGCCCGCTTCGCCGGTTCCCGCCAGCGTGGAGACCATGCCATCCGCGGTGATGAGGCGGACACGATGATTGCCGCCGTCGCCGAGGTACAGGTTGCCGGCCGCGTCCACCGCCAAGAAGCCCAAGCCCTGGAATTGGGCCTGGGCCGCCGGGCCGTCGGCGAAGCCCGGTTGGCCGGTGCCGGCCAGGGTCGTGACCATCCCGTCGGGTGAGATGAAGCGGATGCGGAAATTGAACCAGTCGAACACGTACAGGTTGCCGGCTGCGTCGGCTGCCAGCCCCACCGGGGCGTTGAATTGGGCTTCGTTCGCCGGGCCGTCGGCGAAGCCCGGCTCGCCGGTGCCGGCATAGGTCTCGACGGTGACCCCCTCCACGTACCACGGGGCCTCGTAGGGGGCCGGCGGCAGGGGCGTGGCCGTGGGGGGCGGGGGCGACGTTGCAGTCGGAACCGCCGTCGGCGTGGTGGCCGGCGTGCACGCAACGAGCACGAGCAATAGTATCAGCACTAGCAACGCGGTTTTTCGAGTCATCATCATCTCCTCCTCCTTCATCATCGGCCCCGTGTGACAATACAACCGCCGACGCCCGACCCTTCGGCTGGGCTCAGACCAGGCCGCCGATCGCCGAGCACAACGTCCGTCTGAAGTCCGCTGCCTGCTGACTACTGGAATTGGACTTCGGACTTCGGACCTAGGACTTCGGACTTTGTTCTGCTCCTATCATACCAGAAAAGGCTGCCGATTAGAAGGGAAATCTAGGCGTAATAGGGGCGAAATGGGAACAGTCGGTAACCACCAATGCCCGCCAGCCCGCGCAAGAGCCATTAGCTGGTCAGTTAGTCAATTAGCCAGGTGGTCAGGTGGTCGTTTGATCGGCCCGGCTACCAGACGGCGCCACCACTTGCCAGCCACCAGAAGGGCGCCCCGCTATGGTCCAGCGCCCTTCTGGTGAGACAATGCGACGGCTGATGCCCGACCCTTCGGCTGTGTCTGTCACTTCGCCTGTGCTCAGCACGGGCCTGAGCTTGTCGAAGGACTCAGGTCGGGCCGCCGACTGCCATCGACTTTCATCCGCGATTCTGGCAACCGCGACGGTCATGGGAGCTGGGATGAACGGCGGTTTACAAGACGCACGCCCAGGCCGGTCAATATTGCCAGACCAGCAAGCGCTGTGAACCAAACGTAGCCAGGGAAGCCGGCCCCACCGGTCTGCGGCATCGACTCGGGGGCCATCGCGGCCTGCAGCTTGGCCAGAGACTCGTCGGTGAAGGCAAAGATGAGAGACGTGACCTTGCCATCTTGGACGGTTATTTTGCTGATGCCCTCAAGGGGAGCGATACCGAGGTTCCGCAAGTCATCATCCGAAAACCTGTCCCTCTCGGTTACTATGTCTCCCTCCACCTGGAGAATTTCAATCTCGATTTGGAAGTTCGTCGCCACCATGCCCTCCAACCAGGCGCGTATCGCCTCTTTACCGGTGTAGGGTGAGGCAGGACTCCCTGTGTCGACAACCGCGTCATCGGCGAAAAGAGCCAGCGCGGCCTCAACATCCCCGGCGTTCAACGCATTCGCGAGAGCCTTGGCGACTGCCGCTGGGTCTGTATCCTGGGCATAGAGCGCCACGGGTATCGCAAGCAGTACAACGAGCACTAACATTGTGATCAGACGCGTTTTCACCTTTGACCTCCTTGCCTGTGATTCCTCAGCACATGTCTGAGTATTTTGCGGTAGGGTCTCCGCGGCAATCCACGCAGTGACCCGTCAACCTTCTCGATCAGATGCCTGACAAGTAATAGGCATCACCTCCTTCTGGGCTAGGGTGAAACCCGGCTGGAAGCCCCACCGAAACGATCTTGGCTCACCCGTTATTGGCAGATGGCTTATGGCTGATAGCTGATTGCAGCCCACTATTCACCATTAGCCATCTGCTATCGGCCAACTGTTCCATCCCCATCATACCGCAAAAGGCCGGCGAAAAGAAGGGAAATTCAGGGGCGAAACAGGGGCAAAATGGGGAAGATTTGGGGTCGGTGGGTGATCTCTGCCCCACCATCCCACCAGAAACGGTCTTTGGTTTCACTTCCTCTTCCAATCGCGCTATAATATTGCATGAGCTGAATGTCTGGTTGTGCTTATCACTCACCACAGGAGATTTGACATGACGCGAGCCGTCACTGCTGTCTACGAGAACGGCGTTCTGAAGCTGCTTCAGGAACTTCCCTTGCAGGAAAGCCAGCATGTGCTGGTGATCATCGTGCCCCTGGATGCAGCGCAGGAACACCTTTCCTACAGCCCGGAGCGTGTGGCGGATATGGAGAGGCAAGCCGACGCGTGGCTGAGCCAACAGCCGGCCGATGCCGTGCGCGAGCCCTCACCCCTGGCACCCGCTGTGCGACAGATGATTGATCGGGCATTCGACGAGGCCCTGGCGGCCATCCACAGTCACTCCGTTCCTTTCGATGACGACGAGATCGCCACAGACGTCGAGGCAACACTGGCGGAGGTTCGGTCTGCCTCGACACCCGAGCGCCAGCGCCTGGAGGCAGAAGTACAAGCACTGCTGGATGAAATAACTGCGGATGCCTCCTGAGCGACCCATTCTTCGGGTTGTTGTTGACAGCAACGTCATCATCCGGGCTACCCTCTCCTCCCGTGGCGCGAGTGCTCAATTCCTCCAGGCTCTGAAGCAAGGCCGATTCACTTGCATCACGTCACTGCAACATCTCACCGAAATCTATGATGTGCTGGGCCGGCCTCGCATCACCCGCAAGTATCGTGTTTCTCCCAGACAGCGAAAGCGCGGGATGGTTCACTGGTCCGTGATAGACGATGGAATTATTCGCGGATTGCATCCCAATGCAACAGGGCGCTTGCCACTCAGCTTTGGCTCAAAGCGCGTCATTTTGGCCTCCAGATGGCCCATTTTCCCCGTTCATTCCAACATTTCCTTGGAGCGAGGGGCCGGGACAGTCAAAGCGTGGGCACGGCATCCAGACGTCATCCGCAAATAACTCGGCCAGTATCACAGCATGGTGAACCATCCCGAAAGCGCCTTGTTGCGCGGCTCTACACATTGTCTGTCTTCGTCAAGCCTGTGGGCCGGCTTGCCCTCTGCCGCGATCCCGACGACGACTTTCTGCTCGAGATGGCATTGCTTGGGCGGGCCACCCACCTGATCACAGAGGATAATGACCTGCATGACGATGCAGACATCGTGGAGTTCCTGCAGCGTCGCGGTGTACAACTCGCCCGAGTCGCCGAGTTTCTAGCCACGTTTGAGACCGATTGATCGCCAGACAAATCCGTGCATCGGTGGAGATTTGCGTCGTGCACTAGCTCTCCACATCCACTCACACCCCAACTGAGCAGAGGCGCCGAGAGCATACCCGTTTCTCCCCTGCACCTCCGCACCCCCGCTCCCTTGCTCAGACTTCTACCGCTCCACATCCACCCA
>JBHHXL010000324.1:0-5592 GCA_046757065.1 Anaerolineae bacterium
CAGGGATCCGCCGGCAAAGGTAGCGATGCATCAACGGCGGAAAGAGGGTGATGACTCGCTCCGGGGAAATGGGGCGGGTCAGCACTTTATCGACGCAGAAGCGAAACGCCTGTTGCCGGGCCAGGTTCGGCGAGGCATCGCTGAGGCCGATAATGCGCAATTGGGGGAAACTATCTCGAATCGCCAGCAGCGCGCCTTGACGTTCAAGGTCGAAGGTATCTACGTTCACCAACAACAGATCGGCATTAACCCTCTCCAATAGCATTAAAATATCGGTGAGTTGGTCACTGCCCTGGACCTCGATATTTTCTTGCGAGAAGGCACGGATCCAGACCTGGGTGCGGCGGTCGGTGCTGTCGGAAACCAGAATGCGGATGGCAGACATACGAATTTCTATGCGATTACCTGACGTTTTCAGAATGTGCTCGAATTATAAACTACGGAGGTTTGAGACCGGTTTGAAATGTGTAAAATCTTGTCAAACTCAATTGAGATTCTGTATGCCCTGTGCTATACTATACGCCGCGTAAATAATTTAATCAACAATTCGATGAAAGGGAGGCATTGATGGCCGTTGCTGAAGACCTGCTAACAATCCTTCGTTGCCCTTACTGCGTCAGCGGCGAAACACGGAAACCTGGGGATGATCCGGGACAATTAGACCTGGTTCGAGAGGGAAAATGGTTGGTTTGTTTGGAAAGTGATTGCGGGCGAAAGTATCCGATCAAAGAAGACATCCCGGTTATGCTCATCGAAGAAGGCGACAAGTGGATCGGTACAACGATTGATGAGCTGCCCGAACCGGGGAGCCTGGTGTAACAGTTCCAGGCTGTCGGCAACCTGCCTTCGAAACTGAGCGAGCCGGGGACGGGCCACTCAGCGATGTTGCGGGTTAAGACGTTTCGTTCTGCAAATACGGGGGATTGGCCAGTATGAAGCAAAAATGGATAGGTCCAAAGCTGTTAGCAGCCTTGTTGATTCTGTTGGTCGCGACATCTCCGGCTGCCGGGCAGGAGGCCATTCAGGTTATTGAGCAGTCCTGGGAGTCTCAGTTCCGAAGCCATATCACATTTACCATTAGCGCTGAAAGCGAGGCTGAAATCGTCGAGGCTCGACTGTTCTATCAACTGGTCGGGCAACGGGCCACCGCTCGCAACGATGCCACCTTCGAGTCGGGCAAAGAAATTGAAGCCACCTATACCATTGATCAGCTTCAGACTTACTTTCCACCGGGAACCCAGATAGAGTATTGGTGGAAACTAACGGATGAAAACGACAACGAGTTAAAAACTGAACGAGAACACATTATCTATCTGGATGACCGCTATCCCTGGCAACACCTGTCCAACGACCGGCTGACACTGTACTGGTACAACGGACGGGAGGATTTCGGACAGGCCCTTTTCGATAGGGCGAATGAAGCCCTGAACCGCCTTGAGAGCGACGCGGGGGTGATGATCGAGCGGCCGGTGAGCGTGTTTGTTTACAGCGGGCAAAGGGACCTGCTGGGGGCTATCTCGGCCACGGCCCAGGAATGGACGGGCGGTCAGGCATTTACGGACGAGGGGGTGCTGGTCATAGGCATTTCGCCATCCAGCCTGAATTGGGGCCTGCGGGCAACCGCGCACGAAATATCGCATCTGGTGATTCACCAGGCCACCGACAATCCCTATGGCGATCTGCCGCGCTGGCTCGACGAAGGTCTGGCCGTATACAACGAGGACGAAGGGAATCTGACGTTTGATTACACCGCCACCGTGGGCGCTGCCGCCGCAAGTGACAGCCTGTTTACGCTGCGCACGCTATCCAGCACCTTCCCCGCCAATTCGGGCGAAGCCCACCTGGCTTACGCGCAAAGCGGACACATTGTTAAATACATCATCGACGCCTACGGCAAAGAGAAGATGAATGAGTTGCTCAACACCTTTGCCGAGGGCGCGCTTTATGATGATGCGTTGGAAGAGGTCTTGGGAACAGATACTTACGGGCTGGATAATGAATGGCGCGAAAGCATCAATGCGCCTCTCCTTGAGGTGACTGCCCCTGCGCTGGGGATCGTCGCCACAGAGGAAGCGGCGGCCGAGGCGAATTCGCCGGCGGAAGAAACCGCATCGGGGACGGTTGAACCTGCGCCGCCCGTTGAGGAGGAACCGCAAGACGAAGCGGTATCGGAAGCGGCGGCCGGGGCCAATCCAACACCCGAGCCTGTATCAACGGCCAACGATACCCCCCGCCGGACTCTGGCCTGCCTGGGGGGGGTGTTGCCTCTGTTTGCGCTTGGCTTTGTCTTTGTCAGGCGCTCAAGGCAAACACCCTAGCGAACCGGCGGCGCTGTCGGCACGTTGCTGTTTTTGGAATTGGATTGCCGCTTGGCGGGCAAAGAATGGATCCCTAATTTGTCCTTGAACCAGTTTAGCTTTTTCCGGTAATCAGGTATATCGTCATAGCGAGCAACCGTCTGTCCGAGCAAGAGCAAAACACTGCCCCCTACAACAGGCGTCCACGCCAGAATCGAATCCATCGCTATTAAGCGGGCTCCCAAACCGACCAACAAAGTGCCGCTGCAAAGCGTCAAAATATTGAAAACCATGAAACATCTCCTTGAACATCGCCCGTAGGTTTGTTGTCGCTCAAACCGTTGCCCGGCTTACAGATTCTTGTTGCCTTCTGATAGTATAGGGTGCGTCCAAACTTTTTGGAAAGCACAGGGGGGAATTGGGGGGACCCTCCCCACACCCCCCGGTCCTCCTAAAATGTCGGACACACTCGATAGTATATGTCAATACTGGCCGTTCTGGAATCACCCGGAACGGCTATTTTTGTTTGGTGATTTTCACCCGGTCGAAATCTCTGGCAACGGCGCTATTTGGGAAAATCGCCTGCGCCTCTGCTAATATTTCCCGATCCCGATACCGGCGCGAGATGTGCGTCAGGTACAACGCCTTTACCCCGGCGTCTTGCGCCAGACGCGCGGCCTGGGCAGCGGTGATGTGGCCGAATTGGTAGGCCAGGTCCGCTTCGCTCTCCAAATATGTCGCTTCGATGACCAGGGCGTCCGCGTTGAGCGCTATCTCCACCAGGTTGTCTGTCGCCCCTGCGTCAGAAATGAAGACCAGCTTGGCCCCTGGAACCGGCTGCCCCAAAACCTGGTCCGGCTGGACCACCCGCCCGTCGCCCAGGGTGACCGCCTGGCCAGCCACAAGCCGTTTTCGCTCCGGCCCGGCGGGGATTCCTAATGCCTCGGCTTTCTCGGCCAAAAAGGGGCGCCTGGCCTTTTCCTCAAATGTGAAACCAAAGCACTCCGTCTCCCGGTGCTTAACCGGGAAGGCCGTCAGGGTAAACGAGTTGTCCTCCAAAATCACCCCCGGTTCCAGGGGAACATAGTCAATTTTCAACGGCGGGGAAGCGCCGCGCAACACCACTTTTTCGATCAGGTCCCGTACGCGGGCCAGGGCCCACTTTCCCCCGTGAATCTGGACGCGATCCATCGCCTCCCAGCGGCTAAAGGTGGAGGTCAGCCCTCCCAACCCCAAAATATGATCCAGGTGGCCGTGGGTAAGCAAAATCTTGTCCAGGCGGCGAAAGCCCAAACCACTTTGCAGTAACTGGCGTTGCGTTCCCTCACCGCAGTCGATCAGGAACCGATATTCTTTATGGATGACCACATTGGCCGACAGGCCACGTTGAACCGATGGCGCTGAAGCCGATGTGCCGAGAAAAACCAATTCAAACATGAAGCTGCCAAATCTCTACACCAACGGTAACTTGTACTCCATCAAGGTAATTGTGATAAACTCGATGAAGCCCACGCCGGAATGGTGTTGTGCCAGATTGGTTCAATCTTAGAGTTGAACCAATCTAATTGGGCGCAGATCACGAATCTGGGCCTTGCGCCGACTCCGGCGCGGTCGAAGAGGTCGCCGCGTCATCGCCACGTCGATCAACGCGGCCCAGCCACAAGATGTCTGAGGAACGGAGCAAAACAACGCGGTCGGGTAAAGCTGCGGCAGCGACATCCGGCTTGCTGTTCGCCGGGCGGTACCTGACGTTGCGTAAGGCCAATTCAACGGTGTTTTCGTCATCGCCCACCAGCCGCAGCCGGTCCAAATCTCCTTCAAAATACTCGCCACTGCGCATCTGAACCACGAGGTGGGGCGGAATCAGCCCTAAACGTAACGGCTCCTCCTGGAGCATCGTATGCCACAGCAGTAATCGCTCCGGCGGGTCCTGGCCGAGAAGAAAGACCCACCAGGCCGGAAGCGTAGCCGGGGAACGCAGTCCCAGGGCGCTGCCCAACCGCCGGGCCAGAATCAGGCTGACCGTCAAGTACAGCAGGCCGACGACCGAGAAGATGGCCAGGACGGCAACCGGGTATCGAGCCATTGGAATTGGATGGCCCAGGAAAGGGTAAAGTTGTAACGCATCGCCGGTCACTGCCCAGTAGATGAGTACGGCTATCGAGATGGCGCTGACCATTGCCCCGTGAATCAACACGCTGCCGACGATCGATAGCACGGTTTGCTCAAAAGTGCTGGGGGCTCGATAGTAGCGGGGGCGGAAGGCAAGGTAGGTACGCGTGAACAAAAAGCCCGGCGCAACAAAGGTAAGCACTAACAGAATCCCCTCGAGATCAAGATTCACGCTCACAGGCGTTAGCTCCCAATCCCGGCGGGTTGGATTCCAGGTAATGCGAAGCGCGTGTATGCTGCTTGAGAATCTCGCGGGGTTAAGCCGATGGCACTCATTGGACAAATATTATGGGATGGAAAGGTACAAATGTTATTCCGTTGCGGATGCTTCTTCGTCCTCAAATGCTTCCGGGGGCGGTTGGCGCAACGGATAGCCGGCGGCCTCAGGCGGAAAGCCGACGGCCTGGCCGTTGAGGAACTGCCGGGTGAGCCTGGCCCGGATCTTTTCCCGCGTTTGAATCTCCTGGAATGCTTTGCTCACAACCTGTCGAACCGTCTCCAGGCTGCGGGCAAAAGCGCCCTTTTCGATGAATTCAAAACAATGCAATTTCCAGGCTTTTCGTCTCAGGTCTTGATTTCCATATCCGGTGATGACCACCGCGTTGATATGACGTTGCTCCAGTTCCTCCAACAAGGTCATCCCCTGGCGGTCGTTTTCATCGGTCGGACTCAGCCTCAAGTCTACTATAACTAACTCCGGTTGTCGATAATCTAAAAGTTCCAGAGCTTCCTGAAAGGTTCCGGCGGTGCTAACTTTATAGCCATCACGACTTAAGGTTGCATGTAATTGGTCACGCCAATCGCGCACATCATCCACAATTAATATCCGTTTACTGGGCATAGCTGTACTCCTCGCTTAAACTGATATCGCGGAACTACCAGGGTCTTAGCAACCATCTCTTCAGGCTCTCTATAATACTTTAATTAGCCATCTCGCGCAATGATTTGGGTTGAACGGGCGTGTCCGACATTTTAGGAGGACCGGGGGGTGTGGGGGGTGTCCCCCCAATCCCCCCCTGTGCTTTCCAAAAATTTTGGACACACCCGGCTGAACGGTCTGTCCAAGATTTTGGGGCAGACGGGGGGCGCGGGGGGAATCCCCCCAAAACCCCCGCAGGCGCGT
>JBHHXL010000325.1:0-5578 GCA_046757065.1 Anaerolineae bacterium
ATTTCGGAGGTATATCGGCATTACCGATTTATTTTCTTAACTTTCATAAGCCCTCAATACAATGTCCGGCCACCCATCGAGGGGCAGGCAGCTATTCTCCCCCTACTCCCTGCTGCCTACTCCCTCGATCTTGAGGTAACAACGCCGGTTATCTGACAAGGAGTCATAACATGAGCGACACCAATTCAATATCTGGTCGTGATCTCGTCGTGCGCTTTCTGACCGGGCAGCCCGTGCCCCGGATGCCCTGCTTCAGCGGCATGGGACACGTGACCGTGGCCGGCCTGGAGCAGTGCAACGTGCGCTTCGCGCACGTCCACGGCGACGCCCGCGAAATGGCGGATACGGCGGCCACCAGCCACACCCTGTACGGCTTCGATTGCGTCGTTGTGCCTTACGACCTCGGCGTTGAGGCCGAGGCGCTGGGCGCTAAACTCAACACCTACTCCGACAGCGAGGACCTGCTCTACCCTACCCTGCGCGAGAAAACGGTCCAGGGCGCGGACGACATCCAGGTCCCGGACGACCTGGAGAATGCCGGGCGCATCCCGGTCGTGTGCGAGGCCATTCGCCTGCTCAAAGCCGAGCTGGGCGACCGCGTGGCTGTCGGGACCTACGTCCTCGGCCCCTTCGTCCTGGCCGGGCAGATTATGGACCTGAACCAGTTGCTGAAGATGCCGCTGCGCCAGCCGGAGGAGGTGACCCGGATGTTGACCATCCTGTCCGAGGTGATCATCGCCGTGGCCGGCATCTACCGGCGGGCCGGGGCCGACTACATCACCGTGCGCGAGATGGGCTCCAGCGCCGACATCCTCAGCCCGCGCATCTTCCGCAAACTGATCAAATCGCATCTGGCCCACATCTTCCAGAACATCGAGGCCCCCAGCGTCCTGCATATTTGCGGCAATACCAACGCCATCGTGGCCGATATGCTCGAGTGCGGCGCAGACGCCATCAGCGTCGATCAGAAAAACGACCTGGCCGAATCGCGGCAAAAGCTCGGCCAGGGGGCGCTGATCCTGGGCAACATCGATCCCTACAACGTACTCGTCCTCGGCCAGCCGGACGATGTGCGCTCGGCGGTGCGGGAGAGCGTGGCCAACGGGGCCAGCGCGGTCTGGCCCGGCTGCGACGTGTGGCCCACGGCCCCCCCGGACAATATGCAGGTCTTTGCCAATACGATTAAGGAGAACGAAGCGAAATGACGATGGATACCAACCCCGAAGCGAAAGTTGATGTGGCGAGCAGCGCGGAGCGGCGCGAGGACATCCTCAACCGGCTCAAGAACGGCGTCATCGATTACGACACCGATATGGTGGTGGAGGCCTCCAACGAGGCGGTCGAGCTGGGCCTCGACGCCTACGAGATGATTATGCAGGGTCTGGCGGCCGGGATGGCCGTCGTCGGCGAGTATTTCGACTCCGGCGAGTACTTCGTGCCCGAGGTGCTCTTGTGCGCCGAGGCGCTGTACGCCGGGCTGGACATTCTGCGCCCCCACGTCAGCCTGGACGCCTCCCGCCAGGTGCGGGGGCAGGTCGTCATCGGCGTCGTCCAGGGTGACGTGCACGACATCGGCAAGAACCTGGTCAAGATGATGTTCGAGGTGGCCGGTTTCACCGTGCACGACCTGGGCTACGACGTGCCGCTGGAGGACTTCGTCCAGGAGCAGTTGCGGACCGACTCCGAGATCGTGGCCCTATCGTCGATGATGACGACGACGATGATGCGTATGCCGAAGATCATCTCGATGATCCGGGCCAAGAATCCGGAGGTCAAGATCATGGTCGGCGGCTCGCCCGTCACCGAGGAACTGGCCGGCGAGTTCGGGGCGGACGGCTACGCCACCGACGCCACCAACGCCGTCTCGGACGCGATTCGCATGGTCAGCGTGCTGCGGGAGTTGTGATCCATGGCCGATGCCCAGAAACATCTGGTGATTTTCCAGCCCTCCGGCAGCCGGGGCTACATCGAGGAGGGCAAGACGCTCAAAGAAGCCTCGCGGGAGCTGGGGGTGGACCTGGAGACGATCTGCGGGGAAAAGACCACCTGCGGCAAGTGCAAGGTCCGCATCGAGGAGGGGTACTTCGAGCGGGAGGGCATCCGGTCGCAGATGGAGCATTTGTCGCCGGTCGAGGGGCGGGAGCGGAAGTTCTTCGACCGCCACGAGAATCTATCCGGCCACCGGCTGGCCTGCGTGGCCCGCGTCTACGGCGACGTGCTGGTCTTTGTGCCCGAGGAGAGCCGGGTCAGCCGCCAGATCGTGCGCAAGTCGGCCAGCGAGCGGGCCATCCACATCAAGCCGGCCATCCGCAAATTCTACATCGAGATGCCGCCGCCGACGCTGGAGGACCCGCTCGGCGATTGGGAGCGGATGACCGCCGCCCTCGAGGACAACTTCGGCCTGACCGGGCTGAAGATCAGTTACCCCACCCTGCTGGGATTGCAGGAAACGCTGCGAGAGAGCGACTTTGCGGTCACGGTCACGGTTTGGATGGGCGAGGAGGTCATCAAGGTTGAGCCGGGGTTTGCGGAGAAGAGCTACGGGCTGGCGGTGGACATCGGCACGACGACGGTGGCCGGCTACCTGTGCGAGCTGGACAGCGGGGCCGTCGTGGCCACCGAGTCGATGATGAACCCCCAGGTGTCCTACGGCGAGGACGTGATGTCGCGCATCACCTACGCCATGATGAACGACGACGGCCTGGAGAAGATGCACCGGACCATCCTCGAGGGCCTGAACACCATCGCCGAACGCATTGCCGCCCAGGCCGGGCTGGAGCCCACGGACATCGTCGAGGCGGTGCTGGTGGGCAACACAGCCATGCACCACATCCTGCTCGGCATCTATCCCGAGCACGTAGGCGTATCGCCCTTCGCCCCGGCGCTGCACGCCCCGGTGGACGTCAAGGCCGGCGTGCTGGGGCTGGCCATCCTGCCCACGGCCAACGTTCACATCCTGCCCATCGAGGCCGGGTTCGTCGGCGCGGACAACGTGGGCGTCCTCCTGGCCGAGGAGCCCTACAACCAGGATGACAACCTGCTCATCATCGACATCGGCACCAACGGCGAGCTGATCCTGGGCAGCCGCCAGGAGTTGCTGTCGTGCTCGTGCGCCACCGGCCCCGCCTTCGAGGGGGCGCACATCAAGTTCGGGATGCGGGCCGCGCCCGGCGCCATCGAAAAGGTCCGCATCAGCCCGGCCACCAAGGAGGCCTCGTTCAAGGTCATCGGCCAGGCCGGGTGGAGCAGCCTGGACGGCGAGGTCAAGGCCAAGGGCCTGTGCGGTTCGGGCATCATCGACGTGGTGGCCGAGATGATCAAGGCCGGCATCGTCGAAAAGAGCGGTCGCTTCAGCAAGACCGTCGAGTCGCCGCGCGTGCGCCGCTCGGAGGGAGGGCAGCCGGAGTACGTCGTCGCCTGGGCCGAGCAGACGACCATTGGCCGCGACATCACCATTTCGCAGAAGGACGTGCGGGCCGTGCAACTGGCCAAAGGGGCGATGTACGCCGGGGCCAAAGCCCTGCTGCGCAAGCTGGGCGTGGACCTGCCCGACAAGGTGGTTCTGGCCGGGGCCTTTGGCAGTTACATCGATAAGAAGCGGGCCCTGGCCCTGGGCCTCTTTCCCGATTGCGGCCTGGAGAACGTGTACGCGGTCGGCAACGCCGCCGGCGATGGGGCGCGGATCGCCCTGCTCAATGTGGACAAGCGCCAGGAGGCCGCGCGTATGGCCCGCCAGGTGGAGTACATCGAGCTGACGGTGGACCCGGCCTTTCAAATGGACTTCGCCCAGGCCATGCACTTCCCGCATATGAAGGATAAGTTTCCCAACGTCAGGCAGTTTTTCAAGGTATTTTCAACACCTTGACGAAAGACGAAGGACGGAGGACCAAGCAACCGTATTGAGAGCTTTAGCCCTTTGGGGCCAGAGAGGGCTGAAGCCCTCAATACGATGTTTGGCCACTCACCGGTGGACAGACAGCCATTTTCATAAACGATTCGTCCTTCATCGTTCGTCCGGCAACTGTAAATCTAACGGTGTGTTCAAAATCAGTTGTAGGACAAGCTGTTAGCTTGTCCGGATCGAACAAACTAACACTTTGTTCTACATTTTCCAACTCATTTTGAATGCACCCAAATCTAACTTCAATTGATGCTGAACCATCTCCTTCGATGGGTTTCTTTTTTAGCGACCAGGAGCGAGAACTGTGACGCGCATCGCGATGGTGTCTGAGCGAGAGGCGGAGGGGGGGCTCGCTGATTTGTACGCGGAGATCAAGGCCGGCATGGGAACGCCCAACGTGCCGGCCGTGTTCCGGGTGATGAGCCAGTCCCCGGCGTTGCTGGCCGCCACCTGGCAGCTCTTCCAGACGCTGATGCTGGCCGAGTCGGAACTGCCGCGCGCCACCAGGGAGATGATCGCCGTCGTCGTCTCCAAGACCAACGCCTGCCATTACTGCGTGACGGCCCACTCGATCTTTCTCAAGGCCCTGGGCTATTCGGACAATCAGATCAAGCACGTTTCGGAGCGCACTGAGGCGGCGGACCTCGAGCCCTCGACCCGGGCCCTGCTCGATTTCGCGGAGAAGGCCACCCTCGCCGCCGGCCAGATCGAGGACGAGGACGTGCAAGCCTTGATCGCCCTGGGCCTGTCCGAGGCGCAGGTGCTGCAGGCCACGGCCATCGTCGCCTTCTTCAACGGCATCAACCGCCTGGTGGATGCCCTGGGCGTAGAGCCCGACCTGATGATGGAAATGGGCGCCCGCCTCCCGCCGCCGCTCGTGCGGCGGGTGATCAGGGCCTCGGATTGAGCGGCGTTTTGGCGGGGTATTGGGACGTTTGACAGCGACTCCGGATCACACTATACTGGTGCGACTTTCTAAGCCCCCACAGCACAAATATCCACCGGCCCGCAGGAGGCAAGAAATGAGGCAGACCGAGAGGCAGCTTCCGCGCCTTCTGGAAAAACTTCGTTGGACTATCCCGGCCTTAATGGCCGCGCTGGGGGTTGGCTACACCCTGGTTGAGCATCTGCTGCTCTCGCCCGACCAGGTTGCCCCGGTTCACATCATTCGCGAAGCGCTGGTGATCGGCAGCCTGGGGCCCGTGCTGGCCTGGGCGGTATTGACCTGGGCCACTCGCATTGCCCGCTCCCGGGGGCGGGCCCTGGCAGCTCTGGAGCGCCGGGCGCTGCAACTGGAAACCGCCAGCCACATCGGCCAGAAGATCACGGCGATGCTGGAGACAGACGCGCTGCTGGCCGAGGTCGTTGAGCTTATCCGGGACAGTTTCGGCTATGACCACGTCTGCCTGTTCCTGGCCGAAGACCAGGCCGACCAGGTTGTTCTGCGGGCGTGCAGCGGCCTGGTCGCAGAACCCCTGCGGGCTAAGGGCTTGCGCCTCAAAATCGGGGATGAGGGCATCATCGGCTGGGTGGCCCAGGCCGGCCAACCGGTGCTGTGCAACGACGTCGCCCAGGACCCGCGCTACCTGCCCCACGAACTGCTGCCGGAGACCCGGGCCGAGCTGGCCATCCCCCTCAAGCTGGGCCAGACGGTGGCCGGCGTGCTCGATGTGCAGA
>JBHHXL010000326.1:0-5551 GCA_046757065.1 Anaerolineae bacterium
GCAAAATGGGGCCGGGACGGACCAGGAGCAGCAATGGCAGCTTGAGGCCAAAGCGCCCTGGGAGGACAGCGCCGAATCGAGGGAGGCGCGGCGCGCCGCCCAGCCCAGTTGGTTGAAATTGCGGCGGGGGATGTACATCGACTCCGGTTACGATACCCAGTTCAACGATGCCTGGCTGATCTTGGGCTTGTTGGTCACGGTCGTTGGCCTGATTCTGCAAATTCAATTCCTGTTATCGGCGGCGCTGGTGCTGTTTGTCGTCGCCGGGGCCGGATGGTTGTGGAATCGGCTCAGCCTGTTCGGCCTGCACTACGAGCGGCGCTTCAGCGAAACCCGGGCCTTTCAGGGCGAGACTATCGAACTGACCCTGGAGGTGCGCAACCAGAAATTCCTGCCCCTGCCCCTGCTCGAAATCACCGATGTCTTCCCCAAAAGCCTGTCGATAGATCAAGGCCAGGTGGTGGTCAACCGGGCCAACAATTTGGGGGAATACCGCACCTTCTGGATGCCGGGCGCTTTTCAACGCCTGACGCGCCGGGTGGCCGTTCACTGCACCCATCGCGGCTACCATCTCTACGGCCCGGCCAGCGTCAAGACGGGCGACGGCTTTGGTTTCTTCAGCCGCCGGGCAACCCATCTGAAGCGAGAGCGCCTGATCGTTTACCCCCGCCTCTACTCTGTAGCGGAGCTGGGCCTGCCGGCCAAGAACCCCTTTGGCGAGCAGGGCGCTCAGGAGCGGCTTTTCGAGGACCCCCTGCGCACCATCGGCGTGCGGGAATGGCAGCCGGCGGACAACCTGCGCCGCGTCCACTGGAAGGCCACCGCCCGCCACCAGCAATTGCTCAGCCGGGTTTACGAACCCAGCGAAGAAATGCAACTGTTGATCTTCCTGAACGTGGCCACGATGGTCCGCCACTGGCTGGGCAACATCCCCGAGCTGTTGGAGCGCACCATCAGCGTCGCCGGTAGCCTGGCCGCCCTGTGCGCCGAGCGGCGCTGGCCCGTGGGCCTGATCGCCAACGGCGTTCTGCCCGGCAGCGACCAGCCCCTGCGCCTGTTGCCCGGTCGCAGTCCCAACCAGCTCCTGCGCATTCTGGAGTTGCTGGCGGCGGTCACCCCCTTCGCCTCCCAGCCCATCGAAACGATGCTGCTGCGGGAAGCGCCGCGATTGCCCTGGGGCGCGACGTTGCTCGTCGTTACCGCCATCGCCCACGACGATCTGCTGGCCGTCCTGGCCGATCTGGACAAGGCCGGACGGCAGATCGTCCTCTTTACCCTGGCCGAGGAGCCACCGGCCTCCAGCCTGCCGGGCGTCATCGTCTATCACCTGCCCCACCTGATTGAAGATTTGATCGCGCCGGCAGAGGTGGCGGCCTGATGCTGTTGGCCCACCGCCGCCGGGGATTGATCCACCTTTGCCTGGCCGGGATGGATGTGGCCTGGTTCACGCCGTTTGTGCTTCTGGCCCTCCTTGGACGGGATTTGACCTGGTCGCCGTTGCGCGTGTATCTCGCGCTCCTGGCCGGGCTGGTGCTGTGGATGCTGGCCCTTGAGGTCTTGAACCGCAGCCAGCTTGAGTCGCCTCGATACGAGCTGGCGGTCGTCGGGTTGATCCTTCTCAGCAGCCTGCTCGCGGTCCGCATCTGGCTCCACGGCGGGTCCCCCCCGGCCGATTTCGGTTGGATGCGCAGCATCCTCAGCGCCCTGTTCAATCTTCACCGCGAGTTGCGGCCGGAGGTGGTGCTTTTGCTGGCCAACGTCTTCCTCTGGCAGCGGGCGGCCAACGCCACCAGCCGCGAGATGACCTTTTTCAGGATCAGCTTGAGCTTTCGCCTTGGGATTTTGCTGCTGATGGCCGGCGCGGGCTGGCTCAGTTATCGCCTGGGGGCCAATCTGAGCCTCTTCTTGTGGCTCTACTTTGGATCGGGCCTAACCGCGGTCGCCCTGGCCCGTATTGACGACAAGGCCGGCGACGCCGTTGGGGGCGCCGGGCCGGTTCTGCCCTTACGGCGGCTGGGGCAATTGCTGTTGGCCGTCGGGGCGGCCCTGGGCGCGGCGGCCGGGTTGTCGGTGTTTTACACGCCGGACCGGCTCAGGGCGGTCCTGGCCTGGTTGGGGCCGGTCTGGACCCTGCTGGGCCGGGCCCTGGTCTTGATCATCCAGGTTGTGTTCTGGCTGTTGACGCCGCTGCTGATCTGGCTGGAACGGTTTTTGTCCCGGCTGTTCGAGCAGGTCGATTTCAGCCGCCTGAACGATCTGCTGGACTCGCTGGGAGCCAATGCGGAGAACGAGCGGCCGGTCGAGCAGGGCCAGAGCGCCATTGAGAACGTGCCGCCCTGGGTCTGGACCAGCCTGCGGTACGCGGCGGTGGCGCTGGTCCTGCTGGTCCTGGTCGGCTTTGTGCTGCTCTACCTGGAGCGGGTTCGCGCCCGCCGGGCCCGGAGCCAGGCCGAGGCGGCCAGCGCCGAGGGCCTGTCGTACGGGGGAGGCATTTTGGGCGAAGGTCTGAGCCGGCTGCGGCAACTGGCCGGCCTGGTGCGGCGCTACGGCTTGAGCCGGCAATTGCTGGCCGCCATCTCGGTTGAAAATATCTACGCCAATCTCTGCCGCCTGGCCCGGCAGCAGGGCCACCCGCGCCGCCCGGCCCAGCCCCCCGACGATTATTTGCCGGTCCTGGCCCGCGTCTTTCCCGGCCAGGATGACAGGCTCAACCGGATCACGCTGGCCTATATGCAGGTTCATTACGGCGACCAGCCGGTGTCGAGCGGCGAGCTGGCCCGACTGCGGACGGACTACCGGCGGCTGCGGGAAGAGATGGCGTCTTAACCTCTTGTTTTGAAAGGCATTACCCCTAATCCCCGTAACTACTCAGCCGCCTGGCAAAAACAGGTGACCGGCACTCCCGTAGGGGTTAGGCGCTTCAAGGATAAGATTCGCCCATAATCTTGACAGGTTTGCCGCAAAAAGCAACCTTTATAAGTGCCGGTCACCTATAGCCTGAGTAGTTACTAATCCCCAGCGTCTGCAACCACCTGGATCATCGCCAGAGTCAGGCTGTCGGTTGGCGGCGCGCCCTCGCCCCGGCTGATGGGCAGGCGCTGGCCGCTCTCCGGCTCGTACAGGCCCAGGACCAGCGGGTATGTGCCCGGCGGGGTGGCCGGATCGACTATGATCCGGAACTGGCCTTGCAGCCTCTGGCCCGCCCGCCACAGGCCGGTCGGAACGCGGCAGGCCGGATCGTCGTCCTGCTGGCCCCACTTGTTGTCCGGGTCAAGATGGACGAAGGCCCGGTAGTTGCGGGCCACTGCGTCCCGAGCCAGCCAGTACAGATCGAGGTTGAGCGTCTGGCCGGGGGCCAGGCGGGTTCGGGACAGGCTGAAGCCCAGGAAATCGATGGCCTGGCCGAAGCGGGCCGGCAGCGGTTGGGCCGGACGGGCGCTGGCGGCGAAATTCTCCGGCGTGGCCCGGGCGTCGAACCGGGCGGCCAACTCGCGCCAGTCGTAAACCGCCGGCGCTGCCGGCGCTGCCCCTTGCTGCAACAGGTGAATCCGGGCCTGGCCCTCGGTCACGATGTCCCCGACGTGACCGTATTGGGCGATCAATTCGGGCGGCGCTTGCTGGGCCAGTTCGGCCAGGGGCCTGGTCACCAGGTACAGGGCCGGGTCGGTGTAGCAGGAGCGCGGCGTTTGGAAGGTGTACCAGATGGGGACGCTGAACTCCTCTTCGCCGAAGCTGCGGAAATCGCCGGAGATGAGCCCCTGTTCCCGCAGCGCGCCCACCCCCTTCCAGCCGGTGTGCTTGGGGTAACCGAAGTAGCTGCGCGGCTGCGGCAGATCGCCGTAAAGCCGGGCCAGGGCCAGGGCCGACCCGCGCTCCCACAAATCGCGATAGGCGCGCTCCGTTTGAAAGTAGATCAATTGCAGGTAGACCAGGCACAGCCCGCAGACCAGGGCCAGGGCCAGGGCCGCCCCCGCCCTGAGCCAGGCCTGGCCGGGTTGCGCCAGCCGCCGCCAGAGGCTCGCTGCGCCCTGGCCGGCGATCAGGGCCCAGCCGCTATAGGCCACGTAGAGGTGGGTGCGGGGGTCATCGACCAGGAACAGGTAGCTTCCCAGCGGAACCAGCCACCACAGCCAGACTGACTGCGCGGCCCGGCCCGCCTGCCGCAGTCGAAACCAGCCCCATCCCCCCAGGGCCAGCCAGGGGGCGATGGCCAGGTTCAAATCGGCGATTTGCCATAGCTCCTTTTGCTCGACGGTGGAGGCGATCGCGCCCAGGATGAGCGCCGGCCACAGCCAGCCCAGACCCCGCCGCCGGGCCAGGCTGCCGGCGTATGCCAGGCAGAGGACGGCCAACAACGGCAGGTAAAAGCGGGAGCTGTAAACGGCGTCGAGCCGGCGCAGCGTGTCCAGATTGTTGTAGAGGGCGTCCGTCCCCACGCGGGATTCGCGCAGGTAGGCCAGGGTGTGCTGGAACTGCGGGTCGCGGACGTAGGGCACGTAAAAGCTGAGCAAGATCGCGGCCAGCCCCAGCAGGGAGACGACGATGGCTCGCTGCCGCCGGGCGGCCAGCATCATCAGCAGGATGACCGGCAGGTACAGCAGACTATCGTAGTGGGCCAGCAAGGTGATGGCGGTCAACAGGGCGCTCAGCGCCAGCCAGCGCGGTGAATGTTCCCAATCGGCCCGCCACAACGCGTATAGAGCCAGCAGGCTCAAAAAGAGGACGATGCTCTGGTACTGCACCATCCGCCCGAAGACCAGGTTGTATCCGTTCAGGGCCAACAGCCCGCCGGCCACAACGCCCGCTACCGGGCCGGCCAGGCGGCGCGCCATCATATAGCCCAGCAGCGTCGTGCCAACCGAGGCCAGGGCAAAGGGGAACCGGGCCCAGGCCTCGTTGATGCGCCCGCCCAGCAGCCAGGCGCTGACCGGCAGCAGGGTTTGCACCGGCCCCTTGCGGTGCAAAAAGAGGGCGTAATCCTCGCCCTGGATGGCCCGCACGGCCAGGGCGGTCACCTCCACCTCGTCCTCGTGAAATTCGGCGTAGCCCAGCCGGGGCAGGCGCAGGGCCAGGACCAGCCCCAGCAAGAGGAGCAGGATCAGACCCTGTCGCCCCGTAGGCCAGCGCAGGGGTGATAAAGTTGCCTGCCGCCAGCTCAGGCCCTGCAACAGCAGGGTCAACCCGCCAGCGGCGATCAGGACCTGGGCCATTGTCAGCGGCCCCGGCAGATAGACCAGGTACAAGGACAGCAACGTGGTCAGGGCTAAACTGAGACCGAGGGCCAGGAGCAAACGCTCCGGGGCCGAGTCGGGGCCGGGGAAGAAGGCTTCCAGGAGCGTCCAGCCGGGCAGAAAGAAGAGGACCAGGCTCGCCGCCGGATAGCGCGCGGCGGGCGGCGCGCCCAGTAAGATCAGCCCCCCGGCCAGGAGGAGCGCCAGGAGCGGCCAGACCCGCCTGGCCGCCGGGTTTGGGATGGGCCGTAAGAGGTCAGTCACGAGACTTGCATCCAGGATGGGTCATTCGTCTTGCCTCGCCCCAAAACTACTGCCTC
>JBHHXL010000327.1:0-5484 GCA_046757065.1 Anaerolineae bacterium
GTACGGCCATCACCCTGTGTATGGATAACGATATGCCCATCGTCGTCCTCAATTTGTGGCAAAGTGACAGCGTGCGGGATGTGGTTCTCGGCCTGCCCAGAGGCAGCCTGATCAGCCACTGACCTGGAGATTTTCGCGCCCCACCAAATCGGGGCCAGTGGCTTTTTTTGAAACGACGTGTATAATACGCTACAATCCTTGGCTCTGTGAGGAATTGTGTGGTAATGTAGGATACGCGAAGCGTGTTAGTTTGTCCCGCACAAGCTAACAGCTTGTGCTACAAAACCCCATAAAAGCTCAAAGAGCCCAATCCTTTAACACCTTTGACGGCTAAGACAGACACCCACCCGCTCCCGGAGGTAGGCGAGCATGATCAAAGATGTTCTTGCAGAAGCACGAGCCAGAATGGAAAAATCGGTCGATGCTTTGGAAAACGATCTGGCTACCATCAGGACCGGGCGCGCTTCTCCAGCGCTGGTGGAGCGCCTCACGGTAGAATATTACGACACCCCCACCAATCTAAGAGAGCTGGCCCTGATTTCTGCGCCGGAACCGCAATTGTTGACCATTCGCCCCTTTGACCCGAGCGCCATCAAAAATATCGAGCGCGCCATTTTGCAATCTGACCTGGGGCTAACCCCAAACAACGACGGCAAAATGATTCGCCTGCAAATTCCGGGGCTGACGGAAGAACGTCGCCGCGAGTTGATTAAAGTTGTGGCCAGGCGGGTCGAAGAAGGGCGTGTGGCCGTTCGTAACTGTCGTCGCGATGCGATCAAGGACCTGCAAGAATTCGAGAAGGAAAAGCTGATCTCGGAAGACGATTTTTATAGCGGGAAAGACGATCTTCAAGAACTAACCGACGAATACATCAAAACTATCGATACCCTGGGCAGGGATAAAGAGCAGGAAATCTTAGAAATTTAGACCCGGTGGATGTGGAAGGTAGGATAGGCGATGTCTCCGATAAAACTGGCTAAAGAATCGGTCTCTGAGGAAACCTGGCCGGCAATTGAAAACGTCCCCCAGCATATCGGCATTATTATGGATGGCAACGGCCGCTGGGCGCAGGCCCGGAATCTGCCCAGAATAGCTGGTCATCGTCGGGGTACAGACAACTTGCGCCAAATCCTGGAAGCCGCTGTGGAGTTCGGCGTGAAGATGCTGACCATCTACGCCTTCTCAACCGAAAACTGGAAGCGGCCCGAAAAAGAAATCAGAGGGTTGATGAGCATTCTGGAGCACGTCATCGACCGGGAGCTAAACGAACTTCATAAGAATGGCGTGCAACTCCGCCACATCGGTCGCCTGGACGGGATCAACGAGGAACTGAAGCGCAAAGTGCGCTACGCGATTGAATTGACCAAAAACAACGATCGCCTCATTCTAAACGTGGCCTTCAATTACGGCGGGCGCGCCGAAATCATCAATGCCATTCAAAACATCATCCGCGATGGCGTCGCTCCGGAAGACGTCGATGAGGACCTCATCAACCAATACCTCTACACCGCCGGCCTGCCAGACCCCGATCTGATCATCCGTACCAGCGGCGAGTTCCGCACCAGTAACTTTCTGGTCTGGCAGGGCGCTTACGCCGAATACTACGTCACCCCCACCTTCTGGCCCGATTTCAACAAGGCCAAGTTCTACGAGGCATTGCAGGCATTTAGCCGAAGAGAGCGACGTTACGGTGGCGTAGTCAGCAGCTAGATTGGGGCATCAGCCTTGCTTCGCACCCGCGCAATCACCGCTCTTGTGCTCCTGCCGGCCGTCATTCTGATCGTATTTGCCGGGGGTTGGTGGTTCCTGGCGATGGTGGGGCTGGTGACTCTGCTGGCCGGTTGGGAATTCGGCCAGATGATGCGGGCCGGAAATTACGCCACCACCCCCCTGTTTACCCTGGCCCTGATTGTCCTCTTCCTTCTGGATGCGTTTTTCCCCGATTTGCGATTAGTCAAGCCCGGCCTGACCTTCATCGTGGTTTCGGCCCTGATCTGGCAGTTGTTCCAAACCGCAACCTCCGCCCCCACCGTCGATTGGGCTTTGAGCCTGAGCGGCGGACTCTACATCGGCCTGGGGGCGGCTAACCTGCTGGCGCTGCGCCTGTTGGATGACGGTCTGGCCTGGGCCTGGCTGGCCTTGCTCTGCACCTGGGGAGCCGATACCTTTGCCTATCTCATCGGGCGAGCCTGGGGCCGTCGCAAATTCTGGCCGCGTCACAGCCCCGGCAAGACCTGGGAGGGGGTGGCCGGGGGCGTTCTCGGCAGTTTGGTTGGGGCCTTCATCGTCGTGGCCTTTTCCGGATTAAGTTGGATTGATGCCCTAGTCGTCGGCCTCCTGGTCTCCCTCGTTGCACCGCTCGGCGATTTGGTCATTTCTATGATGAAGCGCCACGTCGGGGTCAAAGATACCTCGCACTTCCTCCCCGGCCACGGCGGAATGCTGGATCGCATTGATGCCCTGCTGGCCGTCTCTATCTTTGTCCATTACTACGCTATCTGGTTTGCCAACTGATATTTAAGCCCTATTGTGGATTGCCTGCCGATGTGATAGAATTTTAGTAACTACTCAGGCCAGAGGCTCCAAGCCGGGTAATTGGGTATTAGGTATTGGTTATTAGCGATAATTACCAGTAACCAATACCTAATATCCAGGGATGAAATACTGGATACAGGTATGGCTGAGTAGCTACGAATTTTAATAGAGATGTGACCGCGCTAACAGGCAGACCTCGGTGGGAGGTGAGCGATGGAAGATTTAACCGGACGGACCCTGGGCCAGTATCGTATCGTTGAGCAGATCGGCCAGGGGGGGATGGCCACCGTCTTCAAGGCTTACCAGGCCGCCCTCGATCGCTATGTCGCCGTCAAAGTGCTGCCGCCCTACTACGCCCACGAAGCGGGCTTCAGCGAGCGCTTTACCCGCGAAGCCAAAGCCATCGCCCAATTGGACCACCCCCACATCCTGCCCGTTTACGATTTCGGCCAGGAGGAGGGCTTTTCCTACCTGGTGATGAAATATGTCCCCGCCGGTACGCTCAAGAGTAAGCTGGGCGCTCCGCTGCCGCTTGAGGAGATGGTGACGATCATCGAAGACATCGCCGGCGCGCTCGACCACGCCCACCAGCGCGGCGTGATCCACCGCGATGTGAAACCGGGCAACGTCCTGGTTGACCAGACCGGCTGGTTGTACCTGACCGATTTCGGCCTGGCCAAAATAGCCGAAGGCTCCATCCAGTTGACCGGCTCCGGCGTCGGCCTGGGCACGCCGGCTTACACCTCGCCGGAGCAGGGCCAGGGGCAGAAGGTGGACCACACCACCGACATCTACTCGCTGGGCGTCGTCCTCTACCAGTTTACCACCGGCCGCCTGCCCTTCGAGGCCGAGACGCCGTTTGCCATCGTCCTGATGCACATCGCCGACCCGCTGCCGATGCCGCGTTCGATCAACCCCGACCTGCCGGAGGACGTGGAGCGCGTCATCCTCAAGGCGATGGCCAAAGCGCCCGAGGAGCGTTACCAGAGCGCCGGAGAGATGGCCGCGGCCCTGCGCCAGGCGGCCACCACCGCCCTGCGCGAAGCGCCCACCGCCACGGCGTTGCCCCCCACGCCCCCGCCGGCAGCCGCGCCCTCGGCCACGGTCATTCCGGAAGTCGAAACCACCTCGGCCGAGGCCGCCCCCCCCGCCGCCCGGCGAGCCTTCCCGCTGTGGCCGGTCGTGGGCGGCGTGGCCCTGCTGCTGTTGCTGCTGGCCGGCGGCCTGCTCCTGGCCGGGGCTTTCGAGGAGGAAACGGACCTGCCCCCCACGGTCGCAGAGGTCAGCGAACCGGCTCCCGGCGACGAAGAGGAGCCTCCCCCCTCGCCGGAGCCGCCAACGCCCCTGGCCCTGGACCGGCCGCGCGCGGGCAACCTCGTTTATGTCCAGGAGGGGAGCGAGGGCCCACAGATTTACATAAACGATCTGGCCTCCGGCGATGAACATTTGTTAGCCACCCTGTCTGACTTCGTAGATGCCGGTCGACCAGTCTGGTCGCCGGACGGGCGGCAGCTTCTGCTGGCCGCAGACCGTGGGGCCGATCAAAACGACCTGTATACCCTCAATATTGATGGTACGGGCCTGACCCCGGTCCTGGCCAACTCGCGTTACAATCTGATGGATCCCAGTTGGTCGCCCGATGGGAAGTGGATAGCGATGCACTCGAATTGTATGCTCTGGATCGCCCGCGCGGATGGTACGGAGGTGACCGAGCTGCACGATCCCAACCCCTCTGAGCGCTGCGTTGCTTTTCCGGCCTGGTCCCCGGATGGGCAGATGATTGCCTTCAGCGAGCTACCCTGGGATCTCGGCGCCAGCCCGCACCAGGTGCGGGTGATCGGCCGCGATGGGGAGGGCCTGACAACGTTGATCTCCGTCGAGGAGAAGGTTTGGGGCGAGGCCACGGTGGCCTGGAGCCCCGATGGGCTGCAGATCGCCTACGCCGGCCCGGTGGATGGGGGCGAACAGTGGTACCTGATCGACGCCGGCGGGGGCGGCGAACCGCAACCCCTGGCTGAAATGCCGGAGGCCTGGTTCCCCGATTTCTGGCCGCAATGGGGGGAGGATGGAGAACTGCCCCTCGCCCCCGGTGAGCCAGCCGAAGGTCCGCGCCAGGTGATGGAATGTGAGCGTGACGGGCGATGGCAGATCTGCGTTGGCTCACCGGACGAACCGCCGTCGCCGCTCTCCGTTGAGGGGGACTATCACTTCCGTGGTCCGGTCTGGTCGCCCGACGGCCAGCACATCGCTGTGTCCGCCAATCTGCGAGGCGATCCCTACCAGGCCGATCAATCTGAGATCTTCGTCTTGAACGCCGACGGGGGCGACCTGCGCCAGGTCACGGACGACCGGGAGAACGACTTGATGGTCGATTGGTCGCCCGACGGCGAGTGGCTGGCCTTTCATCGCAGCGGGCGACTGGCTATGGTTCGCCCCGACGGCTCCGTTCTGAGGGAGCTTCCGTTCAGCCTCGGACACCAAATTGAGCCCTGCGTCAACCAGCCCACCTGGGCGCCCGACAGCCGGCGCATCGGCTTCTACCTCAACGATTGTACCCAGGAGCCGCCGTTCCCGGTCCAGGTGCGCGTCTATGACCTTGATTCCAGGGAGGCCGTGGTGCTGTGGGAGGTTGAGGCCGAGGACTGGCCCGGCTGGATGGCCTGGTCTCCGGACGGGGAGAGGCTGCTGGTCGATCTCAAGATCGAAGGTCGCTACCAGACTTTGGCGCTGCCGGCCCACGAGGGGGCCGAACCTGAGGCCATCGACTATATTCCCCAGGAATGGCACGCCAGTTTCTGGCCGCGCTGGAACGACGTGCCGTAGGAGGTTGGACGGTCAAAGTGACATCCATTGCCAACATCGTTGTCGGATTGGCAATGCTCGCCCTGGGGCGTAAGCTCTTCTGGCTGTTTGTGGGCGCGGTTGGCTTTGTGGCCGGCCTGAGTCTGG
>JBHHXL010000328.1:0-5479 GCA_046757065.1 Anaerolineae bacterium
AAACCTACTGCTGTTGGGCCAACTGCCGGTCTTGATAGGCCAGCTCCTCCGTGACCAGCTTCACCAGCAAATCATCCAAATTCTCGACCGAGTAATCTTCCTCATCCACGTGGTGAGTGGTGACGTCGCCGGGCAGGCCGCCGTTGCTGTCGTCGGCGTAGGTCAGGAAGATGAAGCGCCCCTGGGTGAACTGCGCCAACTGGCGGAAGATGTACTCACCCTGGTCATCCAGCCCGCTGGAGGCGATGGAGAAGATTTTGATCCCACGCCGCGCGGCGGCGATCATCTCCTGGGCGTAATCGTAATCCTGGGCGTAGTCCAGATGAGGCGGGGCGTCGGCCACCAGGAAAACCAGCTTGACCGTATCCTGCCCCCTCCATTCGGGTTTCGTCAGGGCTTCGTGCAGGCCCTCGTTGAGCGATTCGGGGTAATCGCCGCCGCCGTCGGCCACGACGGTCAGCAGGGACTGGTGGAAGGCGGTCACGTCGGGGGTGAAGTCGGTGGCGCGGGTGACGTAGGCGTCCCCCCGATCGCGGTAGGTGACCAGGCCGTAGCGCACATCCGGGCGGGTGGGCAAAGCGTCGATGCGGGCGGCCACGTCGAAGATGCTGTCCTGGATTTTGGCGATCTCGTCGGCCATGCTGCCGGTGGCGTCGATCAGGAACAGCACGTCCAGGTTGATCGAGGAGTCCGGGGCCGGGACGTCGAGGGTGACCGGCCAGGTCTCCTGAGCGTGGCGTTCCAGGACAAAGGTCTGCCCGCCCCCGTCTTTCTCTACCCAGACGGTGAAGCGGTCCACGTCGGGCGCGGCCATGGCCTGCGGGTGGAAGAGGGTCTGGCCGGTGGCATAGGTGCGCCCGGTGAACACCGGCTCGCCCTGCAGATCGCCGGCGAAGACCGTCACCCTGGCATCGAGGACGGGCTGGCCGGCCCGGTCGCGTACGTCGATGACGTAGCGCTCGCTCACATCCAGGTCGTGAATGTAAGGCCCCTCATAATGCAGGCGGTAGAGCAAGTAATCGTCCCACAGTTGGTTGTCATCAACCTCGCCCGCCCGGAGGGGCTGGTATTGCTGGTCGGCGGCAAGGCGGGGCGCGGCTTCTTCGGTGCTGGCGTCCCGGTCGGCCAAAGCCATCGTTGGCGCGGGCGTGGCGTGGGCGATGGGCGCCGGTGCCTCGGCGGGCGCGGCCTCGCGAAATTCCCCTTCAACGATGGCCTCGACTTCCTTTTCAACAACGACCGGCTCGGCCGCCGTTGTTAACGTCTCGCCTCCGGCTTCGGTGCTCAAGGGCGGGCCGGTCTCGACGGCGGGCTCGCTGCGGGCCGCGTCCGGGGCAGACCCACCGCATTGGGCCGCGATCAGGGAAAGCACCAACAGTCCGATAATTCCGGCCAACATCTTTAGGTTGTTCATAATAGTCCTCCTGGGCTCATTTTTCGGCGCTACCGTTTGCGCGATTGCGCGGAAATAAGGATAATTCAATGGTCTTGTTGTATGTAAGGACGCCGATGATTTGCAGAAGGTTCCCGGATTGCTATGTCTCCTGCCGATGATGCCAGATTAATCCTTATCGTCGATGACGAAGCCCGGATGCGGCGCTTCATCCAGATGAACCTGGATTTGGAGGGCTACCGGGTCATTGAGGCCACCAACGGCCTGGAGGCCATCGAGCGCGTGCGCGACGACCTGCCCGACCTGGTGGTCATGGATGTGATGATGCCGGTCATGGACGGCTTCGAGGCGCTGCGCATCATCCGCGAAACGTCTTCCGTACCGATCATCATGCTGACCGTCCGTTCGGACGAGGACGAACGGGTCAAGGGCCTGGAGTTGGGGGCCGACGATTACGTGACCAAGCCCTTCAGCCCCCGCGAGCTGGCCAGCCGGATCAAGGCCGTGCTGCGACGCGTCGAAGCGCCCTCACCGAGCGGCAAAGGCCCGCTGGTGATCGATGACTATTTGCAGATTGATTTCAACAAGCGCCAGGTCATCGCCGGGGGCGAAGTCATTAAATTGCGCCCGACCGAGTACCGCCTGCTGTACCACCTCGTTAGCAACGCCGGCATTACGATGACCCACGAGATGCTGTTGTCCAAGGTCTGGGGTTACGAGTACCAGGACGAAACGCATTACCTGCGCCTGTACATCACCTATCTCCGCCAAAAAATCGAGCCGGACCTCTCTAACCCCCGTTACATCTTTACCGAACGCGGGCTTGGCTATCGTTTCGTAGATTTTGAAGCTGGAAAGTGAGGCGAGGATGGGGGGGCATCCTGATCATGAAAGCTGGTTTTGTCCTGAATCCCCTGGCGGGGCGCAGCGATTTCCATCGCGAGCTTAAGGAGGCCGGCCGGCATCTGGCCTCCCTGGGCTGGGATGTGCATTTCTATGAAACCCGGAAAACCGGCGACGCCACCTCGCTGGCCCGCCGGGCGGCTGCGGAGGGCTGCCAGGTCGTTGTGGCCGTCGGTGGGGACGGTACGATCAACGAAGTGGTCAACGGCCTGGTCGGCACGGAGACCACTCTGGGGGTGCTGCCCGCCGGCACCGCCAATGTGTTCGCCATCGATGTCAGCATTCCGGTCTACCGTTCGTTCCATCCGGCGGCGTTACGCAAGGCGGCGGAGATCATCCATCGTGGGCAGCGCCGCCGCATCGATGTGGGGCAGGTTCGTTTTGAGGACGGGCGGGAGCGGTATTTCCTGATGTGGGCCGGCATTGGCCTGGATGCGGCTATCACCGGCGAGGTCAAAGCGGAGGACAAGCGTCGTTTGGGCAAGATGGCCTTCGTCATCACCGGGGCCATGGTCGCCGTCGATTTTATGGGCACCCGGGCCACGCTGACGGTCGATGGCGGCCAGAAGAAGAAGCGCATCCTGATGGCGGTGGCCAGCAACGGCCAGCTTTACGGCGGGGTGTGGCGGCTGGCCCCGGAAGCGAAGCTCGATGACGGCCTGCTCGATGTGGCGGTGATGGAGGGCTACGGCTTCCCGTCGACGCTGCGCCACCTGATCGGCGTCACCCTGGGCCGGCACGTGCGCGACCCCGATTTCCATCTGTACCGCACCAGCCGCTTGAGGCTGGAGGCCAAAAGCCCCCTGCCGGTTCACGTCGATGCCGAGCCGGTTGGACACACCCCGGTCGATATTCGGGTTGTGCCCCAGGCCCTGACCATCATCGTCCCCCGCAACGCCTCGGAGAGATTGTTTTCCAGGCCCGGTGACTCCCCGTAGCAAAACAAAAAACCTGGCGAAGGCATTGGCTCGATGGTGTTGCCGGTGGATGTCGATTCCGATGTGAGAAGTGACGATCCGGTCCAGAATCTCTAGCCCCCCCTGGAAGAAGCCGAAGTACCCCTTGCGCTCCATCTCGTCGGCAACCGGCAGCAAGTCGTCTTTGAGTTCGTCCCATTCCCCCTGGCGTTGCTTTTGCCGCAGCGCCTCTTCGGTCAAGAACTCGACCTGCGCAGCCAGCTTATCGATCTTTCGATTTAATTCTGCCAGGGCCGTCGCGCCGTCGATGGTGTAGAAATCGTAGATCGATCTCGATCATCTCGATTTCGGAGACGATCAGCTCCACCCCCGGCGGGATGAAGTCTCGCCTGGGCTTGATGACGTCGTTCGGGCCGTAAATCCCGAAGGGGATAAACAGGAACCCGGGTTGGTAGTAATGCGTCTCTTCTTGATCAACGATGGTGATGCGCCACGCATCGTGATCCAAAAAACGGCTCAATTTGTTGGCGACCATGGTCCCGGCGGTGCCTGCGCCGAGGACTAACAATCTTTTCATTGTGATTGAACTCCTTCGCTAAAGCGCGGTTAATCTGGCAATCGATTCAAGCCTGCTGACCAGGGTATGGCGTTCGTTGGCGATGTGAGAGATGATGCCGGCAATGCGCTGCACGAAGGGCAGCATCCCGGCCCGTTGCGCTTCGTCCAGGTAGAAGACGTCGCCGATGTGGGCCTCCAGTTGGCGGGGCTCCACCTCGAGCTCGACGGCCATCGCCTCGATTTCGTCCGGCGGGGGCGGCCAGGTGTCGGGGGCGATGCCGCCCACAATGACCATCCCCTTCAGTTCGTTCTCCACCCGAACCAGCCCGCGCGCGCACAGCAATCCGAGATGGCCGGGCGCGAATCTCGGCTCAAGGTGGAGGGTCTCTGCCAGGTTGCCCCAGTGCTGAATGCACGACTGGAGGGCAGCCGGCATCTGGCTGATGGCTGTGTACAGGCCGCAAGGGTGGCTAACCTCGGTTACCGGCTGGCCGTTCATATCGGTGACGATGAGCATAACCTTGAGGGCTCTTTGAGCTTTTATGGGGTTTTGTAGCACAAGCTGTTAGCTTGTGCGGGACAAACTAACAGTTTGTCCTACATTTCAAGGGGATTTTTAGGGAGGATTAGTTTCGCAGGCGGTGGACGAGGTGTTGCTCCATCCAGGCGTTCAGTGGCCGGCGAAAGAGGTAGCCCAGGGCAATGATGGCCAGGACGGTGGCAAAGAGCAGGAGGATTAACCACGGCGGGGCGACCACGGCGCTGGCCCCGGCCCAGGTTACGAGGACCGTGAACGGACCCCGGCTGAGCAAAATGGCCAGGGCCATTCGGCGTAATTTGATCTGGCTGAGGCCGGCCAGAAAGTAGGGGAAGTCCCCCAGCGGGATGAGCAAAATGATCACCCAGACCCAAACCGATTCCAGGCGAGCCATACCCTCGTAGCGGGCTAACTGGTCGGGATCGACCTGCCGTTCCAGCCAGGGCCGCCCCAGTTTGCGGGCCAGCCAGGTTGCCAGCAGGCCGCCGGCGGTCATGCCGGCGATGTTGTAGATCGAGCCAACGGGCACGCCGAACAGCGCCCCGCCCAGCAACTGCGTTGGGTGGCCGGGCAGCGGTGCGACGACAATTTGAACCACGGTCAGCGCCAGGAACCCGACCGGCGCTAACGGCCCCAGGGCTTCAACCTCCGTTCTGACCGAGGCCGGGTTGGAGAAGAGGGCCACGACCGGACGCCACAAGATGGCGACGATGGTCAACAAGATCAGGGCCACAGCCAGGGAGGCCCAGCGCGAGACAAAGGTATGCTTTCGTAAGTTTTCGGACAAGGTTGGACCCACATCGATTAGAATGTGATTGTGGCCGTAAAGTATACCACGATCTGGCCAGAACGCTACCTGCCCGAAGATAGGGGGTCTGTCTCAGATTTTAGGCGAATTAGGTGCGACGCACTTCTGACGTGCATGTCAACGGACAGATCTAATGGTACGGGGGGGATTTTCGAGCCAATAGCTTATTGTAAGTGCGTCGCACCTAAAATTTGGGACGCACCCGAAGATAGGATTTGTCAGGCACCGGATAAAGGATTAAACTTTCGGGGAATGATTTGTGGATCGGTGGAGTTCAATGTCGAAAGTTAAAGAATGTGTGATTATTCACTACGGCGAATTGGGCTTGAAGGGCAAGAACCGGCCCCGATTCCTGAACGCCC
>JBHHXL010000329.1:0-5468 GCA_046757065.1 Anaerolineae bacterium
GACTATGCGAATAGCGACGGCCTGGCGCTGGCCGAACTGGTGCGCCGCAAAGAGGTCACCCCTCTTGAGCTGGTGGAAGAAGCCATCCGGCGCATTGAAGCCCTGAACCCGCAACTCAACGCGGTCATCCACAAGATGTACGACCAGGCCCGGGCCGCCGCCGGGGGCGATTTGCCGGACGGCCCCTTCAAAGGTGTTCCGTTTCTGCTGAAGGATTTGACGGCCGCCTACGCCGGCGAGCCCCTGCGCAGCGGCTGCCGCTTCCTGCGCGGCTTTGTGCCAGACCACGACAGCGAGCTGGTGCGGCGCTTCAAAGCCGCCGGCCTGATCGTCCTGGGTAAAACCAACACGCCCGAGTTTGGCCTGACGGTGGTGACCGAACCGGAGCTGTTTGGCCCTGCCAGCAATCCCTGGGACCTGAGCCGGACGCCGGGCGGCTCCAGCGGCGGCACGGCGGCGGCCGTGGCAGCACGGATGGTACCCCTGGCCCACGGCAACGACGGCGGCGGCTCGATCCGGGTGCCGGCCTCCTGCTGCGGACTGTTCGGCCTGAAGCCAAGCCGGGGCCGCAATCCCCTCGGCCCCGATTTTGGCGAATTGTGGCAGGGGGCCGTGTGCGATCACGTCCTGACCCGCTCGGTGCGGGACAGCGCCGCTATGCTCGACGCCACCGCCGGGCCGGACCCCGGCGCGCCCTACTTCGCCCCGCCACCGGAACGGCCCTTCCTCGACGAGGTGGGCGCAGACCCCGGCAAACTGCGCATCGCCTTCACCGCCGAACCGTACCTCGGCCACTCGGTCCACGACGACTGCCTCAAGGGCCTGGAAGAGACGGTCAGCCTGTTGCAAACCCTGGGGCACGAGCTGGTCGAAGCCGCACCGCAGATCGAGGGCAAAGCTTTCGCCACGGCCTTCCTGACGATGATCTGCGGCGAGGTCAGAGCGGACATCGAAGAGGCCGAGGTCGCGCTCGGCCGCAAAGCAACCTACGATGATTTTGAACCGGCCACCTGGGCCCTCGGTTTGCTGGGCCGGAAGTTTTCGGCGGTCGAATTTTCCAGAGCCATCCGCTACCTGCAACACGCCACTCGAACCGTCGGCCAATTCTTCGAGGATTACGACCTGCTGTTGACGCCGACGCTGGCCCAGCCGCCGGTGCTGATCGGCGCTTTGCAGCCGGAGCCGGTCGAAGCATTCGGCCTGAAGCTCCTGGGCAGGCTCAACGCCGGGGGCGTGCTCAGAGCGCTGCAAGCGATCGACACCACCGCCGAAAAGATCTTCGACTTCATCCCCTACACGCCGTTGTTCAACGTCACCGGCCAGCCGGCGATGTCGGTGCCCCTTTACTGGAACGCCGAGGGGCTGCCCATCGGCATGCAATTTGCCGCCCGCTACGCCGGCGAAGCCACGCTGTTTCGCCTGGCCGGCCAGCTCGAGCAGGCCCAACCCTGGTTCGACCGCGCCCCGCCGATTGTGTGATATAATGTTGAGGAGACACTCGACGGCGCTGGCGTTGTCCCCGGCTTCTCCTGCCCGGTGGCCGACATTTTCGGCTAGAGACGACCTGAAAAGTCAAATACTTCTCAGACAGCTTCTTAAACCCCGGCTTCAAATCCCCCCTCGTGCGGGAAGTCAAGCAGCAGGGCCTCGACCTCGCTCCCGGCCGGAAAATCCCCCCGGCCGTGCGGTAGGACGATCAGGCCGTTGGCCCCGTGCAACGACAGCAACCGGCCCGACCCCTGCGCCCCGGTCGTCGAGGCCAGCAGCGAGCCATCGGCCTGCCGGGTGATAATGACCCGCTGAAACTCGGTTCGCTCGGCGCTGTGCCGGACATCCTCGGCCAGCCGCACCCGGCGCCGGGGCCGGCCCAGCCGGGTGTGTCCGGCCATCTTCAGCAGCGCCGGGCGGACAAAGTTCTCAAAGCTGACCAGGGCGCTGACCGGAAAGCCCGGCAGGGCGAACACCAGCCGCTTGCGGGCCCCGCCGTCCATCGTAGCGAAGGTGACCGGCTTGCCCGGCTTGGTGTTGACCCGCCCAAAATGGAGCGTCCCCTTCTCGGCCAGATAGGGCTTGACCAGATCGCGCTGCCCCATCGAGACGCCGCCCGACGTGACCAGCACCTCGGCTTCAGCCAGCCCCCGCTCGATGGTTTCGGCCAGCATTGCCACCTGATCGTGGACGATGCCCAGGTCAAGCGGTTCCATCCCCATCTGGCGGACCACGCTCATCAACGTGTAGCGATTCGAATCGCGGATCTGGCCGGGTTGCAAATCCTGGCCCGGTTCGCGGATTTCGTCTCCGGTGGACATGACCGCCACCCTCGGGCGAGGGTGAACCTGCACCTGCCAGCGCTCGACGGTGGCCAGCAACCCGATCTCCGCCGGGCCGAGCACGGTCCCCTGTGCCAGAACCAACTGCCCGGCCTCGATGTCGGTGCCGGCCGGTCGAATGCCGCTGCCCGGCTCGACCGTCGTCCGGATTTCAACCTCTCCGTCGCGCTCCTCGGTGAATTCGACCATCACCATCGCGTCCGCGCCGGGGGGGATGGGCGCGCCGGTCGTGACGCGGGCGGCGCTGCCCGGCGTTACCTGCACCCCGGCCACGTGCCCGGCCATCTGCTCGCCGACGATGCGCCGGATAGGGTTGGTGTCCCCGGCCACAACGGCGAAACCGTCCACCGCCGCCGCCGGGAAGGGCGGCATCGGCGCGGTCGCTCGCACCTCCTCGGCCAGCACCAGGCCCAGCGCCCGGTCGAAAGGCATCGAGGCCGGCGGCAAAACGGGTGTTTCTCGCATGATGATTTCGATAGCTTCCGCCACGGGGATCATCGGATAAGGTGATTCTGGCACAGAGCGCCTCCACATCGAACAGGGGTCAAAGAAGTTTACCCGTTCGCCGAAAATCCGTCAATTTAGAGCGGGGGGGTCAAGATAGGTCGAAAGCATTACGCCTTCGCCCGATTTTCGGGTATAATCACCTATCTGGAAAAAAGGAGGCTAAGATGACCGAGCAAGTTGTTTACACATCACAAGTCCGCATCGAGCGGGTGAAAGGGCCGCTGCGCCGGGCCTATCTGCCCCAGGAGGAAGCGCCGGCCTTGTTCGGCGTTCACTCCGAGATCGCCGAACATTACGGCGTCGATCCGGACGTGCACGAACCGCACGCCACCACGCTGGACTACGTGGTGGCCGCCGCCGCTGGCTGACTGACGGGGACCTTTGGCGGCGCGCTGGAGGCGCGCGGAATCCCCGCCGGCGAGGGGCTGCTTACTTCGCAGGCAACCGGAGAAATTGAAAAAGAGGGCAAAGTGCTGGTCATCCGCCGCATCCACGTCACTTACTATCTGAAGGCGGCCCCGGACCAGCGCGAAACGGTCGAGCGCGTGCACGGCTTCCACGCCGATTATTGCCCCGTGGCCCGCACCATACGCGACTGTGTCCAGATCAGCACCTCGCTGGAAATAGAAGAGGTTTATTAAACCGTGGTCGAGGAAACCGTCGTCCACCGAGCGTTAAAACGCCCGGCTCAGGCAGGCGAAAGCCCGCTAAAGCAGGCTGAAAAGAGAGCCATTGAGCCGGTTTTATACCGGCTTCCACCTGTTTGAGCCTGGCGGCTTTCGCGAAGCACCCCGGAACGGAGTGAAGTGGGCAGCCCCAGGCGGCCTCCACGGTTTAATGGGGTCGTACCGAGGTTTAGCAGTTTGGGAGACACTTATGTCAATTCAAGGTTTGCACCACATCACGCTGGTCTGCGCCGACGCCCAACGCACGGCCGATTTTTACACCGGGGTTTTGGGCCAGCGTTTCGTCAAGAAGACGGTCAACTTCGATGACCCCGGCAGTTACCACCTCTACTTCGGCGACGAGGTGGGGCGGCCCGGCAGCGCCATCACCTTTTTCGAGTGGCCGCACGCGCCCAAAGGCTATCCGGGCATCGGCGGCAGCCACCACTTCGCCCTGGAGGTGGCCGATTACGACGGCCTGCTCAAATGGAAGCGGCGTCTGACCGACCTCGGGCTGCCCGTCGAAGGGCCGCTGGACCGGCATTACTTCGTCTCCATCTACTTCAACGACCCGGACGGGACCATCCTGGAGATCGCCACGCGCGGGCCGGGCTGGGCGGTCGACGAAGCAGCCGACCACCTGGGCACGGAATATCGCCAACCGCCGCCGGAGATGGTCATCTCCAACCGGGACGAGGCCCGCATCGAGGCTGAGACCTGGCCGGAGCCGGTGCCGGAGATCACACCCGAAATGGCCCTCCGCCACGGGATGCATCACATCACGGCCATCGGCACAGACATCCAGCGCACCCACGCCTTTTTCGGGGAGCTGCTGGGAATGCGCCGGGTGAAAATGACCTCTAACTTTGACGATCCGCAGTCGGCGCACTGGTATTGGGGGGTCGGCGACGGGCGGCCCGGCACGCTGATCACTTACTTCGAGCGCGACCCGACCAAACGACGACGGGCCCGCGTTGGGCACGGGCAAACGCACCACTTCGCTCTATCCGTCCCCGACGAGGGAACACAACTCGAATGGCGCGAGAAGCTGCTCGAAGCCGGGCTGCGCGTTTCGCCGGTGATGGACCGCGTCTATTTCAAGAGCATCTACACCAACGACCCGGACGGGCACATCGTCGAGCTGGCTACCGCCGGCCCCGGCTTCCCGGTGGATGAGGACCTGAGCGAGTTGGGGCAAAACTTGAAACTCCCGCCCTGGCTGGAGTCGCACCGGGCCGACATCGAACGCATCCTGCGCCCTATCACGGTCCCTGCCTGGCCGGTCTCGGAGGCGGCATAAGCGATGGATACCCTACCAATATGAATGGAGTACAAAGATGCCTCAAGAAACCATCTCAATCGTAGCTGCCGAGCTATCGTCGCGCGACTCATACCGCCTGCTGATCAGCACCGTCATACCCCGCCCGATCGGCTGGGTGTCCAGCGTTGGGGTGGACGGGACGCTCAACCTGGCCCCCTTCTCGTTCTTCAACGGCGTCAGCGGCGCGCCGCCGGTGGTCATGTTCTCGGTTGGGCCCCGGCGGGGAAGCACCAAAGACACGCTGCGCAACGTGCAGGAGACGGGCGAGTTCGTGGTCAACATCGTCAGCCAGGACCTGGCCGAGGCAATGAACCAGACCTCGGGCGAGTGGGACTACGGGGTCGATGAATTTGAGCTGGCCGGGCTGACGCCCGCGCCATCCGTCGATGTTGGGCCGCCCCGCGTGGCCGAGGCCCTGGCCGCGATGGAGGCCAAAGTCAGCCAGCTCGTGCCGGTCGAAGGCACATCTTCAACGATGGTCCTGGGGCAGGTAGTGCGCTTTCATCTACGCCAGGACATGCTGCGGCCCAACGGCCTGGTCGATCCGGTTCAGTTGCAACCTGTCGGTCGCCTCGGCGGGACGGAATATAGCAAGTTGGGGGAAGTGTTTGAGATGGTACGGCCTCGGGTCGGGTGAGGGTTGCC
>JBHHXL010000330.1:0-5452 GCA_046757065.1 Anaerolineae bacterium
GGATGGCATAGGTTGCTCCTGAGTGGAGTTGAACTGCGCCTTGATTATACCACAACCGGAATGCCAGCCTGAAAAGGATATATGCCGCTATCGGCCAAAACCCCCTTGACTTGGGGGTGTTTTTCTCCTATTATTAAGGTGAGTTTCCCGATCCTCCCTCAGCTTTTATCAGGCAGGTGTAATCATGGCCAGGTTGCAGAAAAATCTAGGGACGAGGACACGCTCCAACCTCGAGAGTGCTATCGACAGTGTTTTGCAATCCTGGCGGACGAAATGGTGGTTCGTCCTTCTGGACCTGGCGCTGCTGGTCACAATCCTGTTGCTACCCTTCGTCGAGTCGGAGCTATTGTTGATCTTTGTCTTTTTCTTCCTGACCCTGGGGGCCTTTTACTGGGAGTTCCGCGCCTTCGTTCTGCGGTCGGGCTTTTGGGTGGCGGTGACGACGGTGGTCGTCCTGATTGCGCTGCGTTCCACCGAAATCTATGTCGAGGAGCTGGTCGAGATCGTCGTGCTCAGCGGCATCCTGGCCATCGTCTATATCATCGTCGGCCAGCGTAAGCGAGCCCAGGAAGCGCTGCGCGAGGCGAATCTGGACCTGGAAAATCGGGTGGTCGAGCGCACGGCGGCCCTGACCCGCTTAAACGACCAGTTTCTGCAAGAGATTGTCGAACGCAAACGGACGGAGGCCACCTTACGCCACAGCCAGGAGCAACTTCGCAAGCTGTCCCGCGCCGTCGAGCAAAGTCCCAGCATCGTTATCATCACCGACCTGGCGGGCGGCATTGAATACGTCAACCCCAAGTTCTGCCAGACAACCGGTTATACGCTCGAAGAGGTCATGGGCCAGAACCCACACATCCTGAAGTCGGACGACACCTCGCGCGGGGAATACAAGCGCCTGTGGGAGACGATCGCCGCCGGCGGTGAATGGCGAGGGCAATTCCACAACCGGAAAAAGAACGGCGAATTCTATTGGGTGTCCTCTTCCATCTCGCCCATCAGGGACCCGGAGGGAAACATCACCCATTTCCTGGCCGTTCAGGAAGACATCACCGAACTCAAACACACGGAAGAGGCCATCGAGCAGGAGCGCCACCGGCTGGCCCGCGAGTTGCACGATACGGTTACCCAATCGCTCTACAGCATTGCCCTGGCGGCCAAAACCTCGTTGAAGTTACTGGGTCAGGCAGGCGCAGATGATAAGATGCGCAACCCACTTGAACTGATTTCAAGCCTGGCCCAAAGCGCGTTGACCGAAGTGCGGGAGCAAATCTTCCGCCTGGCCCCGACAACTCTGGCGGATAAAGGGCTGATTGAAGCCCTGGCCCAGCATTGCAAGCTGTTGAGAAACAATTATGACCTGACCATTGAGTTCAACGCGGAGCCGGGAGCCACATTTTCGATGGACCAGCAAGAGGTGCTGTACTACACGGCCAGGGAGGCCCTGTGGAATGTTGTTAAACATGCCAATGCCAGCCGGGCAGATGTCTCGCTGGGGACCGAGGATGACCGGTTGGTGCTGTCCATTGCGGATGACGGGGCCGGTTTCGATCCAGCCGCCTCTATCGGTAAAGAGACGATGGGTCTGCGCAATATGGCGGATCGGGTCAAATTACTGGGAGGAACCTTTGAAGTCCAATCCGGGCCGGGACAGGGGAGCCGGATTGTGGCCCGCATTCCCAAGAGGAATGGCGTGGCGCGCAAACCTCGCTGATGTAAGCTCAACTTCCAATTTCTAACCCTTTCCATACGATTTTCATATGAATTTCAAAGACAAATGCAACTTACTTTGAGTTACAATAGAACCATAATACTAACCTTTAGTGTTAGTTTGTATCAGCCCTCACCCTATCTGGGTTGAACATGAGTTGGTGGTCCAGTTCCAAACCCACATTTTCAACATAAACGTCAGGCTTAGGATTCTTTTCAGATAAACCGGGCAACTAACTGAGGGGTGCGCGTCATTCACACTTTCACCAATAGACTTTATCGGAAATGAGATTATGTAAATTGTGGTGCACAGATTTTCACAGATGAACACAGATTTATTGCTTTTATCTGTGTTCATCTGTGTTCATCCGTGTCCAAGAATTCAACGATCGTTATTACCAATAATGTCTAATTATCGGCTATAGAAACGAGGAGCGAGGCCTATAGAGCCGCACCTGGGGGTGCTCACTCCTCAAAATGGGCATTTACATACACCCCTCAACTAACTAGCACCAAAAGTTGCTACAGCTTTAGGGCAGCGGTCCCACTGGCCCAGCGTCAGCCACCCAAATTCGCCGTATTATTTGGGAGAGTGCATCAATGGAGCAAACTCGAGTTTTGATCGTCGATGATCACTATTTTGTGCGCAAAGGCATCAGGATGTTTCTGGAAACCGAACCTGACATCGAGGTGGTTGGGGAAGCCGAGGATGGAAATGAGGCTCTTCGCCAGACCCAACGGCTTCAGCCTGACGTCATCTTGATGGATTTGTCGATGCCGAAAGGGGATGGGCTGCAGGCCATCGCCGCCATCAAGCGCCTCCTGCCGACGGTCAAGATCATCGTCCTGACCATGCACGAGCAGGCCACCAAAATCGTCGAAGCGATTGTTGAAGCGGGGGCAGATGGTTACCTGCTGAAGGACGCGGACGAGAATGCCCTCCTGCAAGCCATTAAAGCCGTCCGGCGAGGGGACGTGCCCCTCCATCCGCGCGTTGCCCGGCATCTGGTCAGAGGCGTCGCCAGACACGACCAGGACTCGAAACAACCCGTATATTTAACCGAACGCGAAAAGCAGGTGTTGCGGCTGGTGTCCAAAGGCCTGAGCAACAAGGAGGCCGCCGAGACATTAAATCTCAGCAGTGGCACTGTCAAAATTCACGTGAGCAACATTCTTAGCAAGTTGAACGCCTCAAGCCGGACCGAGGCAGCCGTTATGGCCTTGCAAATGGGCTTGATTCCGGTAGAGGGAAATGGAGAAAGATTCTTATAGCTATGCCAGATGGTATATACCCTATATCCAGGATGGCTAGTTCAAAACTAGCCATTCGTGATAGGAAAAATATGCTATCTGCCACTCGACAAGTTAAAAGAAATTTAATACAGTTATTGTAGATTCCTGATTACTAATGAAACAAAAAAATGAGCTGACCTGTTAAGGGTCAGCTCACTGAGTCTAGGTCAACGCCAGTCTCAGCACGTTTAGGGCCAGTAAACTTGCTGAATGCGAGCGGGCTGCAATTTTGTTGCACGGCCCGGCGTCGCTTTGCGTTGACCAGGCATTTTCATTTTACCCGCAAATCGACAGCAAGTCAACCAGATTTGCCTTAACCTGAACCCCAACTCCGAATATCGGCCAGCCAGCGGTTTATCCAGGAAGGAGAGGAAGATGAAACTCAATTATTTCTGGCTTCCCATCGTTACGTTGCTCGTGATGCTGACCGCCACCGGGAGCATCTACGCCCAAACCGGGGGAACGGCCACCATCAGCGGCAGCATCTTTACCGGCTCCCTGCTGGGCGATGGCAGCCCCAACACCACCAGCGCCGCCCCCCTCCAAGGCGCGCAGGTGATGGTCCAGAATATGCACTCCGGCGGCGCTTTTATAACCTATGGAACCGTCACCGGCAACACCTGGACGGCCACCGTGCCCGCGCCGGGCGAGTACGTGGTGATGTTCAGCGCCCCCGACCACGATGCCACCAGCCGTGAAGTCACGGTAGACTCTTCTGGAGGGGTAACACATCCCAAGCAATTAACGGATGGTTCGATAGAAACTTCAACTGATCCTGGTGCTATAGATGCTTACTTACCACCCCTTCCTTTGCCTATGGCGAATCTTCTCGTCTATGCATTCTATGACAACCAGGTAAACGGGGAAGATGATGCCCCTGATGATCCGCCCCTCAACGGCGTGGAGTTTACGGTCAAGGACGAAGAAGGTAATACCCTGGCCACCGGGGTGACCGGAACCCAAAGCTCAATAACTCTGCCAGATGGCACAGTGATCGCGGATACGGGCGGCCTGTACTATTTCACCGGTCTTCCACCGGGTGAGGTTATTGTAACTTCAGATCCGTCCGGCGTGCACCAATACAGCAATCCTGGTTTTAGCTTTGACGCCAGTACCGAGTTCTATCTCGTGACCAGTGAAGAAGGCGGGCACGCCTGGGACCCGAAGCTTTACCCCGGCGATCCCGGCACGGAAGACGGCGGCTATCTCATCTGGCATGGCTACGTTGAAAAACTGGGTCAGTTCGGGGACCCCACCAATCCTAATCCCTTCAATCCCGCCATCGCCGGCAGTATCAGCGGTATGCTCCTCGACGCCGACGGCAATGACCCCGAAGAGCCCTTCCCTAACCCGGGACCGCCGGGCGTCTCACCCAATACAAAAGTGCCTGATGGGTTCATCGTGCTCTTTACCGACCACGAGACAGTGGCGACCCATCCTGTGGCCACCACAGAGGCCGATCCGGTGACGGGGCAATACGAATTTATTAACGTTCCCCCCGGCCGATACAAGATGTTTGTCTCAGACATCCCCATTGACTATGTGTGGGTCCAACAGCAGGTGACGGTATTTCCGAGCTTCAACTGGCCGGCTAGCCCGCTGGTACCGCGCTTCTTTGCTCGCGGGCGGGGCTACGTGTACGATGACTCGACCGGTCTGCCGATGGCCGGGATGGACGTGCACATCCGGTACAAGGACGGCAGCATCCAGAAAACAGAGACCACGGATGCCAGCGGCTGGTACAACTTCGATGACCTGCCGGAGATCGAAGTCATCGGCTACGTCGATGTCGACCTGCCGCCCGACTATCGCGGGGCAACGAAGACAGACACCTTCTCTTACAACCTCCCCGCCCCCGTAGACGTAACCTTCAATGCGATGAACCGCTACATCCAGTGGTATACGGCCAACTACCAGGCTGACCTCTACCTGGAGCCGATTCCGGCCACTGAAGGCGACATCAGGGGGTTCGTCTTTAACGACCATCTGGCCAGAGGCTCCTGGGTTGGCGACGGCCTTTATGATCGGGAAGAAGAAAGAACGATGCACGGCGTGACGGTTGAGTTGTACGATGCCACCGGCACGACCCTGATCACGACCACCACGAGCGGGAAGTTTGACAAGGCGGCGACCCTGGCCCAGGGCTGGCACGAACCCTACACGATGCCGCCCGATGAATTGGGCGGGGTTTACGTCGGCCCGCTGCCGGGCTATTATGAGTTCAGAGGTCTGGCGCCGGGCAATTACCTGGTCAAGGTCATTCCGCCGGCCGGCCTCTTCCCTTCCCCGGCCGGTTCGGACATCGCTGTGGTGACGGTCACCGGCGGCCTCGGGACTGAACAGAACTTCGGCATTAACACCCTGGTGCCCCTGGCCGGCGAGATCGAAGGCGGGGTCTTCGATGACCTGAACGTCGATCCCAGGGCTTATAGTCTGCTATTCGAGGAGA
>JBHHXL010000331.1:0-5439 GCA_046757065.1 Anaerolineae bacterium
CTGATCGCCTCGCTGATGGCCGGCACGACCTGGTGCAGATCGCCGATGACGGCGTAGTCGGCCCTGGTCATAATCGGCGCTTCGGGGTCGGTGTTGATGGCCAGGATGTGCCTGGCCCCCTTGCAGCCGACCATATGCTGGATAGCCCCGCTGACGCCGCAGGCGATGTACAGGTCCGGGGCGATGCGCGTGCCCGTCTGCCCGATCTGGTCGGCGTGGGTCCGCCAGCCGTGGTTGGTGACCGCCCGCGAAGCGCCGACGGCCCCGCCCAGCAGCGCGGCCAGTTCCTCCAGACTTTCAAACCCCTCGGCGCTGCCCACCCCGCGCCCGCCGCCGATCACCACGCGGGCGTCGCTCAGCGAGACTTTGTCGCCGGCGGCGGCCACCCGATCGACCAGCCGCACCCGGAAATCCTCTTCGGCCAGGTCGGGCCTGACCGTCTCCAGGGCCAGGTCCGCCGCCGGGCCCGCCGCGGCGGGGATAACGTGTGGGGCCACGCTGAGCAGCTTCGGCTCCCCGGCCAGGCGGGCCTCTTCCAGCAGGCTGCCGCCCCAGCGCAGGCGCGTGACCCGGTACGGATCGCCGGGCTCAACCTCAACGCAGTTGGCCGCCAGCGGCAGCCCCATCCGGGCCGCGACGTGGGCCAGCACCTCGTGGCCCCGTTCCGTGCCGGGGGCCAGCACCGCCTGCGGCCCTTCCGAGCCGATGAGGTGGACCAGGCTCCCGGCCCAGGCTTCGGGCGTGTAGTCGTCCAGCCGTTCGTGCTGGACCAGGAATGCCCGCGACACCCCGTACTCCGCCAGCGAGCCGGCCAGGCCGCGAGCCGCTTCGCCGACCAGGACCGCCGCCAGGGGCAGGTTCAAAGCGGCGGCCAGGCCCCGGCCCAGGGTCAACATCTCCAACGATAGCTTATCGAGCGCCCCCCGATCGTGATCGATCAGGCCCAAAACCATACCCATCACATCACCCCAATCTTCTTCAGCATCTCAACCACGTCGGGGGCCGCCCCCGGCCCTTCGCCCAGAACCTCGGCGCTGCTGCGCTCCTCCTGTGGCACTTTGAGCCGGACCTTCTCCAACCCGTCGCCGGTTCGCTGCGGCTGGAGGCGCTCGATGGGCTTCTTTTTGGCCCGTAACCGGCCCGGCAGCGACGGGTAACGGGGCAGGTTGAGCCCTTCTTTGACCGTCAAGACGGCCGGCAGGGGGACCTCGAACACCTCCCAGCCGCCCGCCGCCTCTCGCCGGGCGATGGCCGTGCCGTCCCCCACCTCCAGGGCCTTGATCCCGGTCAGGCAGGGCAGACCGAGGGCGTAGGCCACCCGCACGCCGACCTGGTAGCCGCCGCTGTCCGCCGCCTCATTGCCGAAGAGCAGGATGTCAAAATCGCCCGCCGCCGCCTGCTGGGCCCGGACGGCCTCGACGATGGCCGCTGCGGTGGCCTGCGGGCCCCACTCGCTGCCGTCCGTTTCCAGCAGGACGGCCCGCTCCACGCCGACCGCCAGGGCCTCGCGCAGTTGCTCGATCGCCGCCTCCGGGCCGAGGGTCAGAACCGTCGCAGCGCCGCCGTGCGCTTCAACCAGGCGCACCGCCTCCTCCACCGCGCACTCCTCGTGCGGACTGACGGTGAAACCCAGATGGCGGGTATCGATCTCCTGCCCGTCGCCGGTCAGGACGATCTTCGCGCCGGTGGCCGGTACGCGCTTGACGCAAACCAGTACGTTCATTTCCGGAATCATCTCTTTCTCTGCTACCGTTTCATCCGCTTGTTGTCCGGATCGAAGAGGGGCCGGCTGCCGACCCCGGCCACGGTGACCGGATAGCGCTCGCCGAAGTATTCGACGGCCAGCCCGGTTCCGGCCTGGGCGTATTCCGGCGGCAGGTAGCCCAGCAAGATGTACCTGCCCAGTGAAGGCCCGTCGCCGGCGCTGGTAACGTAAGAGCGCCGGCCCTTGCGGTCGATGATGGGCTCGCCGTCAGGGGTCAGGATCGGTTCGTTGCCCAGCATGTAGCGGGCCACGCCGGAGGCAGAGGTGTGATCATCGACCGTGAGGGTGCAGAGCAAAGCCGCCGGTTCCTCCGACCGGGCCCGGACGTAGGCTTCCTTGCCGATGAAATCCTGCGGCTTGAGCCGGGGCCGGGCCAGGCCGGCCTCGACCGGATTGTATTCGCCTTCAAGCTCCATCCCGTAGGCGCGATAGCACTTCTCCAGGCGGGCCGTGGTGCCGTAAACGCCGATGCCGACCGGCGCCACCCCCAGCGGCTGGCCGGCTTCCCACAGAATATCCCACAGGCGCTGGCCCTGTTCGGTGGCGGTGTAAAGTTCCCAGCCCAGCTCGCCCACGTAGGAGATGCGGAAGGCCAGGGCCCTGATCTCCTGGATGTCGATCTCCCGGGCCGTGCCGAAGGGGAAGCCCTCGTGCGAGACGTCGTCCTCGGTGACCGATCCCAGCAGGTCGCGCGCTCGCGGCCCCCACAGACCGACCGTGCAGACAGCCGAGGTCACATCCTGGAACTGGACCGTGCCCTCAGCGGGCAGGTGGTCCATAAACCACTTCTTATCGAAGCCGCCCGTTGCGCCGCCGGTCACGACCCGGAAGCGATCAGCCCCCAGGCGCATGATCGTCAGGTCGGCCTTGAAGCCGCCCTCGGCGTTGAGCAGCGGCGTGTAGACCGCCCGCCCGGCGGGCACGTCCATCTGGTTGACGACCAGGCCCTGCAAGTAGTCGAGCGCGCCCGGCCCCGACACGTCGAACAGGGCGAAGGCGGTCAGGTCGACCAGCCCCACCCGCTCGCGCAGGGCCAGATGCTCGGCGTTGATGATGGGCGACCACCAGCGCGAGTCCCACTCGGCGGGGCGGCGGGTGACCCGTTCGCCGTACTCGTCCAGCAGTTTCCGGTTCGACTCGTACCACTGCGGGCGCTCCCAGCCGGCCGTCTCGAAAAAGACGGCCTCCAGTTCCCGCTCGCGGGCGTAAAAGGGGCTGAGCCGCACGTTGCGCGATGAGGCGTATTGCTCAAAGGGGTGGATGATGCCGTACATCTTGTTGAAGGACTCGGTGGTGCGGGCCTGGACGTGGGTTTTGGTCCGGCTGTGATCGTAGAAGCGGGCCACGTCGGAAGCGTGAATGTCGATCTCCGAGTAGCCGTGGGTCAGCCACTCGGCGGTGGCCCGGCCAAAACCGGGGGCCTCTTTGATCCAGATGGCCGACACGGACCACAGGTTGCGCACCTCCGGCGTTTCGCCGATGATGGGCATCCCGTCGGGGGTCAGCGACATCAGGCCGTTGATGGCGTGGCGGATGCCGACATCCTCCCGGTCCAGGATGCCGGGCATCAGCTCCAGCGCGTCGAGCATGCTCTGGTCGAAATCATCCGAGGTGAAGGGCAGTTCCGTCGGGGACAGGGCGGCCTCATCCACCGAGGGGATGTCGTCAGGTTCGTGGGTCATAGGCCGGTGCTGGTAAGAGCCGATCTCCAGATCGCTGCCGTTCTGCCGCTCGTACATATTGACGTCCACATCGCGCACCAGGGGGTAATCAATTTCGCCCTTCGTGTCGGCGAAGAGGGGGATGGGCCCGACGGTGATGAACTGGTGAACCATCGGCGTCAGCGGGATGGAGGCCCCGGCCATCCGGGCCAGGCGCGGGCTCCAGACGCCGCAGGCGATCATCACGATCTCGGCCCGGACGTGGCCTTTGTCGGTTTGCAGGCCCGTCACCCGGCCCCGCTCGACGTCGATGCTCAAAACCTCGGTGTTGGCCGAGATGCTGAGCGCGCCCAGCTCCTGGGCCTTCTCCCGCATCAGGGTGCCCGCCCGCAGCGGATCGACCACGCCGGCGGTCGGGCTGTAGAAGCCGCCCAAAATGAGATCGGTGTTGACGAAAGGGGTCAGGTCTTTGACCTGGGCGGGGGTGATCAGCTCGCCTGGCTCGCCCCAGGCCTTGGCCGAAACCACCCGCCGCTTGAGTTCCTCCATCCGTTCCGGGGTGCGGGCCAGCTCGACCCCGCCGCTTTGGGTAAAGACCCCTAACTCCTTGAACTGGGCCACGCTATCTTGCGTTAGCCGGGTCATCTCTTTGGAGTGGTCAACGGGGAAGATGAAGTTCGAGGCGTGCCCGGTCGAGCCGCCCGGATTGGGCAGCGGCCCTTTTTCGAGCAGGACGATGTCTGTCCAGCCCAGCCGGGCCAGATGGTAGGCCAGGCTGTTGCCAACGATGCCCGCCCCAATGATGACCACCCTGGCCTGTTCCGGCAATGTACTCATGGGAATCCCTCCTATTGCTTGTGTTACGTGTTGCGTGTTGCGTGTGTGACGTATCACGTGCCCAGGTATCAGGTGTCACGTTTTGCGTAGCACTTGACCCATAACACCTGCCACGTGACACTTGGCTCCCAGCACGCAACACGTTTCAGGATCGGCGGCGGCGGCGCTCCCGGCGTCTGGCCTGCCCGTCACCCTCCCCGCCCGCAGCCGGCCGGTGGGCGTTGAGCCAGGCCATACAGTTCTCGTCGTGGTTCATAAATACGTCCGCGGCCAGGACCGCCTTGCGGATTTCTTCCTCCAGGGGGTTGGTGATGGCGCACGGCATCCCGACGGCAATGGCCATAGCCAGAAAGGTGGCGTTAAGCGTAGCCCGGTTGGGCAGGCCGAAGGAAATGTTCGACGCGCCGCACACCAGATTCACCCCCAATTCCTCGCGCACCCGCCGCACGATCTTGAACAGCGACACCCCGGCGGAGCCGACAGCGCCCACCGGCATCGCCAGCGGGTCGATGATGACGTCTTCGCGGGGGATGCCGTAGGCTTCGGCCCGCTCGACGATCTTCTTGGCCACGGCGAAGCGGACGTCGGGGTCTTCCGAGATGCCCGATTCGTCGTTGGAGATGCCGATCACGGCCGCGTTGTGCGCTTTGACCAGGGGCAACACGGCTTCCAGGCGCTCCTCCTCGCCGGTAACCGAATTGACCAGGGCCTTACCCTGGTAGGCGGCCAGACCGGACTCCAGCGCCGCCACCACCGAGGAATCGATGGCCAGGGGCACATCGACCACGGACTGGACGATGCGGACCGTTTCGGCCATAATCGCCGGTTCGTCGGCCAGAGGGATGCCGGCGTTGACATCCAGCATATGCGCCCCGGCCTTAACCTGGGCGATGGCATCGGCCCGCACCCGGTCGAAGTTCCCGGCGGCCATCTCGGCTGCCAGCAGCTTGCGCCCGGTCGGGTTAATCCGCTCGCCGATGATCACGAACGGATGGTCCGGCCCGATCCGGACCTCTTTCGTAGCTGAAGTGATGATGGTTTCCATTTGTAATGACTCCTGCAAGTATACCCCCCTCAGTCCCCCTGCGTACGGGATAGCCACCGATCCGCTGGGTTTTGTATTGGGGGCTTCAGCCCTTTCCAGTCTCGCAGGGCTAAAGCCCTTAATACGGCTCC
>JBHHXL010000332.1:0-5421 GCA_046757065.1 Anaerolineae bacterium
GCGTTCAGCCCGGCCGCCTTCTCCAGCGCCCAGCTGCGCAGCCTGATCGGCGTTTCGGCCTTCGAGGGCACGGCCAGCGAGGGCATCATCGTCAATACCTGGAACAACAACGGCTTCTTCTACGTCCGCGTCCGGGGCCGCGACGGGGTTTTCAGCCTGGACGCGCCCTTCCGGCTGACGGTGGTGATGCTGACCGGCGCCTGCAACGACGTCGATCCGCTGCCGGACACCAGCCCGCTCGTGCCGCCCGGCAACCAGCGCACGCTGATCCTGACCGACCTGTCCCGGACTCGCAGCACCAGCCCGGTCTTGATGGGCGGGACCGGGGCCGAGAAGGACGCCCTCGAAGCCCGGCTGCAAACCCTGGCCGCCCGGCCCGAAGTGGACGGCCTGGTGGTCGATGTCAGCCAGGACCCGCGCGTCGTCTTTGCCAACGCCCAGGCCGACGCCAACCCGGAATGCCCCTTCGCCAAGAACCTGGTGGCCGAGGCCATCAAGGACATCGTTGACGGCTACCGGGCCCAGAACGGGTCCAGTTCGGACCTGGAGTACGTGGTCCTCATCGGCGGGGATGACATCATCCCCTTCTTCCGCTACCCGGACACCACCCTGCTGGGCAACGAGCAGAACTACGTGCCCCCCGTCCTCGATTTCACCGCCTCGCAGGCCAGCCTGCGGTTGGGCTACGTTCTCAGCCAGGACGCCTACGGTGCGCGGACCGGCATCTCGCTCAACGCCAACACCTTCCCCATCCCCGATCTGGCCGTGGGCCGCCTGGTGGAGACCGCCCCGGAGATCAGCGGGATGATCGACGCCTACCTGCAGGGCACGGACGGCGGGGTGGTGCCGACGCCGACCTCGTCGCTGGTGACCGGCTACGACTTCCTGGAGGACGCGGCCAATGAGGTCCAGCGCCAGTTTGAGGCCGGAATCGGGGCGCCGGCGGACACCCTCATCACCCCCAACGACCTGCCCCCCGAGTTGGGCTGGACGGCGACCGACCTGGGCGCGCAGCTCCTCGGCAGCCGCCACGACATCGTCTTCCTGGCCGGGCACTTCAGCGCCAACAGCGCCCTGGCCGCCGATTACCGTTCCAGCCTGGTGACGACCGACCTGGTCGCCTCGCCGGTCGATATGACCAACGCCATCATCTTCAGCGCGGGCTGCCACTCCGGCTACAACATCGTCAACCAGCACGGCGTGCCGGGGGTGACCTTGCAGCTCGATTGGGCCCAGGCCTTCGCCCAGAAGCGGGCCACCCTCATCGCCGGCACGGGCTACCAGTACGGCGACACGGACTTCCTGGAATACAGCGAGCGGATTTACGCCGAGTTCAGCCGCCAGTTGCGGGTCGGTTCCGGCCCGGTCTCGGTCGGCAACGCCCTGGTCGCCGCCAAGCAGATTTATCTCAAGGAGACGCCCGACATCCGCGGCCTGCACGAGAAGGCTCTGCTGGAGGCGACCATCTTCGGCCTGCCGATGCTGAGCGTGGACCTGCCCCCCGCAGGCCGCCTGCCCGCCGAGCGGGACGAGTCCATCGTGGGCGCCACCACCGCCTTCGAGACCGATCCGGGCGACACGCTGGGCCTGGAGTTCGCCGACATCGTCCTGCCCCTGGCCGGTTCGCTGGTCGAGAACACGGTCGAGCTGGTCAACGTCGATAACCCGTCGCAATCGGTGCAGGCCACCTACTACACCGGCCCGGACGGGGTGGTCACCAACCCGGCGGAGCCGGCCCTGCCCCTGGTGGTGGAGAATGTGGCCGTCCAGAACACTTCGCTGCGGGGTGTGGGCTTCCGGGGCGGGACGTACACCGACATTCCGGACATCATCCCCCTGACCGGCGCGCCCACCACCGAGATTCGGGGGGTGCACTCGCCCTTCCTGTCGGACGTTTTCCACCGCATCCGGACCTGGTACGTCAATTACTGGGAGGCGTTGATCGGCGGGGACACGCGCCTGATGGTCACCCCGGTCCAGCACCGCTCGACCTCTCCCGGCTCGCAAACCAGCACGCTGCGCCGCTTTGACGAGATGGTCTTCCGTTTGTACTACAGCGACAACGTCGAGACCTTCGTCAGCGGCGGTGTGGCCAGCACCCCGGCCCTGTCCGCCCCGCCGTCGATCTCCGGGGTGGGGGCCGTGCCGGACAACGGCAACCTGCGCTTCGGGGTGCGGGTGGTCGGCAACCCCGCCGCCGGCATCCAGGAGGTGTGGGTGACCTACACCACGGCCTGCCCCTCGCCGCTGACCAGCCCCTGCACGCGCACCTGGCAGTCGCTCGATTTGAGCCAGAACCCGTCCGACTCAACCCTGTGGACCGGGACGCTCAACCTCAACGGCACAGCGCCGGAGGACATCCGCTTCATCGTGCAGGCGGTGAACGGGGTGGGGCTGGTGGCTCTGGCCGATAACCTGGGCGCGTTCTACACGCCCCGGTCCGGGCCGGGGGTACCGGCAGTCCCGACCAACCTGGTCTTCGACCCGCCGCTGCCGCCTGACGCGTCCGGCGCGTACAGCACCCAGGCCACCTTCAGCGCCCGCCTGACCCGGGCCAGCGATGGCGCGCCGCTCGGCGGCCGGGCTGTCCTCTTCGGCCTCGGTCCGGCCAGCCGCGTGGCCGTGACCGGGCCCGACGGCCGGGCCTCGATCACGATGCCGCTCGTGGCCCTGCCCGACCAGTACGAGGTCAGCGCCACCTTCCTGGGCGCAGCCGGTCTGGAGCCGTCGTCCACCGCCGCCCCGTTCGAGATCACCTTTCAGGACACGGCCCTCTCCCTGCAAACCGCCTCGGGGCCGGGCCAGCCGCTGGCCGTGGCCACCCTGACCGATGTCGATGGCCGGCGTCTGATCGAAGAGTCGATCCTGTTTGTAGTGACCGGACCGGACGGAACGCACACCGCGTCCATCATCACCGACGTCACCGGGCAGGCCATCCTGAACACGGCCCCGCTACCAATCGGGACTTACACCATCCGGGCCTTCTTCGGCGGCGAAATCGTGGCCCCGAACGGGCAGACCGTCATCCTGTTGAGCGACACCTACCGGCCCTCGTCGGCCACCGAAACGCTGAATGTGGCCAGCTCGAATGGAACCATCAGAATCATCGAGAAGGTCATCTCCGGGGATACCTCGCAGGTGTTTGGCTTCGGCGGCGACCTGAACGGCTTCTCGCTGGGCAACAACCAGATCAAGACCTTCGACGATCTGCCGCCGGGCGACTACGATGTGACCCAGGCTTTGCCCCCCGACCGGCGCTTGAAGATCGTCTGCCTGGGCGGGGAGGGAACCCCCATCGCGGACGGGGTGACGATCCGTCTGGAGGTGGGGGGCAGGGTCAACTGCATCTTCGTCAACCAGGTGGCGGGCCAGATCACCATCGCCAAAGAGGCCAGCGTGGCCCACCCCTTCCGCTTCAACGGCGACCTGGGCCAGTTTACGCTGACCAGCCAGAGCGCCGCCTCGCAGATGACCTTCAGCAACCTGGAGCCGGGCGTCTACACCGTGGCCGAAGATGCGGCCTCCTTCCCGCCGGGTCTGTGGGCCCTGCTCGATGTGACCTGCGTCGATGCGGCCCATCCGGGGCAGCCGGTTGAGGTTGTCGAGGACCTGGGCAACCACCTGGCCCGCATCTCCCTGGCCGCCGGCCAGCACCTGATCTGCACCTTCTTCAACGAAGCGGCAACGTTTGAGGGCGAAACCTACCAGTACTACTTCCCGATTGTGATCAAAGGCGTTGCTCAGTAACTACGCAGCCGCCGGTTCGCCCGGCGATCAACTTGCGCCCGCTCCGCTACTGCGCGTGGCGGTCGCAGTGCAGGTGTCGCCGGGCTAAACAACAGAGACCATTATCAACGAATGGTTCGTGGCCCAGCGGATTAACGGATGTTCTCTGGCGCGGAGTTTATCCGTTAATCCGCTCGGCGGAGCCATCCGCTGAGAATCCCCCCCTGACTTAGAGCCTATCCGAATAACCCGTAGCCGACGCATCCCAGGTGTCTACGATTATGTAATACAGCCGGGCATAAAGCCCTCACCAGTTATCTGCGAGCGAAGATTGCACCCTGAGCCTGCCGAAGGGTGCCAGTCAAGCGGGAAATCTGCGTAAAACCACATCCTGAGCCTGCCGAAGGATGCGGCGTAGCGGGTGAAGGACTTCCGCCGGGGTGTAGTAGTTACAAATTCCTTACATCTCATTCACACTTTCTTCAAAATTGCCTCCTATACTTAAAGGCAGAACCGCAGATAAAAATACCGGTAACCACGGTAGCGGTGCCATCAAAGAAATCCATAAATATAGGAGGTTTATCATGAAACTGAGATGGCGAATTTTAACAATTGTTGGTGCAGCGTTTTTGGCCGTGATAGCCGTCACCGCCATCACCGGGCCCACGTTGGCCGAGATCGCTCTGGCCCAGGGACCGGGGCAGGGACCCGTCCAGGGCCCGCCCCGGCAGGACCGGCACCCCCGGCTGGCCAGAGGGCTGTTGCAGGTAGTGGCCGAAACGCTGGATATGAGCGTGGAAGAGCTGATGGAGGCCCTGCGGGGCGGCCAGACCGTGCAAGACATCGCCGCCGAGAAGGGCGTGGAAATGGCGGACCTGGCCGAGGCCATCTACCAGGCCGGGGTGGAGGCGGTCAACGCCGCCGTCGAAGAGGGCAAGCTGTCCCAGGACCAGGCCGACCGCATCCTCGACCGGCTGAGCGACCGTCGCGACTCCTGCGTCAACGACGGCCAGTGCCAGCTCTTTCCCGGCAAAGGGCGCAGGCCCGGACAGGCGCAGCAGGCCGGTCGCCGGGTGGCGGTGCAGGCCATCGCCGACACCCTGGATATGAGCGTGGAAGAGCTGATGGAGGCCCTGCGGGGCGGCCAGACCGTGCAAGACATCGCCGCCGAGAAGGGCGTGGAAATGGCGGACCTGGCCGAGGCCATCTACCAGGCCGGGGTGGAGGCGGTCAACGCCGCCGTCGAAGAGGGCAAGCTGTCCCAGGACCAGGCCGACCGCATCCTCGACCGGCTGAGCGACCGTCGCGACTCCTGCGTCAACGACGGCCAGTGCCAACCGCCCCAGGGCGGGCGGCGCGGGGGCCATCGCCCCGGTCAAGGTCCGGTTCAACCCGGTCCTGGCCCGGTTCAGCCCGCTCCGGGCCCGTAACCAACGGCCGTTGCAATTCTTAACCAGGCGTGCAGAAGGCAACTTGCTTCTGCACGCTTTGGATTCCTACCCGTTTTGCAACTTTGCCTTCTTTGAGTTATTCTTGGGCTACACTAAACGCATTCTGAAATTTCCGTAGCTGGCGCATCCCTATGCGGCAGCGGTCGGCATAAGGATGCCGACCTACGAAATTTTAGCGTGCGCTTGGTATATTCACGACTATGAGCCACAAAATACTCGTTGTTGACGATGAAAAAGAGATAGT
>JBHHXL010000333.1:0-5402 GCA_046757065.1 Anaerolineae bacterium
GTGAGAGATGCGCGAATACGTGCCGATTCAACGTTTATTCCAAATGGTAAACTGAGTTGGAAATCTATCGCCAATAAAAGGCGCGAGTGTCATTATGTTGAAATGTATCGCTTCTACTCCGATCAGCGAAGAAAAGTTGTTGCAACATCTGGATGAAGGGGGCGCCTCCCCGGCCGTCGCCCGCCATCTGGAGGATTGCCCGTACTGCCGGCAACGAGCCGAATATCTACAAGAACTTCAGGGCTTTCTGGCGGCAGAGTTGTTCCGGGCCGATTGTCCCCCGGCTCAAACGCTGGGTGAATATCACCTGGGATTGCTTGAGCCGGAACAAGGCCAGGAAGTGGCCCAACACCTGGCCGCCTGCCCGCATTGCGCTCAAGAGACGGACGGCATCGCTTCGTTTATGGATGCCACCGAAAAGATTGCCCCGCCCAGGGAGAGGGTTTCCTTGCGCAAGTTGGTGGCGACCCTGGGGCCGCCGCCGATGCCAGCCAACGGCCAGCAGTTCGCCTGGGTTCTGCGGGGGGTAGGCAATGAGTCCATCGCCGCTTATAAGGCCGGCGATATTCAGGTTGCCCTGGGGGTGGATCGGGACAAAACACGCCCCGGCCGTAAGGTCCTGATCGGGCTTATAAGCCAGCTCAGCCAGCCCGAACGAACCTTTGAGAATGTCGAGGTGCATCTCTTGCAGCATGAGCAGACCATCTCCCGGGTAGGCACGGATAACCTCGGAAGCTTTGCCATCGACTCGTTGAAACCCGGCAATTATAAATTGTCGCTGATCACCGACCAGGAAGAAATCGTCATTGATCCGGTGCAAATCCATTAAAAGGAAAGACGGGTGTGACCCCGACTGAGTTCCTGGCTCATTGGAAAAGGCTAACCGAACCGGATGCCCTGCAACAGATGATCGCCGCCCAGCAGCATATGCTGGATGACGAGGTCATCCAGGCGATGAAGCATCAGGTTAGCCTGACCATCCAGGCCAATCCTCAAGCGGCGCTGGCCCAGGCCGGGAGCATCCTTTTTGCCGCCTCGCTGACCGGGCAACTGCTTCACCAGGCCTGGGGTCTTATGGCCCGGGGCAATGTTTACAAACAACTGGCCCGGTACTCCCAATCGATTGATGATTACGACCAGGCCCGGGCGGTAGCCACCGCTGCCGGCCATCCTCTGGAAGCAGCGCGCTCGCAAATCGGAAAAATCTTCTCGCTGACAAGTCTCGGCTTTTTTGACGAGGCTCTCGACCTTTGTCAAACCATCCGCCAAACTTTCGTCGAACAGGGCGATTTGGTGGCCGCGGCCCGGGTCGATAACAGCGCGGCGATCACGCTTTACAAATTGGGGGACTATCACCAGGCTTCCCGGCTTTGGGGACGCACCCGCGAGATCTTTGCCCGGCACAGCCCCGACGAGGGACCTGACCTGCCCCACGCCGACCTGAACCTGTCGGTGGTCCTCAGAAATCTAAACCGCTACGAGGAGTCGATCCGGCGGGCGAACTCGGCCCGGTCGCTGGCTGAGCAACGCCGCCTGCCGGTGGTGATCGCTCGGGCCCAGCAAAGCCGGGCCGTGACCCACTACTACCTGGGGCAATATAACAAGGCCCTGCGCCTCATCTCAGAGGCCCGCCAGACATTCAAACAGGAGGGGTTGGAACGAGATTTTCTGGTTGCCGGTTTGTTCCTGGCCGATTGCCATCTTGCCTTGAACCGTTTCCGGGAAACCCGGACCCTGGCCCAACAATCCGAGCGCGGCCTGGCCGGTTTTGGCATGAGCTACGAAGTGGCCGGGGCAGCCTACACCTGCGCCCGCGCCCATCTTGGCCTGGGGGACTTCGATGAGGCTAATTTGTGCCTGCTCCAGGCGCGCTCGATCTTTGCCGCCATTGGCAGCGTTTTGTGGGAAGCGGCAGTGGATGTGCAGCGGGCGAAACTATTTCTCTTGTTGGGGCAACCGCAGGAGGCCATCGCCATTGCCGAAGGCGCGGGCCAAACTTTTGGCGAGCAGGGGTTGGCCTTCGAGCAAGCCCGGGCCGAGCTGCTGGCCGCCGAGGCGCACGTCGTCCGGAAGAACCTGGAAGAAGCGCGCGAACGGGCGCAGCGATCGTTGGCCCTGGCTGAGGAGAAGAACCTGCCCCAGTTGGCGCAACGTGGCAACCATCTGCTGGGTCGATTGGCTGAAGCACGCGGCGATAAGGTCCGCGCGTACGGGTATTATCAAACCTGCCTGGATCAAATCGAACAGCTGCGCCAACACGTTGCGCTTGAGATGTGGGGTTCGTTTCTAACCGATAAGGATGCCGCCTACCAGGATGCGGTGCGCCTGGCCCTGGAGATGGAGCCTGCCGAGACGGCTTTCAATTACGTCGAGCGGGCCAAATCCAGAGCCCTGGTGGATATGATCGCCCACAACCTGGACGTGCGCGTCAGGGTTCGTCGCCCCGTCGACAGGCCGTTGATTGAGCAAATCGAAGCGGTCCGCCAGCGCTGTCGCTGGCTCGCCGGTCGCCTGAACCTGTCGCCCGAACACGAGGCGGCCGATTATCCCCACTGGCAGCGGGAACGCGGTAAACTTCGCGCTGAACTGTCCCGGCAAGAACGCATTCTGGAGGCGCTCTTGACCGAGCTGCAAATCCGCGCCGCCGACTACGCCGAGGATGTGTCGCTGTTGACCGTCCAGGTCGAAGCGCCCCAACCCCATCTGGACGATCAAACGGTACTGCTGGAATACTACATCGCCGGTGATGAGGTCTTTGCCTTCACGGTCGGCCGGCGGGAAATGCAGGTGCACCGGCATCTTTGCGCCGGCCGGGACCTGGACCGGTTGCTGACCCTGCTGCGCCTGAGCCTGGGCAGTTTCACCAACCTGAACCCGAACGCGGTAGACCTGCTGGCGGCTCACCGGCAAAAGCTGCTGGCCATTTTGCAGCGGCTTCACCAGTTCCTGATCGAGCCGTTGGCCCCGGTCCTGGCCGACTTTGCCAACCTGATCGTCGTTCCCTCCGGCCCACTGCACTATTTGCCCTTCCACGCTTTGCACGGCGGGCGGGAATACCTGGTGGAGCAGATCGAAATATCGTACCTGCCCTGCGCCAGCCTGCTGCGGTTGAGCCAGGAACGCGGGCAAAACACGCCGGAATGGCAGCGTTCGCTGGTGATGGCCTCGTCCGCCAGGGGACGCCTACCCTTCACCCTGATTGAAGCCCAGAAAATCGGGCGGCTCTTGGCCAGCCCGCCCTACCTGGAAGCCGAGGCCACCAGCCGGACCCTGCTGAAAAATGCCGCCGAGTGCCAGGTCATCCATCTGGCGGCCCACGCCGAATTCCGGCCTGACGCGCCCCAGTTCTCCGCCCTGCACCTGGAAGACGGGCCTTTGACGACCGTTGATATTTTCAACCTTGACCTGGCCGCTTCACTGGTGACCTTGAGCGCCTGCCAGTCCGGGCGGAGCGTCGTCACCGGCGGCGACGAGCTGGTGGGCTTCAGCCGCGCTTTTCTTTACGCCGGCGCTTGCAGCCTGCTACTCAGCCTGTGGCGCGTTGATGATGAGGCCACCACGCCGCTGATGTCGATCTTCTACCAGAACCTGTTGGATGGCCAGACCAAAGCCGCCGCCCTGCGCCAGGCCCAACTGGCGTTGCTCCACCACACTGCGGAGCCGGCGCTCCAGCATCCCTTCTTCTGGGCCCCCTTTTTTCTGGTTGGCGCTCGCGGGCATTTGTAATTGTGTTGGAAAGGACCTGACCATGGCTACATCCCAAACCGCCCGATCCGGGCGGAAAAAAATCACTCTTCAGCCGTTTCGCCCCGATCACATCCTGGTTTCGGGGGACCCGGCCGGGCTGGATGTCCTGGAAGCCCAACTAAAACCGGAGGGCAAATTGCGCCGCTCGCTGAGCCTGGGCCAGGCCAGGTCTCAGCCCTTGCCGGCGCAGTCGGTCAAAATGTGCGTCTGCCAGACTCTGGCCGATGCCTTCCGGCCGGGCGAGACGGACCTGGCCGGTCTGGCCAGCGCCGAGGCCGTTGGCTTGGAGCTGCCGGCCGAGGCTTTGCCGTTGCGGTTGTTTCACCTTCGCCCGAGCCGGGCGAAGCGACTCGACCCCGCCAGGGTCGCCAACCGGCTCCGGCGTCGAGTCAAACTGGACCTGGAAATCGGCTGCGACGATACGCTGCACAGCCCCCTAGTCTCGGTTGATTCCCCCTTCGGTTCCAGCGACTCGCCGTTTGGCTCCAGCGATTCCCCCTTCGGCTCCAGTGACTCCCCGTTTGGGTCCAGCGACTCGCCGTTTGGCTCCAGTGACTCCCCCTTCGGTTCCAGCGACTCGCCCTTTGCCGGAACGCCGGAGGGAGTGCGGCAGGTGATGCTGCACAACCACGCCTTCCAGCGGATCGGGGTTGGGGCCATTTCGGCCCTGCGCCCTGATTTGCAGGGGGAGGGCGTGACCATCGTGTTGTTGGATACGTTGCCGGTCAATGAAAGCGCCACGCCGCTGGACCCCAGTCTCATCGATTACTATATCGATCTGGCCGAGGAAGATGTGCCGCTGGGCCGGCTCAAACCGGAGCGCGAGGTCTGTTACACCCGTCCACCCCTCGATCCGGCCCCAGGCCCGCCGCCGGCGGATAGCATCCCCGTGGCCGAATTGCACAAGTATCACGGGGTGATGGTGGCCAGCATCTGCCGTTTGATGGCACCCCGGGCGACCATCATCGGCGCGCGCGTGCTCGATGACCACGGCAAGGGCTACTCGACGGCGATGATCCAGGCGATTCGCTGGGCGATGTGGCACCGGGAGCAGGGCACGCATCTGGACGGGAAACGGCTGGTCCACGAGAATGTGATCTTCAACCTGAGTATGGGCCTGCCCCGCACCCAGGCCGAGGTTGCCGAGGCGTGTTGCCTGCTGCACCAGGTTGACCGGGCCTGCCGCGAGGGGGCCTTGTTCGTCTGCGCCAGCGGCAACGACTCCCATTGGAAGCCGGAAAACCCGGTCGAACCGGCGGCTTACGGTTTCTTCGCCGATACCGATAACACCCGCGAGCAGGTCATTTGCGCCGGGGGCACGGACCGGGAAACGGAACCGGCCTACTTTTCCAACGACGCCCACATCGCCGCGCCCAGCCGCCGCATTACAGTGAGCCTTGGCCGCCGGGTGGAGGGCTCCGCGCCGATCACGAATTTGAAGGACCCGCTCAACCCTTTGGTCGTCTGGTCGGGCACCTCCTTCGCCGCGCCGATGGTCAGCGGCCTGGCCGCCCTCTTGCTGGGCAGCGGCAAGCCGGTCGACCGGGTCAAGCAACACATCTGGCGCACGGCCAAGGAGCCGGAGCATTGGCGCGGCGTGCGCGAGATCGATTTGCTGGGGGCGTTTGGGTGTTGAGCCAACACCGGCTCAGGGC
>JBHHXL010000334.1:0-5376 GCA_046757065.1 Anaerolineae bacterium
CACTCCGCTACGCTGCGTTCAGAATGACATGTGAAACTCGCCTAAAATTTGGGACGCACCCTTTCGCGGGAGCATTTCAGTTTAGGGGCGAATTTATGGAGTTGCTAGCAAAATGGGCTTTGGAGTCAAGGCTTTAGCCGGTCAAAGCCTACTAATCTCCGGCTGAAGCCTCGACTCCGCAAAACTTGCCCCAAAAGTGAAATACACCCCCCTTTCGCGACTTGTGCCCTGCGCTTCGCCAATTTCGCGGGATGTATGGTATAATGGGTGGGTGTTCTTATGGCAAGCGTGTAATCGCATTCCAAGACACCGGTGGAAGAACTGTGGCCCCAGAGCCTGTTGACAGCCCGGAACGAGACCAATTCTCAGGAGTTACTGCCCCCGCCCACTACGAGCAACGAGTTGCGAGCCTGGAACGGCGGATCGCTTATTTAGAGCGCATCGTCAAAGTCAGCCAGATTCTCAACTCAACCCTCAGCCTGAAACCCCTGCTCCAGGTCATCATCCAATCAGCCACGGAAATGACCGATACCGAAGCCTGCTCCATTATGCTGCTGGACAAACAGACCGGAGAGCTTCATTTTGAAGCGGCCACCAATATGGAGCAGGGCGACAACGAAACCCTGCACAAGTTGACGGTTCCCCTGGGCGATAGCATTGCCGGTTGGATCGTCCGCAAGCGCAAACCCCTGCTGATCCGAGACGCCAAAAACGATCCCCGCTGGCACAGCGCCATCGACGATAGCGTCAGCTTTGATACGCATTCGATCCTGGGTGTGCCCCTGACCATCCGCAACGAAGTGATCGGGGTTATGGAATTGCTAAACAAGCGAGCGGAAGATGGCTTCGGCCAGGATGACATTCAGATTGCCAGCACCCTGGCGGCTCAGGCGGCCATCGCTATTGAAAACGCTCGCTTGCTCGACCAGTTGCAACAGGCCTACCGCGAGTTATCCAGCCTGGACCAGCTTAAGAGCGATTTCGTCAGCATTGCCTCGCACGAATTACGCACACCGCTGGCGGTCATTTTGGGATACGCCTCATTTTTGCGCGATAACGTCAGCGGCCAGGCCAGCGAGCAACTCAACATCGTGCTGCAAAGCGCGATGAAGTTGCGCTCGCTGATCGATGATATGGTCAATCTGCGGCATATCGAAGCCAAGGAGCTTCAAGCCAAATTCGACATCTTTTCGCTGCGACAACTGGCAGCGACCGTGGTTAACGAGTTTCAGGAGTTAACTTCTGCCAAAGAATTAACGGTCATCACCAACTTTCCGCCCGGTGATGATCCGATCAACATTGAAGCCGATCGCCAGCACGTCTATTTGATCATTGCCAACCTGATGTCGAACGCGATTAAGTTTACGGCCAAACAGGGCAAAATTCTGGTGGGCGTGGAAAAGGCGGATCGGGAGGTGAGAATCTTCGTAGCCGATACCGGGATCGGCATTCCGCAAGACAAATATGAGCAAATCTTTGATCGATTCTTCCAGGTTGAGGCTTCGCTAACCCGCCGGTATGAGGGGATGGGGATAGGGTTGTCGATCGTCAAAGGTATGGTCGAAGCTCATAACGGCCGCATCATTGTTGACAGCGTGCTGGGGAAGGGCAGCAAGTTCACCGTCATTTTACCGATTTCGCCGGACCTGTAACGCGCATCGTCCCGGTTTCCAGGGGTCAACGAACCAAACCCAATCTACCGCGAGCCTGCAATGCCTGATGTAGTTTTGCTCGGTGACATCAACATCGATATGGTGGCCCAGATTCCCGGTTATCCCGTCCCCGGCGGGGAAGGCGTTGCCAACTCCGTTAAGATGCACACGGGCGGCTCAGCTGTCAACACAGCCATCACCCTGGCCCGGCTGGGAACCGATACCGGCTTTATCGGCTGCGTGGGGCAGGACGCTCTGGCCGCGCAGGCCCTATCCGATCTGGATGAGGCCGGTGTTGACCATCGTTATGTTCAATTCGAAACGGCGGTCGGTACCGGCCTGATCTATGTTGTGGTCACCGCCGACGGCGAGAGAACGATGTTTGCCTCGCGTGGCGCTAACGTATTTACCAGACGTTCCGAATTGTGGCAGCAATACTTCCAAAACACGCGCTGGTATCACATTTCCGGCTATGCGTTGCTGGCCAGGCCACAACAGGAAGCTGCCTTGTTTGCGCTGGAACTGGCCGAGCGCCAGCGCTGCCGGATCAGCATTGACATCGGCATTGAACTGGCCTTCCGGCATCGCCAGCAGGTGCTCGACCTGCTACCAAGGCTGGACGTCGTCTTCCCCAGCAGAGACGAACTCGCCTTCTTAGCGCCCGGCATGACCGCCGAAGACAGTTTAAACTACCTGCTGGACCAGGGGGTGCGGGCCGTCGTTGCCACCCGGGGCAAAGAGGGCTGCATCGTTGCCACCCGGAAAGAGCAACTGCACATCCCGTCGTTCAACGTTAATGTGCGCGATACCACCGGTGCCGGAGACAGCTTTAACTCCGGGGTTATCCTGGGCCGGCTGGTCGGGCTGAGCTGGCCGGCCTCGGCGGTGCTGGGCAATGCCACGGGAGCGTTGGCCACGTCCGAACCCGGGGCCGGGGCCAACAGCATCGACGTCGAGAGCGTGACGCGGCTTTTGGAAAAACACCTGGAACAATCCGGCTGGCGTTCGTGGCAAAACGCGCTGGAAGAGGCCCTGGCCTTTCTGCAAGCAATTCAATAACGAGGCCGCCCGGACAGCTCGAATTTTTGTTGACATGACCGGGAAGTCGTGGTATAATCCAGACCGCTGTCAGCAAGGCACTGATGCGCCAAAAGCAGGCGCGAGAGCATCTCACGTCTGTGCCAAGTCCTCGTAGCTCAGTTGGATAGAGCGCAGCGCTGCGGACGCTGAGGCCGCAGGTTCAAATCCTGCCGAGGACGCCTGGTTGCTTTAACATCCGAAACAGGTTAAGGGGTCCGTCGCTGCCGGGGTTTAGCTCCCCGGTAGAGGAACTTCCCGACTCCCGGCCCGGCCTGCACCAGACCGGGCAAGGTTGCCTCATGAAACCGTAAGTGAGGGCGCTCAGGCGAGAGCCTGGGTGACTACAACCGCAACAGAAAGCAAACCCGCCAGCGGTCTCCGGCCATCGGGGATGCGGGTGAGGGCTGAAACGGTGGGGTAAGAGCCCACCAGCGGCGGCTGGTAACAGCGCCGGCTGGGCGAGCGTGCAACTGGGAGCAAGGTGAGCGGGCCTGGCTGCCGCCGGCGGCTAGGTCTCATCGCAGCGGCGACGGCAAGGCAGGGTAACACCTTGCAAGCCAGGAACCGCCACCCTCAGCAACGAGGGTGAGATAGATGACGGATAGCAACAGAATCGGGGGTACACCTGGCCTGTTTTTGATGGCAATCGTTAATGCGGGGTGGAGCAGAGGCAGCTCGCCAGGCTCATAACCTGGAGGTCGAGGGTTCGAATCCCTCCCCCGCTACCTTTTCAAAGGGGCGTAGCTCAACTGGCAGAGCAGCGGTCTCCAAAACCGCAGGTTGCGGGTTCAAGTCCTGCCGCCCCTGCCTCAACCCACGAGAGGAGCTTCAAGGCGAAGCTCCTCTTTTAATTTCCCTCCGGCTCTAGCGCGCCAAAATACTGCCGGATGTACCGCTTCATCCCCAACGGGATGTAGCTGCTATCCAGGGCCTGGCCGGCTTCGTCGGCATATTGGCCGTAGACCTGATCGTAGGGAACGAGCGCAGCCCCGGGGTCCTGGTTGGGATCGAGCGGGGCATCGCCCAGAGGCAGGCCCCCTTCCACCTCCGGCGCATCCGGGTTGACGACGGGGCCGCCTTCACCGCCCAAATGCTGCGGGGCATAGAGCGATTCATATTCTCCGACGCGGCCCTCGTTGGGGCCGTTGCCGGTTGACATTTGGTCGGGCGCGCCCTCCTCGGCGAGCAGGCCCTCCGCACCCGGGCCGGGGTCCTCTCGACCCGCCCCGCCGACGTTGAGCCCCGCGCCCGGCACAGCTCCCGATCCTTGCGCCTGACCGGCCCCCTGGCCCGACCCCGGACTCTGCCCTCCCCCTTCCCCGCCCGGCGCGTTGCCCTGGGCCAACTGCTCGCGGGCGGATTGGATATTGGCCAGGGCTTCGGCAATGGCCTCCTGATCGGCCAATCCCTCCCCGGCCTCGGCCAGCGCTTCCGCGGCCTGGGCCAGCGCCTCCTGCGCGGCCTGCCCGTCGCCACCCTGAGTTGCAGCCCGCTCAAGCGCCCCGGCGGCCTGGCTGAGCGCGTCGGCCAGGTCGGTCTGGCCGGCCTGTCGCGCCGCTTGAGCGGCTTGCTGCAGGGCCTCGGCCAATTCCCGGCCCTGCTCCGGATCGGCGCCGGCGGAGGTCAACGCCTGGGCCGCGTCGGCCAGGTTCCGCTCCTGCAGGGCCTCGGCCAGGCTCTCCGTGGAGTCAAACCGGCTAAAGGTTTGGGCCAGGTCGTTGAGAAGCGCCGTTTGCCCGGCGGCAACGTCTTGCAGGGCGGCCAGGCCCTGCTCAGCCTCGGACAGCGCGGCCAGGGCTTCTTCGCGGCTCAATTCCCCGTCTCGCAGGGCGGCGATCAGCTCATCGAGCGTTTGCAGCAACTCCTGGCCCCGCGGCGTGTCCGGCAGCAGTTCGTCGGCCAGCAATTCGGCCCGGACCTCTTCGAGTCGGGCCGCCTGCTCCTCCAGGATTTCTTGCGTTTGGGCCCGCTGCTGCAAAACCGCCACCTGCGGATTGGGCGCTAACATCCCGGCTGCCAGGGCCATCACCAGAGCGCCGGTGATCCCCAGCCAGCGCCACGGCAGGCGGACCGGAAGGGCGCGCGCCGGGTCGAATCCTTGCAGGTGCTGCTGCGCATCGGCCAGCTGGGCCTGCGCAATCTCAGCCGGAGCCGAATGGCGACCGTCGAGCAACTCCACGGCGGTCGATAACCGCTCGTCCAGGTGCAGGCGGCGATCAAGGTAGCGGGCCACGGCCAGCGTTGGCCGGGGACGCAGCCAGGCGTAGCCCATCACCGCCAACAGGCCGGCCAGCGTTCCGCCCAGGCCGGTGAGCAGCAACGCCTCCGGCCACGCCAGGGGGTAAACTCGACCGGCCAGGATGAACAACAACGTCGCGGCCAGGCCGAGGCCGGTGACTCGCAGGGCCAGGCGCGTGGCTTCCTGCCAGCGAAGCCGGCGGGCGGCCATCCTCAGGGCTCTCGTCAAAGGTTGGGTTGATGTTTCCGGTAAAGCAGCGGGAGAAGCCATAAATCACCTCAAGCGCGCGCGGTTGCAGGTTTGTGAGTGAGCAAGTGTGCAAGTTTGCGAGTTTGCGAGTTTGCGAGTTTGCGAGTTTGCGAGTTTGCGGGTCAACCATTTTGAAAGCCACTTGCAAACTCGCCC